>DATKJS010000012.1:0-22731 GCA_035543515.1 Terriglobales bacterium | reverse complement strand
ATCGACCCCGGCGACCTCAACCCCAAGGCCGTGCTCATCTCCGGCGCGCCCAAGCCCCAGTCGATGATGCAGGGGATCGACGAGACCTACAACGCCGTCCTCTTCGTCGGCTACCACGCCGGCGCGGGCACGCAGGACGCGGTCCTCGACCACACCATCTCCGGGAGCGTCGTCCAGAGCATCAAGGTCAACGGCGTCGAGATGCCCGAGCTCGGCCTCAACGCCGCGATCGCCGGCGCCTACGGCGTCCCGGTCGTCTTCGTCAGCGGCGACGTCGCCGTCTGCAAGCAGGCCAAGGCGATCCTCGGGAGCGACGTCGTCACCGCCCCGGTCAAGGACGGCATCGGCCGCTACGCCGCGCGGCTTGTCCCCTTCGCCGAGGCGCGTCGCGGCATTCGCGACCGCGTCACCGACGCCCTCCGCAAACTCGGCCAGTTCAAGCCGTTCAAGGTCGCGACCCCCTGCAAGTTCGAGCTCCAGTTCTATATCTCCGCCCAGGCGGACATGGCCATGTACATGCCGAACGTGCAGAGGGTGAACGCGCGGACGGTGGCCTTTCAGGCGGACGATTACGTCAAGGGGTTCAAGATGCTCCGGGGGCTGATCGCCCTGGCCCCGCCCCGCTGATCGACGACGAGGACAGTCCGTCCTTATTCCCACCGGAACGTCTTCGCCGAGACGAACGTCCCGACGACGAGCAGGCCCGCCAGCACCGCGACCTCGACCAGGTGCTTGGACCAGGGGTCCCCGAACCACAGCCCCTGCAGCAGGTTGACGACATGGGTCATCGGCAGGGCCTTGCTGATCGTCCGCATGGCCGGCGGGAAGATCTGCTTCGGCACCGTCGCCCCGCTCAGGAAGATGTTCGGGAAATAGAGGACCATGGCCAGGATCTGGGCCGTGCGCGACGTCCGCGAGACGCTCGCCACGACGAAGCCGACGGCAAAGAAGCTCAGCGTGCTCAGGGTGAAACCGGCCAGGACCGCCCAGACCGAGCCGCCGAACCGCATGTGATAGATCAGGCGCGCCCCAGCCACGAGGATGACGGCCCCGGCGAGGGTCAAGACGTAGTTGACCACCACCTGGGCGCCGATGACGGCCGTCGGCCGCAGGGGAGTCGCCCGGAACCGCCGCAGGATTCCCCGCTCGCGGTAGGTGCTGACGATGATCGACATCGACATGAACCCCGTCGAGCCCATGATGATGGCGATGTAGGCCGGCGTGCTGACGTCGACCATGCCGTGGCCGCCGAAAAACGCCTCCGGCTTATTGCCGTAGATGCTGCCGAACATGAGAAGGAGGAGCAGGGGGAAGACGAGGGCGAAGAAGGCGGCCTGGGGCTGGCGCATGTAGAGCTTGAATTCGACCCAGATGAGCTTGAGGAGGGCTTTCATCGGGCGCCTTCTCTCATTTCATCGCGGGTCATGGCCATGAACACGTCGTCGAGGCTCGGCTGCTCGGTCCGGAGGTCCCGGAAGCGTGCGCCCTGGGCGTCGAGGGCGTTGACGACGAGGATGACGAGGCGATCGCCTCGTCCCGCGACGGTGACCTTGCCGCCGTTCGCCTCGACGCTCGCAACGCCGGGGACGGCGCGGAGCGGCGCCGGGTCGTATCCCGGCTCGGCGGTGAAGATGATCCGCGTCTCGGCGCGCAGGCCCGCGACGAGGTTCTCCGGCGTGTCCAGGGCGACGATCCTGCCCCGGTCGATGATGAGGACGCGGTTGCAGAGCTCCTCGGCCTCCTCCATATAGTGAGTCGTGAGGAACACGGTCTTGCCGCGGTCGCGGATGGCCCGGACGAGGTTCCACATGGCCCGCCGGGCGTGGGGGTCGAGTCCGGTCGTGAGCTCGTCGAGGAAGACGAGCTCGGGGTCGTTGACGAGGGCCAGGGCGATGAACAGGCGCTGCTTCTGGCCGCCGGAGAGCTTGGCGAAGCGGGCGTCGCGCTTGTCGGCGATGCCGAGCTCGCCGAGGAGGGGGCGCCAGGGCGCGGGCCGGCGGTAATAGGAGGCGAAGAGGTCGAGGGCCTCCCAGACCTTGATGTCGTCGGGCAGGGCGCTCTGCTGGAGCTGAACGCCGATGCGCTCGCGGAGGACGTAGCCGTCGCGGCGCGGGTCGAGGCCGAGGATGCGGAGGTCGCCCGAGTCGGGGGCGCGCATGCCCTCGAGGCACTCGATGGTCGTCGTCTTGCCGGCGCCGTTCGGGCCCACCATGCCGAAGATCTCTCCGGCGCGGACCTCGAACCCGACGCCGTCCACGGCCGTGAGCGGGCCGTACGTCTTGCGGAGGTTATTCACGGTAATAGCCGGGGGCGAGGAGGTTGCCGGGGGTGATGTGGCTGATGCGAACACTGGGGCTGACGGGACTGCGTGAACTGCTGTCATGATGGATGTCCTTTTATATGCCTAATACGTAACCGCATGGCTCACGGTTTGCCGCGCGCCTCCTTAATACGGGCAGGGGACGGTCCCGCCTGGGCGGGGCAGTCCCTCTTAACAATCCGCCTTTCATTGCCTACGTTCCCGGGCGCCATATGGTTTTTCAGAAGTCATTGCGAGCGACCGTCGGGAGCGAAGCAATCTCATTTCTGTCTTGTCGCGAGGATGTTCGGCACCCACTTGCCCGTCCGAGCCTTATATTCCTGGTACGCCGCGCCGAAGCGGGCCTCGAGCAGCTTTTCCTCATAGCCAGCGATGTAGTTGTAATAGAAGAAGATGCCGAGGAGCACGCCCAGGGACAGGAGCGACCCCGTGGCCAGGGCCATGCCGAGATAGCCTAGCATGACGCCGAGATAGATGGGGTGCCGGACATGCCGATAGGCCCCGGTGGTCACGACATGGTCGGATTCCCCCTCGATATGATGGACCGCCCCCGCCGACCGGATGAGAGACACCGCGGTCAGCAAGGCCAGGCCGAGGAGGGCCAGGCGCGCCGCGAGTGGCACGTCACGCGCCGGGAATGTGGACCAATGGCCGAAGAAAGAGTCCGCCGCCCAGACGGCGGCGAACGCCAAGAAGGAGATCAGCTGTCCGGCGTGGCCGGATGGATGTTCGCCGTTCTTTTCCTTGAGAACCGTCTCGGTCATCTTACTCTCCGCCTCCCCGCGTCATTCGACCTTCTGGACGACCTTGCCGGTCGCCTTGTCCTTGTAGATGAGCTTGGTTCGGCCGTCGGGCATCTTCTCCTTCTTGATAAGGGTCAATTCGGGAGCGGTATCTCCGGCAGAGGGGGGGGCTCCCGTCCCCTTCGGCCCTCCTGCCCCGTCCACCGCCTTCACTCCCGCGGCCCCCTCCGCCGCCTTCGTCCCGCCGGACGCCTCTGCGCCCGCCTCCACCTCCTCCTTCCCTCTCCACACCTCGAGCCCGACCGGCTCCCACCGCCCGCTCCGGATCGAGCGGTAGCAGGCGTCCATGACGGCGTTGACGACGTAGCCGTCGTAAAAAGTCTCCGTCGGCGGGCGCTTCGCGTCCCGGGCGTCGAGCATGTCGGCGAACATGTGGACGTAGCCGAGCTCATGGACCTCGTCGCCGACCGGAAAGAGCCAGCCCTTGGCCGCGTCGGCCTTCTCGGCGACGTAGCCGCCCTCGCCCGCGGCCGTGAACATCTCGAAGCCCGTCCGCAGGAAATGGTCGAGCCAGATCGTGCCCTCGGTGCCCGAGACCTCGTCGCGCAGGTCCATGCCGCCGCGGAAGGTCCAGCTGACCTCGAACTGACCGATGGCGCCGCTCGCGTACTTGACGAGTCCGATGGCGTGGTCCTCGGCCTCGATCGGGTGGACCTGGGTCGCGCCCCAGCAGAAGGCCTCGACCGGGCGGACGTCCTTGCCGATGAAGCTCCGGCCGATCTCGATGCAGTGGCAGCCCATGTCGACGACCGCGCCGCCGCCCGACTGCTCCGCGTCCCAGAACCAGGGGCTGTGCGGGCCAGGGTGGGTCTCGCGCGAGCGCGCCCAGAGGACGCGGCCGAGGGCGCCGTTCCGGACGGATTCGAGGGCCTTGAGCGTCTTCGGCGTGTAGACGAGGTCCTCGAGGTACCCGGCGAAGACGCCCGCCCATTCGACCGCCCGGAGCATCTCCAGCGCCTCGGCGGCCGTCCGGCCGAGGGGCTTCGTGCAGAGCACGGCCTTTCCGGCCTGGGCGGCCAGGAGCACGGCCTCGCGATGGAGGTTGTTCGGGAGGCCGACGACGACGATGTCCGAATCCACGTCGAGGACCGCTTCCTTGAGGTCGGCGCTCCAGCGCGGGACATGGTGCTCCTTCGCGAAGTCGCGGGCCCGCTCCGGGGAGCGCGAGAAGACGTTGACGACCTTGTCCCGTGCTCGCATGCCCTGGAGGGTTCGGGTGTAGAAGGTGCCGATGAGCCCCGTTCCGAGCATCGTGATCTTAGCCATGTTACCCCCTTAGCACGGGACTAAAGAAGGGGTCAAACCTACAGATTACAGAATTTTCCTGTAATCTGTAGGTTTGACCCCTTCTTATTTACCTTCTTATTTAACGAACTCGATGCCGGCGGCGCGGCCGACGCCGAGCTTGAAGCCCGCGACCTTGCCGCCCTTTGCGCGGACGAACTCGATCGTGGCGCCGAACTCTGATTCGGTGAACTTGTCCGGGGCCATGGCCTTGAGCGGCGCCCCCGGGATGGTCCGCATCCTGAGGATGAGCGCTCCCTTCTCGACCGCGATCTCGTACCTGGCGTCAAGGAGCTCGTGGCTGACGTAGGTCCCGGCGTATTCGGCGAGCAGGGCCGGGGTCAGCGGCTTGAGGGGAGCGGCTTTTTCATAGAGAGCTTCTTCAACGCCGGGAGGGACGATCCTGATCTTGGCCGGCTTCCCGGCTGCGGACGGAGCGAACTCGAGCCTGACCGTGGTCTGCCCTTGACGGACCTCGAACGTCCCTGGTTCGGTCGGGACTAGGGCGAACGTCCGACCCCCCCGGAACGGCCCCGCGAAGAGCCTCCCGTCCTTGAGAGTTATCTCGAGCCACTGGCCGAACCTCGGTTCCTGATAGTTTCCAGCGAGCGGCGCCAGGTCCTTTTCCGGAACGGCGATGGCCTCGGCCTTGTTCGCCTCCTTTTTCTCCGGCTCCCTGAGTTTCCCGGCGAGATAGATGTCGGCGACCTTGAAGGCCAGCCCGGACGGGTCCATGGTCCCCAGGTTGGCCAGGCAGATGACCGAGAAGCGCTCCTCCGGGAAGCGGACGATGGCCGCCCGGAAACCGGCCCAGGCGCCGCCGTGCTCGACGACCTTGAGGCCCTTATAATCGCTCACCACCAACCCGAAGGCGTAGTCGATCTTCTTGCCGCTCGAGAGCGTGCCCGTCGTTTGGAGCATGTCCATGACGTCCTTGCCGAGCGCGTTCGTATAGAAGGCCTGGTCCCAGAGGAAAAGGTCCTCGACCGAGGTGTAGACGTTGCCGTCGCCCGTCTCGTCCCAGTTGCTCATGTCGATCTTGTAGCCGCGGCCGTCCGGGGCCGGCTCGTACCCGGTGGCGCGCTTGGGGATGACCTGGGTGTGGTCGTCCTGGTAGATGGTGTGCGCCATGCCGAGGGGCTTGAAGATGCGCTCCTGGGCGAAGGCGTTGAGCGACTTGCCGCTGACGCGCTCGACGATCTGGCTGAGGAGAAAGTAGCCGGTGTTGGTGTAGGAATACTCGGCGCCGGGCGCGTAATTGAGCTTTTTCTGCCGGCAAATGACGTCGAGGGCCTCCGCCACGGTCGGGCAGTCGGAATCGCCGCGGAAGCCGGCCAGCTCGAGTAGCGCGTTGTAGTCGCGCAGGCCGCTCGTGTGGTGGAGGAGATGGCGGACGGTGATGGGCGTGCCGTAGTCGGGGAGCTCGGGGATGTGCTTGCGGACGTTGTCGTCGAGCGAGACCTTGCCGTCGCGGACGAGCATCGCCAAGCACGTCGCCGTGAACTGCTTCGAGCATGAGCCGATATCGAAGATCCGGTCCGGGGTCATGACGACGCCGTCCTCGAGCTTGGCCATGCCGTAGCCGCGCTCGTAGACGATGCGGCCGTCGCGGACGACGGCCAGCGCGGCGCCGGGCGAGGTCGTTTTGTCCCAGGCGGCGAAGACATTGTCAACCTTGTCGGTCGTCTCGTCGGCCAAGAGCGGGGGAGGGGCGAGGAGCGGGGGGAGGAGCGCGAGCAGCGCAAGAAGCGAGGCGGCGAGTGCCGCGGCGCAGGCGAGGACGGCGAGGGCGGCCGCGGGGGCGGCGGCTCGGGGATGACGGTTCATGCGACCTCCTATCTGTCGTTGCGTGCCGCTGTCGGCCTCAAGCCGACTTCAAGAAGGGGTCGGGTCTAGTTTCTATCAGCAAGGCTGATGAAAAGTAGACCTGACCCCATCCTATTTTTCAGGGCTTCGCGGCCAGCGCCTCGTCGGCCCAGATCGTGTGCTTCGGCTCGCCCTTGCGGACCTGCGAGTCCTGGCTCGTCCACGTTTGACCCCCGTCGCGAAGGCTGTTCGTGACCTGCGAGGACTGCTCGGTCGGCGCTTCCATCCCCCGCCCCACTCGATGCCGACGCTGACACCGCCGGGGCGAGCCCGGCCAGAAGGGCGAATGCGAGCAGGATGAATGGCGCTTTTCGCTTGGGCATGCTCGCCTCCCGCGTGCCGATGCTTCACTATAGGACCGGTTAGGAAGGATGTCAACGCGCCATAGGGGCCAAAGGGGACGCCCAAAGGGGACAGGGCAAAAGGGGACATCCCCCCCCCTGAGGAGACTGTCCCTCTTAACAATGCCGCGGGCGTCGCCCCGGCCGTCCGCATTCTGTCCTTTTCCCCGGCGAAAGCGTAAAATAGCCGTGGTGAATATTCAAACCCCGTCCGAGCGCCGCCTCGGCATCGCCATCACGGCGCTGCTGATGCTGTTCGCGGTCTGGCTCGTCTGGCCTTTTGTCCGCATCGACCGCTCGATCTACGGCCAAGGCAATATCCTGGGCTACCGGCTGGCCCTGGGCCTGACGATCATGATCATCTTCATCGGCAAGTGGATGTTCGACGCCCTCGCCCCCCAGGGGTTGTCGCGGCCGGTCTCGAGCACCAAGGGTGTCCTGCTGATCATCCTCAGCCTGATCGTCACCGGGTTCGTCGTCTACGTCGTGGCCCAGGCCGCCGTCCTCTTTCTCAAGACGTCGGCCCAGGAGCAGCAGCAACAGCAGCAGATCATCAACCTGCCGTAGAGGGACGCGATATTGCATCCCTGGCCATCGGCTCACTGCCCGTCTAATTCGGGGACACAATACTCAATTCCCAAATTCAGCCGGGCACGGAGCAGAGAAAATAGGGAAATGAGTATTGTGTCCCCAAATTCTTATTTCATGCTTTTCCGCATGGCGGCCTCGCCGTCCGAACCCCAATAGCCGCAGTCGAGCTCCATGAAGACCGTCGTGTAGGGCACGGTCAGGTTCGTCTTGATCATCAGGATGCGGAACATCTTGGCGACCTGGTCCATGCGGGCGATGAGCTCCTCGTGGAGGACGGGCTTGACGTCGCGGCCGGCCAGCATCGCTTTGAGCCGTGCCCGGCAGGCATCGACGCCCGGCGCGAACGCCTCGGGCACGAAGGCGAGCTCCTTGTCGAGATAGACCTTCGGCCGGACGTGCTTCGACGCGTCAAGCGCCTTGAGGACCTTCTCGAGCACGACGAAATGGCCCTCGTTCGAGACGACGACCTCCATGCCCGGGCTGATCTGGAGAGGAAAGGCGGCGTCGGCGACGACGACCCAGTTGCGATGCCCGAGGGCGGGGAGCTCGGCCAGCAGCTTCGCCTCCCAGGCGGGGGGCGAGGCAAGTGTCGCGGGCGATGCGGCGGCGACATGCTTGGCCATGGCCTCTCCCTTGGCCTCTTCCTTGTCCTCCCGGTCTTCCCCACAGGCCATCACCAGGGCCCCCAGGAGCGCCAAGCAGACGGCGAGACGCGCTTTTCGCATGAGGCTGACCTCCCTCGAGCGTTCGGCCCGGACCTCCGTGTGGCCGCGGGCGGATGATTGGACATCGGACAACTTATAGCCGGGCGTCGGGGGGGAAGTCAACGGTCCGCCTAAGACGGGGTCAAACCTACAGATTACAGGATTATTCTGTAATCTGTAGGTTTGACCCCGTCTTAGGCGGGCAGAGTCAATCTGCCGAGGGGGACAGTTTCCTCCGGGGGGGCTGTCCCTCTTCGTGCATTATTGACCATTTCTTGACATCTTGTTGACAACTCCCCGCCCCGGCCGCCTATCTTATTCTCGTAGGCCAGGGGGTAAGCGATGGAAATCCTGTTGATCTACCCGTCCTCCCGCCGGGCGCGGCTAACGGCCTTCCGGCAGGACCAGCCGACCGCCCAGCGCTACCCGGGCCTGGGCCTGACCATGGTTGCGGCTCTTTCGCCGCCGGACGCCCGCGTCACGATCGTCGACGACGAGCGGGAGGCGGTCCCTTACGGCAGGCGCTACGACCTCGTCGGCATCTCGCTTCTGACGGCGAACTCGGGCCGCGGCTACGACATCGCCCGGGAGTTCCGTCGGCGCGGGGCGCCCGTCGTCCTCGGCGGCATGCATGTCGCGGCCTGCCCGGACGAGGCGGCGGCGGCGGCCGACGCGGTCGTCATCGGCGAGGCCGAGGACACCTGGCCGGCCCTCGTCCGCGACTTCGCCGCCGGCGCCCTGCGCAAGGCCTATCGCTCGACGAACGACTCCCCGCTGTCGGGGCTGCCCTGGCCGCGCCGCGACCTCCTTCGGGCGGGCGACTACATCACCGTCAACAACGTCCAAGCCACGCGCGGCTGCCCGTTCCAGTGCGAGTTCTGCTCGATCTCTGCCCTGCTCGGGCGCAAGACGAGGTGCCGGCCGGTCGAAGAGGTCGTCGAGGAAATCCGCGGTCTCGAGGGGCGCTACTTCGTCCTCAACGACGACAACGTGGCCCAGGAGCGCGACTACTTCAAGGAGCTCTTCCGGCGCCTCATTCCGCTCCGAAAGGAGTGGGTCGGCAACGCCTCCTGGAACATCGCCAAGGACCGCGAACTGCTGGACCTGATGGAGAGGAGCGGCTGCGCCGGGGTCTTCGTCGGCTTCGAGTCGATCGTGCCCCAGCCCGGGTTGATGAAGCTGGCCCGGGGCGAGGCCCGCCTGGCCGTCTACAAGGAGACCGTGCGCGAGCTCCACCGCAGGAAGATCTGCGTCATCGGCGCGTTCATCTTCGGCTTCGACGGCGACAACCCGTCCGTCTTCGCCCCGACCCTCGAGTTCGCGCTCGAGAGCCGGATCGACACGGCCCAGATCAACATCCTTGTCCCGTACCCGGGGACGCCCCTCTACGCCAGGTTCGAGCGGGAAGGCCGGATTATCGAGCGCGACTGGGGCCGCTACATCACCGACAACGTCTGCTTCCGGCCGAAGGGGATGTCGAGCCGGGAGCTCCTCGAGGGGTGCGCCTGGGTCAGGGAAAAGTTCTATGCTTATCCGCGGCTCGGACTGAGGGTGGCGCGGGCGGCGGTCAGGTCGTCGCCCAAGGCCACGGCCGCGGTCTTCGCCGTCAACATGGCCTTCCGCCGCGGCATCCGGGACATCGACACGGACGGCGCGGCCGGCGACCCGGCCGCCGCGCCCGCCTAATTCGGGGACACAATACTCATTTCCGAATTTCGACCTCCCGCCGGCCGGCGTCTAAATCGGGGACACAATACTCAATCCCCAATTTGGCTGGATGCCGCGGCGAGGAGAATTGGAAAATGAGTATTGTGTCCCCGAATTAAGCTATCGAGCCAGGCGCCTGCGGCCGATGATGATGAGGCTCTTGATGAGCTCGATCGATACCATCACCGCGATGAAGAGCAGGGCGAGGGACAGGTTTTGATTTTCCCCGTGCGTCTTGAGCCCGGCCGCGGGCTATGGTAATAATTGGGCGCTGGAAAACGCTTCCGCCGGGGGCGCCCATGTGTGATTTCTGCCATAAGCACGGGGAAGGGAAGAAGTGGTACCTCGAGGCCCGCAACTTTTCCGAGGACCTCCTCAGCGACCTCAAGCGCCGCCAGTACATCGAGCGCTTCTTCGGCTCGCCCGAGCATCTCGCCAAGGGCGACCGGGCCCTGACCAAGCTCGACCGCCTGCCGTCCTTCCTGACGCGCGGCATCCGGCGCAGCATCACCGAGCGGCAGAAGGTCAACCACTTCGGCCAGGTCGTGCCCATCGAGGACGTCGAGAAGATCCTCGGCCTCACGACCTCGGTCGTCCGCCTGGCCTGCATCTGCCGCCACGTCACCCTGGGGCCCGAGCATCGCTACTGCTACGGGCTCAGCCTCGCCCCCGAGGGCGGGGAAATGGTCAAGATCTTGAAGGGGATCGACGCCTCCTACCTCATCGGGCCCCGGACGGGCGGCCTCGAGTTCATGTCCAAGGAGCAGGCCCTGGCCCTGATGCGGGAGAACGAGGACGAGGGGCTCTGCCACACGGTCTGGTCGTTCGTGACGCCGTTCCTTGGCGGCCTCTGCAACTGCTCGCTCCCCGGCTGCCTGGCCATGAAGACGACGCTGGCCCACCGCACGCCCCTCATGTTCCGCTCGGAGTACGTGGCCCGGGTGGACGACGGCCGGTGCGCGGGCTGCGGCGAGTGCGCCAAGCTCTGCCCGTTCGACGCGTTCGTCCCCCGCAAGCGCAAGGCCAAGGCGCGCGTCGACCTCTCGAAGTGCTATGGCTGCGGCGTCTGCCGGAACGCCTGCGTCCGGAGCGCCATCGCCCTGGCCGACCGCGCCTCGGTCCCCGAAGCTGCTTCTCTCTGGCTCTGACCAGGGGAATCATCCGCCGCCGGGGCCGTCTAATAAGAGTAGGGCGCGGTGGCGGGCCGCCTCAGGGGACTCCCCCGACGGTCTCTCTGCCGCCCTTGTGCCGTCCGGACGGCTGTGATAAGCATATTCTCTCGGTTTCCCGGCCGCCCGGCCCCCGGACGCCCGGTCCCGGAGCGATGCCGCCATGAACCTCTTCGACATCATCCGCAAGTACCGCAAGTCCTTCATCTTCGCCATCTCCCTCGTCGTCATCGAAAAGGTGGCCTGGATCATCGAGCCGACGCTCTTCGGCCGCCTCCTCGACCGGCTCATCGCCGTCTTCGGCGCCAAGGAGCACGTCTCCTACACCGTGCCCCTCCTCCTCTGGATCGGCGTCTTCGCCGTCAACTCGGGCGTCGGCGCCGCCCGCCGCTCCATCGACGAGCGGATCTATTTGAACATGTTCACCAATATCGCCGTCGAGGTCACGGAATCGAGCCGCCAGAAGGGCCTCGACGTGTCCCGGACGGCCTCGCGCGTCGAGCTCTGCCGCGACTACGTGACCTTCCTCAAGCGCCGCGTCCCCGACTTCATCGAGCAAGGCTTCGACCTCGGCGGCACGGCCATCGCCCTGGCCCTCTTCGACTGGCGGATCTCGCTGACCTGCCTCCTCATCGTCTTCCCCCTGGCCCTTGTCAATCGGCTCTACAACAAGCGCGTCACGCCCCTTCAGAAGGAGCTCCACGACATGCGGGAGGACGTCTTCGAGATCTTCGCCCGCAAGGACATCAAGCACGTCCGCGCCTATTACGAGGCCATGGCCCGGCCCCAGCGGCGGATCGCCAATTGGGGGGCGCTCAACTTCGGCCTCATCCGGCTCTTCCTCCTGGGCATCTTCGTCGTCGTCCTCTTCATCGCCATCGACATCGACAACTTCTCGACCGGCCAGATCTACGCCGTCGCCGCCTACCTCTGGACGTTCGTGACGAGCACGGAGTACCTGCCGGACCTGCTCGAGAGCTACACCTCGATCAAGGACATCCAGGACCGGGTCCGTCGCGAGTCGCCGGTCACGACCGGGCTGGACGTGATCTGAGGGGGCGAAGGGGAGAGAGAGAATGACCGCACCGCCCCGCAGGCTCCTGCCCCTGGCCCTCGCCGCCGTCGCTCTCGCCGCCGGCGCCTGCGGCCCCGGCGCGCGCCTCCGGCCGCCATCGGTCCCCGGCAAGCCCTACCTCAGGCTTCTCGAGCGCGCCGAAGGGTTCGCGGTCTGGGTCGTCGACGGCCGCTATGTCCGGGAGAACCTGGACGAAGAGTTCACGAACTTCGGCCAGCACCTCGAGTTCCGCTTCATCCCGGCCGGGGAATTCTGGCTCGACGCCGAGGCCGCGCCCGGCGAGGCGGCGTTCTTCGTCGACCATCTCCTCGAGGAGCACCGGCTGATGGCAGGCGGCATGCGCTACGACGAGGCCCTGAGCCGGGCGGACGACGTGGAGAGGACGGAGCGGGCCAAGACGCCGAGGGCGCGGGAGGGCGCCGCCCTGCGCGAAGCCGGCCGGACGGCCGAGCTCCTGGCCCGCGTCCACAAGGCGCTCCTCGCCGACTGGAGCGGCGGGGTCAAGGTCTGGGTCGTCGACGGCGAGCTCGTCCGGGACGTCTTCTTCATCGATTTCACCGAGGGCGGGCACGGCCGCGTCTATCCCTTCGTCCCGGCCGGCGAGGTCTGGCTCGACGACGACGTCGCGCCCGCGGAGCGGGAGTTCATCCTTCTCCACGAGCTCCACGAGCGGGCCCTGATGGCCGGGGGCTGGCCGTACGCCAAGGCGCACCGCGACTCGAGCCGGATCGAATATCATTACCGGCGCCATCCCGCCGGCCTGGACGCGGCGCTACGGGCCGAAATGGCGAAAAACCGCTCCTAATTAATTCGGGGACACAATACTCATTTCCGAATTGTCCCCCTGAAGTTCCATCGACAAATCGGAAATGGATATTGTGTCCCCCTATTTGCCCTGACCTATTTTTTCTTCCGGGCCGGCGGCATCCAGTTCTCGATGAATTTCCGGCCGCCGCTCTGCCGCTCGTCGACCAAGGCCTGAAAGATGGCCTTCATGTGCTGGTAGGGGAGCGTGCCGATGACCATCCGGTTGTTGATGATCATGGTCGGCGTCGAGCGGATCCCGGCCGGCGAGCCCTCCGACGTCTTCTCGTACTCGGCGCCCGTATTGATGATCCTCTCGACGAGGTCGCGGACCTTGGGGTCGGCCATGGCGCCTTCCGTTCCGTATTTCTTGGCCAGGGCCCGCCGCCACTCGGGGTTCCGCGTCGACCTGAAGTTGGCCCAGATCTCGTCGTTGATCTCGGGGAATCGTTCGAGGTTCCCGGCGGCGATGAAGGTCATTTCGCAGGCGCCGGGATGGAGGTTGGCCTTCTTGGCCGGGAGGACCTTGTTGCAGCTGCCCTCGAGAGGGAAGAACTGGACGGCGACGTTGATCTTGCCCGCAAACTCCTTCTTCAACTGGTCGAGCTGTTGCGCGAGGTAGAGGCAGTCGGGGCAGAGGAAGTCGGCGTACTCGACGACCTGGATGGGCGCGTCCTCGAAGCGCTCCGTGGACTTCACCGACCAGTAGGGAGAGATGAGGCTTGGCCAGGCGACCTTGGGCAGCTCGTAGTACTGCCGGACGATGTTCGCGGCCTGGCCGACCTGGGCCTCCTTCTTCGCGTCGTTGTAGAGGAGGAAGCCGTAGGCGCCGGCCAGGGCGACGACGCCGAAGACGACGAGGAGGCGGAAGGACGGCCTGACCCACCGGGCGAGGAAGCCGCGCTCGCCGCGGCCCAGGCCGTAGCGCCAGAACAGGACGAAGCTCAGGATGGAGAAGAGGTAATAGCCGGAGCAAAGCAGGCACAGGCTGTGCATGACGAGGACGGAGTAGAGGAAGAGGCCGGCGACACCGAGGACGTTGAGGAGGGAGAGGAACTTGTTCGTCCGCTCGAAGGCCGGCGAGGGGATGACCGCCCCCAGCATGACCAAGGCCCCCATGAACAGCCCGAAATAGCCGAGCGGCACGCCGAAGACCTGGGCGATGGGGGAGAAGGCCGAGCTGTCGCAGTTGAAAAACGCGCTGATGTCGCAGAAGGAGCCGGTGAAGATCGTCGCCGGATAGTTGGCCATGAAGAAGTGGCGGATGGTGAGGACCGAGGCGGCGGCCATGCCCAGGCCCGACAGGAAGCTCAGAACGCGCGGCCAGGTCAGGCCGTTGAGCGTCAGCGAACTCGGTTGCGTTTGGTCCATGGACTCTCTCCTCGCCCGCCTTCTCGCGGCTTCGCCTGCGGGCACGGGGCATTATAGATTCATCTCGGGCCGGATTCAACCGGGCGGGGGGACTCTCCTTACGCGGCCGGCGCCTGGGGAGCGGAAGGCCTCCGGCGCGGCCGGCGACGGCGCCTGCGGCGGCGCGGCCGGCCGGCGGGCAGCCCGGCCTCGCCGGCCGGCGTCTCGCCCTCGGGCCGGGCCTCGAGAGCTTCGTCGGCGCCCTCCGCCGCCCCATGCGCGGCCTCGTGGCCGACGCGGAAGCGGGCGCCGAAGATCTTGGCGAACGGGTCCTCGCCCTGGCCGAAGGTGCCCTGGACAAGGAAGGAGGCGATCTTCGCGGCGCCGGAATAGTGGGCCCGCTTCCTCACTCCCCAGCGCATCCGGCCCGTGGCCAGGGCCTCGAGCATCTGGTCGACGATGACGAGCGTCTGGACGGCGTCGAGGAGAACGCCCTTGGGGATGGTCGCGGCGGCCTTGGCCTCGCGGAAGGCGTCATAGAGGGCCCTGGCCTTGTCCCCCTGGGCCCCGGCGAGGACGGGCTTGGCCCACGGCCAGAGAAGCAGGGCATAGACCATGTCGGGCGAGGGCGAAGAGCCCCGGGAGACGGCGGCGTCGATGGCGGCCAGGTTCTCGGCCAGGCGGCCGAAAGCCTCATCGGACCGCTGATAGGCCTCGCCGACCCGGCCGAGGATGACCGGGAGGAGGGCATGGTGGCGGGCCAGCTCGAAGAAAGCCCGGGAAGCGCCCTTTTTCAGGTCCTTGTTCAGTTCCTCGCAGAGGCGCGATCCCGCGGCCTTGGCCAGCAGCGGCAGATGGGGAGCGATGGCCCGCTCGGTCGCCTCCTCGATGGTGAAGCCAAGGCGGGAGGCGTGGCGGATGACCCGCCAGATACGGACGGGGTCCTCGGTGAAGCGCTCGCCGGGGTCGCCGATGACTCGGATGCGGCCGAGGCGGAGGTCGTCGAGGCCGCCGACGTAGTCGATGACGGAATAGGTCGAGATGTCGTAGAAGAGGGCGTTGATGGTGATGTCTCGGCGGAAGGCATCCTCGCGCGGTGTCCCGAAGGCGATGGGCCGGAGAGGCGGGCGGCCCGGGATGGGGACGGGGCGCCGCGGCGGTTCGGGGGGAGCGGCGGAGGGAGCCGGGGGCGCTCCTGGTTCATCGTGAGCCGCCGGGGCCTCCGAAGCGACGGGCGAGGCCAGGTGCTCGGCGGCGGCGGACGAGGCCGAGTCGCCGGCGCCGGCCGCCTCAGCGGGCGGAAGCTCGATCGCCCCCTCTCGGGCCCGGGCGGCCTCGTCCGCGAGCCTTTGCTCCTCGCGCTCGGCGGCTAGCTCCTCATCGTCCGGCTTGCGGCGGAAGGTCGAGACCTCGACGACCTTGCCGCCCTGGAATCGTACGTGGGCCAGCCGGAAGCGGCGGCCGATGAGGAAGGCGTTCCGGAAGAGCTTCTTGATCTGGTTCGGGTGGGCGTCGGTGCCGACGTCGAAGTCCGCCGGCCGACGGCGAAGGAGCAGGTCGCGGACGGCTCCGCCGACGAGGTAGGCGATGAAGCCGTGGCTGCTCAGACGGTAAAGGACCTTGAGGGCGTCCGGGTCGATGTCGCGCCGGGAAAGCGAGTGGCGGGAGCGGTCGAGGATGGTCGGAGCCAGGAGCTCGGGGTCGGGCTGCGTTCTATCGTCCATGGATGGCGGGACCGGGCGCAGGGGAAGGAGTCGAACGGAGCATCATGAGCCGATAGAATAAACCAAAACCCCCGCCCGAATCAAATTCCTGTTGGGGTCGGACCTCAGTATCCTGCGTTAAACAAATGAAATAGCCATCTTTTATGGGCGTTCTTTGGCCTTAAACCTCCATTTTTGATGCCGAAAATCGGGGTTTAACGAGATCTTGGGGAGAGACGAGCTAATCGCTTAAGTGGCTGTTTTGGGTGCCCAAAATGGAGACTTAGGGCCGAAAACAGGCCCGAAAAATCTATTATATCGTTATTTATCAATTAGATACTGAGGTCCGACCCCAGTATCCTGAACGACTCCGGAAGCGGGGCGGCGATCTTGAGCCGCTCGCCCGTGGGGAGGGCGAATTCGATCTCCAGAGCGTGGAGCATCAGCCGCGGATAGCGCTCCTGCAATGCCCGCTCGCCGTACCGGCTGTCGCCGACGATGGGGTGGCCGAGGCTGTAGAGATGGACGCGGATCTGGTGGCGGCGCCCGGTGAGCGGCCGGACCCGCAGCAGAGTGAATCCCCGGAGCCTCCGCTCGACCTTGAACTCGGTCGAGGAGGGCTTGCCGCGGGCCTCGTCGACCCCCATGCGGCCCGAGCCGAACTCCCGCAGGGGCTTGTTGACGACGCCGCGGTTGGCGGTGAGGCCGTGGACGAGGGCGAGGTAGGTCTTGCGCACGGCCCGGCGGTCGAACTCTCCGTTGAGGTAACGGTGCATCTCGGGCGTCTTGGCGTAGACGATGACGCCGCTCGCTCCGCGGTCGAGGCGGTGGACGGGGTAGAGCCGGCCGGCGTAGACGCCCTCGCGCCGCAGGAGCTCCGGCAGGCCGCCCGCTCCCGCCCCGGAGATCGAAACGACGCCCTCGGGCTTGTCGACGGCCAGCAGCTCGTCGTTTTCGAAAAGAACCCGAACGGCCGTGGCTTTCGTCTCCGTAGTTTTGCCGACGGGAACAGTGCTCGGATCCGGCGGCGTCCGTGCTCCCGGCGCCTCGTCCCGGTCTTGGTCCTCGCTCACTTCTTCGCGAACTCCTTCCCGGCGAGCTTCTTCCTGGCCATCTCCTTCTCCTGGGTCGTCTCCGGGATGAGCCTCGGGTCGGGCGCCATGGCGATAACGTACTCGAGCTCCTCGCGCGCCTTCTGGACCTCGCCCATGTCGAGGTAGGTGTCGGCGAGGTAGATCCGGGTCAGGCCGACGCGCGGCCCGAGCTCCTTGGACTTCAGGAGATGCTCGAGGGACTTCTTGTTGCTCCCGCCGGCGATCCCCGGGAGCTCGTAGTACAGGCGGCCGAGGAGCTGGTCGGCCCCGCCGTCCTCGTAGGCCTGGTTGATGGCCAGGACCTTGTTCATCTCTGCCTTGATCGGCCCCACCAGCGAGAGGCTCTTCAGGACGCCCTTGACCTCGCCGTAGGAGCCGTAGTTGACGCCGAGCCAGTAGTGGCCGTCGGGCTTTCCCGGCTCCAGGGCGACGGCCTTCTTCCCGTGATAGACGCCCAGGCCGAAGAGCTTGACCTTCTCGTCCTTCGCAGCGGCGTGGTCGCCGATCCAATACTCGACCCGGGCCATCCGCCAGTAGACCTCGTAGTCGCCCTCCTTCGCCAAGAGCGCGTCCTGGTACTTGTCCAGGGCCGCCCGGGCTTTCGCCAGGTCGCCGCGCTGCTCATAGAGATCGTCCCCCTGCTGGGTCAGCGGTCCGATGGCCTGGGACCGGGCCGGGAGAGCCCCCAGCAGGGCGAAGAGCGCCAGCGCCGCCGTGACCGGGATCATGGCCTTGAGGCTTCTTTTCATTCCCTCACCTCTCTTTGACTTCCTTCGGACGAGTTATAGCACAAAGCCGAGGCGGCCATAAAGCCCGCGCTATTGACACCCCTTTGCCGCCCGGCCTATCATCGTCTCTCCCGCGAGGGGAGGAACGTGGACCGACGCAAGGCCGGCTTCAAGACGATCGACGAGTACATCGCTTCTTTTCCGGCCGACATCCGGCGAACGCTCCGGGGGTTGCGGGCGACCATCCGGGCGGCCGCTCCCGGCGCCGGAGAGAAGATCAGCTACGGGATCCCGACCTTCACCCTGAACGGCAACCTCGTCCATTTCGCCGCTTTCGAGAAGCACATCAGCTTTTTCCCGACCTCGAGCGGGGTCCGGGCCTTCCGCCGGGAATTAGCGGCGCATGACCTCTCGAAGGGGACGATCCGATTCCCCCTCGGGCGGCCGTTGCCGCTCGGATTGGTCCGCAGGATCGTCAGGTTCAGGGTTGCCGAGAGCACGGCCAAGCCGGAGAAAAAGCCCGGCGCGAGAAAGAAGAGGACCTCATGACCAACAAGCCATCCCCGACCGCCTCCGTCGAAGCCCTCGCCGTCCCCAGGGTCGACCGGATCGACCTCGTCACCGTCCGGCTGCCTTTCGTCGCCCCCTTCGGGACGAGCGTCTACACCTGGACCGACAAGGAAGCCCTGCTCATGCGCCTCGAATCCGGGGGCGTCGCCGCCTGGGGCGAGTGCGTCTCGGACCCCGACCCGTTCTACTCCTATGAGACGAACGGCACGGCCCGCCACATCATCAAGGACTTCCTCTTCCCGCTCGTCGAGCCGGGGGTCACGATGGGCGAGCTCGAGGCGCGCTTCCGCCACGTCCGCGGGCACGGCATGGCCAAGGCCACGGTCGAGAACGCCCTCCTCCACCTGCTTGCGCTCCAGAAGGGCGTCCCGCTCCACGCGCTCCTCGGCCGGCCCGCGCGGAAGATCATGTCCGGGCTGAGCATCGGCCTCAAGGAGACGCCCGCGAAGCTCCTCGCCGCCGTCGAAGCGGCCGTGGCCAAGAAGTACGGCCGGATCAAGATGAAGATCAAGAAGGGCCAGGACGTCGAATGGGTGCGGGCGGTGCGGGAGCGCTTCCCCGGGATCCGGCTCATGGCCGACGCCAACGGCGACTACACGCTCGCGGACGTCGACCGGCTCAGGCGGCTCGACGAGTTCGGACTGATGATGATCGAGCAGCCCCTTTCCTACAGCGACATCTACGAGCACTCGCTCCTCCAGAAGGAGCTCCGGACCGCCGTTTGCCTCGACGAGTCCATCCACGGCTTGGCCGACGCGGCCGCGGCCATCGCCCTCGGCGCCTGCCGCATCATCAATATCAAGCAGGGCCGGGTCGGCGGCCTCATGGAATCGCTGCGGATCGCCTCGTACTGCGCCGGCCACGGCGTCGACGTCTGGTCGGGGGGGATGGACGAGACGGGCATCGGCCGCGCCGTCAACATCCACCTCCAGACGGCCGAGGGCTTCACACTGCCCGGCGACACCTCGGAGACGGCGAACTATTTCGACGAGGACATCGTCGATCCGCCCGTCGTCCTCGACGCCGACGGCATGATCGACATCCCGAAGGGGCCGGGGCTCGGCGTCCGCGTCGTCGCCGAGCGCCTCGTCAAGCGCGCCGTGAGCTGGGAGAGAATCAAATAAGAAAGGGACTGTCCCTCGCAGGGGACTGTCCCTTTTTAAGCCGATCGACGGAGAGGAGGGAGACCCCGATGATAGGTTCCTGCGGTTCGGCGGGTTTCGTTCGGCGGAACGAGCGGTCGGCGATTCTGGCCTTACTCGCCGGCGTCTGCCTCTGGCACGGGGCGGCCTCTCTCTTTGCCCGGGCGCCCGTCAAACGCCCGCTCGCCCCGGCCGACGTCTATCGCCTGAAGGAGGTGGCCGGGCCCCAGGTTTCGCCGGACGGCCGGTGGATTGCCTACACGGTCACCGCCCTGGACCGCGAGGCCGACAAGTTGCGGACCGCCGTCTGGATGGTCAACTGGGAGGGCACCCAGGACCTGCGCCTGACCAACGGCCCGGAGTCGGAAACGACGCCGCGCTGGAGCCCGGACGGGAGGTTCCTGGCCTTCCTTTCCGCCCGTTCCGCCGACGGCAAGACGCAGGTCTGGCTCCTCGACCGGCGCGGGGGCGAAGCCAGTCCGCTGACGGACGTCAAGGGCGACATCGGCGGCTACGAATGGTCGCCCGACGGCAAGCGGCTCGTACTGGCCATGCAGGACAGCGAGGAGTCTCCGGGCGCCGAGGGTGACGCCAAGGCCAAGGCAGCCAAGCCGATCGTCATCGACCGCTACCATTTCAAGCGCGATTACGAGGGCTATCTGACCGCCCTGTCCCACGCGCATCTCTATCTCTTCGACGTCGGGAGCCGGAAGCTCGGGAGGCTGACGGAGGACAAAGGCCTCGATGAAGGCGACGCGGCCTGGTCCCCCGACGGGTCCGAGATCGCGTTCGTGGGCAGGGAGCCCGACCGTGCCGGGACGGACGACCTCTTCGTCGTCGAGGCGCGCCCCGGCGCCGCGCCGCGCAAGCTCCTCACGTTCAACGCGCCCGACGCCCAGCGTCTCCTCTGGAGCCCGGACGGCCGGACGATCGCCTTCGCCCACGGCCTCGAGCCGAAATACCAGGGCTATAACCAGGACCGCCTGGCCGTCGTGCCGGCCGCGGGCGGAGAGCCGCGCGACCTCGCCGCCGCCCTCGACCGTCGCGTCACGAAGGCCGAATTCCTGCCGGACGGCGCTTCCCTCGCCTTCATCGTGGAAGACGACCGGCGGGCGTATCTGGCCAAAACCGCGGCCGGCGGCGGGGCCGTGGAACGGATGACGGACGGCGCGGCCGTGCCGAGCGACCATGTGAGCCGCGGCGGGCGCACCGTCGTCGCCGCGTCCACCGACTCGTCTGCGACGGAGGTCTACGCGGTCGAGAACGGGGCGCTGCGCCGACTGACCTCGCACAACGACGCGCTGCTCGCCGAGGTCAAGCTCGGCGCCGTCGAGGACACGAGCTTCCGCAGCAAGGACGGCACGGAGGTCCACGGCCTGGTGGTCAAGCCGCCCTCGTGCGAGGCGGGAAAGGCCTATCCGACGCTGGTCTGGATCCACGGCGGGCCGTGCATGCAGGACGACCACGCGCTCCTCTTCGACCTGTATCCGCTGCAGTTCGAGCGGCAACTTTTCGCCGCGCACGGCTATGTCGTGCTGGCCATCAACTACCGCGGCAGCAGCGGGAGGGGCGCCGCGTTCGCGAAAAGCATCTTCGCCGACTGGGGGAACAGGGAGGTCGCCGACATCCTCGCCGGTGTCGACGACGCCGTGCGGAAGGGGATCGCGGACCCCGGCCGGCTCGGCATCGGCGGCTGGAGCTACGGCGGGATCTCGACGGACTACACCATCGCCACTGACCCCCGTTTCAAGGCCGCGGTCAGCGGGGCGGGCAGCGCCCTGCAGCTCTCGATGTTCGGCGGCGACCAGTATGTCCACCAGTACATCGGCGAGCTCGGGCCTCCCTGGCGGAACCCGGACGTGTGGCTGAAAGTGTCCTATGCGTTCTTCCACGCCGACAGGATCCGCACGCCGACGCTGTTCATGGGCGGCGAGAAGGACTTCAACGTCCCCATCATCGGCAGCGAACAGATGTACCAGGCGCTGAGGTCGCTCGGGGTTCCGACCGAGCTCGTGATCTATCCGGGACAGCACCACGTCCTGACGCGGCCGAGCTATATCCACGACCACCTGGAGCGGATCCTGGCCTGGTTCGACAAGTACCTGAAGGGCGCGAAGTAGGGCTAGCGGCGGCGGGAGACGAGTTTCTCGTAGTCTTCGGGATTGTCCATGTCCTCCGGCGCCTCGCCCTCGGACACCCTGACCGGGACGACGTCTTTCTGGTGGGTCTGGAGGAGCTGGCGCAGGCCGACGGCGGGGTCGAGGCCGAGGACCTCCGACCGGTAGCCCGTGTCGACCAGGAGGGGATGGCCGGGCCGCTCGCCGTAGACCGGGAGATAAATCCCGCGGCCGCCCCCTCTGTAGGCCAGGACGAGCTCGTCGACCGTCCGGGACGCGACGGCCGGCTGGTCCCCGAGCATGACGACCGCGGCCTCGGCTTCCGCGGGCAGGGCCCGGAACGCGGCCTGGACCGACGACAGCATCCCCCGCCGGTAGCTGCGGTTGACGGCGAACGTCAGCGGATACGACTCGAGCGCCCGGCGCACTTTCTCGCGGTCGGCGCCGAGGACGACGAGCGTCCGGTCGGCCTCCGAATCGAGGGCGGCCCGGACGACGGCCTCGACGACCGTCGTCCCGCCGTAGGAAAGAAGGAGCTTCTGCGTCCCCATCCTCCGCGACTCGCCCGCGGCCAGGACGACGGCCCAGATCACGGCCGGTCCTTGTCCGCCCTCGCCGCCCTCGCCAGGACGAGCTCGGCGGCGATGCTGACGGCGATCTCCTCGACGGTCTTGGAGCGGATGTCGAGGCCGATGGGGGCCCGGACGCGGTCCCATTCCTCCTGGCTCGTCCAGCCCTTCTCCAGGAATTCCCGGCGCATCAGGGCGACCTTGGTCCGGCTGCCGATCATCCCGACGTAGGCGGCCCCGCGGCCGACGGCGGACCGCAACGCCTCCGCGTCGTGGCGATGGCCCCGCGTGACGATGACGAAGTAGTTGTCGGGCGAGCTCGGGACGAGCCGGACGGACTCGCCGATATCGCCCACGACGAGCTCGTCGGCGTCGGGGATGTTGTCCTTGTTGGCGAACTCGGCCCGGTCGTCGATGACGGTGACCTCGAAGTCGAGGAGCGATCCGAGGTGGGCCACGGCCTTGCCGACGTGCCCGGCGCCGGCGATGACGAGCCGCGGCAGGGGCCAGACGGGCTCGGCGAAGACGGAGTGGTCGCCGAGGGCGAAGAGCCGAGGCTTGCGCGAGTCGAGGACGGCGGCGAGCTCGTGCGGGGCGATCTTCGCCCCGTGCGGCCGGGCCGGGTCTTCGAAGCCGGCCTCGGGCAGCCATTCGCGCGCCGTGTGGGCCAGCCCGTCGTGGAGAGGATGGATGAGGGTCAGGATGAGGCCCGGCCGGCGCCCGCGGAACCCTTCCAGGGCCCGCTCGAAGACCGGCCGGGCGTCGGCGACGAGCGGGTCGACGAGGACCGAGAC
>DATKJS010000011.1:0-5702 GCA_035543515.1 Terriglobales bacterium | reverse complement strand
ACGTCGAGGAGGTCCGCCGGATCATGCTGACGCCGGTCGCCGGCGAGACGACGGAGCGCGAGCCGGAGAACGGCTACCTCATCTTCCAGGGCGGCGTCCCCGAGGTCGAGGCCTTCATCTCGAGCATCAAGAAATAGCCCTCCCCCCCTGAAAACCCTTGACACTGGCCCGGAGGTCGCGTATCTTAGTAGTAAAGTAATTGGGGGGTTGGGAAATCCCGGAAATGACTATCAAAGGAGGCTTATAGAGCTGAAAACGAACCATATCGTATTTCGATCCGGAGGCGTTTTGGGACCTAAGAGACCTCATGAAAAAAGGAGTTTTTATGAAGAAGATTTCGCTTTTGATGGCCTTCCTGCTCGTCTTCGGCGTCGCCTTCGCCGCGAGCCAGCCCGTCGAAGGGAAGAAGTTCGAATTCAGCACGGGCCTTTCGTTTTGGTCGTATAGCTTCCACTACCAGAACGAGCCCACCGGCTATAAGGACGTCGAGACCTATTTCAATATTCCCTTCCGCCTCGGTTGGTTCTTCTGGAAGGGCCTCGAGCTCGAGCCGGAATTCATGCTGACGGCGTATCACGAAAGCTACAGCTATACCGGCTATTCTTACAAGTATAGTGAAACCGGCTGGCTCCTCTCCGGGAACCTGCTCTATAACTTCAAGATGAAGAACCCGCACCTTCTTCCTTTCGTCCTGGCCGGGTTCGGTTTCGGGAACGGCGTCCCCTACGGCGAATATATCGAGAAATGGGGGAGCACTGCCAAGGCGACGACCCCCAACTTCGGTGTCGGGCTCAAGTACGTCTTCAACAAGACCGCCGCACTTCGCCTGGAATATCGCTATCGCCGGTTCAGGATCAAACAGACGGAAGAAGGGGTCTCTATCTCTCATGTCACGCTGAATACGGTCATCGGAGGGCTCAGCCTGTTTTTCTAGGGTGGGTGAACGGGCCTTCTCAGAAGCGCGAGGTTAGAGGAAAGCCCGTCCCGGCCCGAGCCGGGGCGGGCTCTTTTTTGCCTCGGCTCGCTCCGTGACCCGGGACGAGGGTTCGGGCACGAGCGGCGGAAGAGGGGGCGGAAGACAGGGACACGTACCAAGGTACATGTCCCCACTTATCAGTCTTTTAAGAAACGGAGGGTCCGGGGCTCACGCTCCAGGTGGAAGACGATGAGCGCCTGGAGCGTCTTCCGGATGCGGCCGAGCCCCGCCGCGTCCATGGGCAGGGGGCACGGCTTTTCCGGGGGATTGGCCCGGGCCCACTTGAGGAACTCCTGCGCTCCGGCCGTGACCTCGTCTTTCTTGAGAGGGGTGCAGGCGTCGCAGTAAGCGCCGTCGCGCCGAGCCCCGAGCCAGCCCGGCCGCAGCGGCTTCCGGCATTTCCGGCACGCCCCGAGGTCGGGGAGAAAGCCGTTGATCTGGAGGATCCAGGCCTCGAAATAGGCGGCTAGGAAGGCCCGGTCGCCGCCTTCCTTCAGGCAGCGCAGGACGGCGAGGAGGAGCCGGTAGAGGACGTCCTCCTTGGCCCGGGCCGGGGCGAACTCCTCGACGAGTTCGGCGAGATAGCTCGTGAGGAAGGCCGTCTTCGGGTCCGCCTGCGCCTCGAAGAAGGACTCGAGGAGGTCGCAGCCGGAGATTGTGACCGTCTCCCGCCGCTCCTTCTCGTAATAGAAGACGCGGACAACGGACATCGGCTCGAGGCTGCTCCCGAAGCGGTTGCCGAACTTCCGCGCTCCCTTGGCCGCCCCCCGGAGGAGGCCCTTGTCGCGGCAGAAGAGGACGGCGATCTTGTCCTGGTCGCCGACGTTCGTCGTGCGGAGGACGATGGCTTCGGTCTGGTCCGTGGGCATGGGTTTTCCGCGGGGGCCGCCCCTCGGCCCGT
This sequence comes from Terriglobales bacterium, assembly GCA_035543515.1. Lineage (GTDB taxonomy): Bacteria > Acidobacteriota > Aminicenantia > Aminicenantales > Saccharicenantaceae > DATKJS01. The sequence goes on along the minus strand of DATKJS010000011.1, from coordinate 3,825 downwards.
CAGGCGTCCGTCGGCCGGGGCTGCCGTTCCCGGAGGAAGTCTTTCAGGTTGTCGGGAGTGATGCGGATGTTGTTGAGGACCTCGCCCGTGCGGCCGAGCGTCTTTCCCGGCTGACCGTTGAGGAGGAAGGTCACGCCGCCGGCATTGCCGAGGACGTTGATGACGATCTCCTTCTCGCCCCTGGCCCGCGCCCTGCCGCCGGCCGGGAAAAGGCCGACGATCTTGGGCTGCCCGTCGGCCGAAACCTGGATCCAGGTCTCTTCCTGGAAGCTGAGGTCCAGGGTCAGCCCCGTCGTCTCCTCGGGCTTGGCCGGGCTCGGCTCGGCCGGCCGCGGGACTGGGGTCGCGGGCCCCCCCGTCGCCGATGCGGCCGTCGAAGGCGCGGTGGTCGGGGGAGCGGCGGCCGTCCCCTTCGCGGCCTGCTCTCCGGCCGCTTCCTTGCCGGCGGCCTGGGCCTGCCCGCCGGCCGGCTCAGCCGAAGGCTTATTCTCCTCGGCGGGCTTCGCGGCCGGCCGCGCCTGGGGCAGGACCGTGGCCGCCGGCGGCGCGGGCACGGCGTGCCGGGGCCGGCACGACCGCCACGCGAGCGCCAGGACGACGAGGAGAAAGAGGCCGGCCGCGACGGCAAGCGCCGGGCGGAGCCATCTCCGGCGCGGCGCGGCCGGTTCCGCCTCCCGCAACACCGTCCGCGCCCTCGCCGGCTCCTCGAACAGCCCGGCCTTGCGGTACGTGGCCAGGACCTCGTCCGGGTCGAGCCCGACGTAGACCGCGTACGTCCGGATGATGCCCTTGACGAAGAACCCGCCGGGCATGGCGTCGAAGCGGTCCTCCTCCAAGGCCTGCAGGTACCGGCCGACGATCTTCGTCGAGGAGGCCATCTCGTCGAGGGAGATGTTCCGGGCTTCCCGCTGCTTCTTGAGTTCTTGTCCGAGGGCGGCCATGGACCTGAATTCTAAGGCAAGCTCCGCCGTCTGTCAACCGGCCGCCCGCCTCGGGCCGGGCGCTCACTTCTTGGTGAGGTCGGCGACGATCCTCTTGATGTCTTCCTGCTGGTCGTTGAGCTTGAGAGAGGCCTGGAAGGCGCTCAGGGCCTGGTCCCGCTGGCCGAGCTTGAGGAACGAGGAGCCGAGGGCGTTGAGGAGGACCGTGTCGCTGTTGTAGATGCGGTTTGCGGCGAGGAGGTCATTGACCGCGGCCGTCGCGTCCCCTTTCCCCATCTTGGCCAGCCCGCTGATGAGGAGGTAGTCGTAGCGGCCCTTCTCGACGTCCTTGAGGCCATCGACGACCGTCAGGGCCTCGTCGTACTTGCGGACGCGGAGGAGGAAACGGGCGTATTCGACCAGTCCTTCCTTGTGGTTCGGGTTCCCCGAGAAGCCCTGGGCGTACTCCGCCTCGGCCCGGTCGGCGAGGCCGAGCTTGTCGTACTGGCGCGCCAGCTGGTAGTGGAGGAAGAAGCGGTTGGCCAGGGAGAAGCCCTTGGCGTTGGCGATGGGGTGGCCGACGGCCTTCTCCGCCGTGACGACGAACTGCGCGCTCTTCTCGTCGAGGGCGTTGCCGACCCCGTCGAGCAGGCGCAGCGTGAGCTCGTAGTAGTCCGGGGCGAGCTCGCCGGCGGCCACGGTCGGGGCGAGCGTCGCCACCTTATGATACGGGGAATCGGCCAGGCGGAGGGTGTACCTCTTGACGACCGGGCTCTTCCCCAACCCCCTGACGACCATCTCGACCTGCCCTTTCTGCCAGAGCTCGGAGGTCAGGTCGGCCACCATGCCCAGGACGTCGATCTCGTCGCCGCTGGCGAAGGTCATCTTGGGGTCGACGATAATCTTCCGACCGAGCGTCTTGAACGGGATGAGGACGTCCTCCGGGTAGGCCTTGACCTTGTAGCCGAGGAGGGGCGCGCCGAGGGAAGGCGGACCGGTCGCCTTGGGGATGGTGATGGACCGCTCGAAGACGGTGAACTCCTTGGCCACGGAGTTCTGGACGAGGACATCCAGCTTGTACTGCCCCTCGCAGACCGGGAAGGTGTCCTCCAGGGCGATCCCGTTCTGGCGGAAGCGCTCGACTTCGGCGGAGGGAAAGGTGATCGGGAATTCCTTGGTGTACTGGAAGATGACCGTTTCGTCCCGGCGCAGGCTGACGTCGACCTTGAAATTGCAGAAGTACTGGTCCTTGGGGTCGTAGTAATCGACCGAGAGCTTCTGGGGGACGACGCTGAAGTGGATGAACGACTGGTCGAGGACGGGGTCGCGGATGACGATCGCCAGGCCGTCGTTCTCGATGTAGTTCGTCAGGTACTCGGTGCTGACCATGCCCTTGAAGTCGAAGAAGTGCGTGGCATAGGTCGGGTTCAAACCCGTGTACGGGTATTGGACGATGCTGGCCAGGAGCTCCGTGTTGCGCGGGGTCGGCTGGTAGCCGTTGTAGCCGAACTCGCCCGGGATGAGCGAGACCGCGATGTTGGCCAGGGTCGGGGCGAAGTTCCGGATCGTCTCGTAGATCTTCTCGTAGTCGTCCTGGTCGATCGTGGTCAGGCTGTACAGGGGCTCGAGAAGGGCCTTTGGCCCATCGATAAACGGGTCGTAGAGCTTTGGCTCCCCAAAGCCCTTCTTCTGGAAGAAGATCAGGCCGAAATGGGTGGGCAGGCTCTTGGTCCCGTCGGTGTAATAGTACCAGACCTCGCAGGGGACGATCCCCGTCGTGCCCGGGAAGCGGTCGTAGCTCGCCGGCTCGCCGAGGATCATCCAGATCCGGCCGCGGTCGGTCATCCAGCCCGGCCGCCCGGCGCGGAAGTACTTGTTGACGTGCTCGAAGCGCTTGAGGATGTCTTCCTTGTACTCGTTCTCGGGTGTGCCGGGTGTCGGGTCGCGGAGCTTCCAGAAGTCCTCGATGAAGATGTCGCGGTCCCGGTTGTCGGGGAGCTCGAGGAAGACCTCCCTCTCCTTGGGGCTGATGATATAGGCCGTGAGCGTCAGGAAATCCTGATAGACCTGGTCGAGGCTCTTGACGTCGACGGCCCGACGCTTTTGTTCCGTTTTGGCCTTGGGCTTGGCGGCCGGAGCCTTGTCCTTTTGGACCGGGGCGGCTTCGAGCAGGCCCGGAACGAGGGCCAGGACGGCGGCCAGGGTGGCGAGGCGTTTGTTCATGGCATCGAACCTCACGGGAAAGTCGCTCCCGCCGCGGCCGGGACAGGCGGCGGTCGCGCTCGGGGGCCTCCTTTTTATAACTCCGGCCGGCCCGATTTCGTTGGCTCCAGCCGCGGGGCGATCGTCACTTCTTCAGGTACTCGAGGAAGCCCTTGACCTGGACGGCCCGGTCCGAGTCCGGGTCGACCTTGAGGTACTTCTCGAAGGTGGCGATGGCCTTCTCCTTGTTCTGCTCGGCCGTATAGGTGATGCCCAGCTGGTAGAGGGCGTCGGTCTGGGTCTCGTCGACCTCGACGGCCTTGGCGAAGTATTTTTCGGCCTCGGGGAGCTTAGACGTCTTGAAGAAGGCTAGGCCGACCGAATAGAGGAGATTGGCGTCCGAGATCTTCTCTATGGCGATCTTGTTGTACCATTCCATGGCCGCGTCGGTGTTGCCACGGTTGGCGTAGCAGTTGCCGATGCTGATCGTGGCTTCGGCGTCGTTCGCGTCCTTGGCCAGGATCTGCTTGTAGGCCGCCTCGGCCTCGTCGTATTTTTCCAGGAGGAAATAGCTGTTGCCGACATTCCTCCAGATGAAATAGGCGTCGGGGTACTTGACCAGGAAGGCCTTGTAGGCGTCGACGGCCTTGTCGTATTCCTTCTTGTCGAAGAGGTCGTTCGCGGCCGTGAGGTCCTTCTTCAT
>DATKJS010000010.1:0-48555 GCA_035543515.1 Terriglobales bacterium | reverse complement strand
CAATGCCCTTGGCACGGTCCTCGATGGCCAGGCACATCCGGCAGAGATCCTGATGCTCTTGAAGGGGGGACTCGTGGACCGCGTTTCGGGGAGACAAAGGCGCGTCCCAAGACTTTGTTTGGATTTCCTAATCCCCCTTATCCCCCTTACGCCATTAAGGGGGAACTGAAGGACCGCGCCCGTTCTTACCGAAACGCGTCTCAAGGCTCTTTCTGTAGATATTAATCCCCCTGCCCCCTTGTTCAATCAAGGGGGACTCGTGGACCGCGTTTCGGGCAGAGGTTTGGTGGGCGATACAGGATTTGAACCTGTGACTCCTACCGTGTGAAGGTAGTACTCTGCCACTGAGTTAATCGCCCACGGCCCTCATTTTAGCCGATTCCCGGGCGTTGTCAATTTGCCCCGCCGGCCCCAACCCGATTGACACGAACGGACTTTCCCCTGATAATGAAACCAATGGCCATCATCCGGTGCCCATATTGCCACGCCATCATCGACGAGAACGATAAGTACTGCAACAATTGCGGCACCCAGCTCCTTTTCCCCGAGGATGACGGGGTCGAGGAAGAGATTCCCGGCGAGAAGATCGTCGATGTTGAGGAGGACGCAGAAGAGAAGGACTACGCCCTTGAAGCTCCGGACGAGGAGGCCCCGTCCGAAGCCGCGCCAAAGCAGGAGGGGGAGGCGGACGAGACGGCCGAAGAGAGGACAGGCGAACTCGTCACGGGACCTGTCGGGCCGTCCGGCACCGTCGGGCTCGGGGCCATCATCGAGGAGGAGGCCGGCGCCCCGGGGGATGACGAGGAGCCGGAGGAGGTCATCGTCGTCGATGAGATCGCGGCCCGGGAGGCGGCCGAGGCGATGGAGGCCGCCGGGGCCTCCCGGGCGAAGGCCGAGGCGCCGGAGAAGCCCGTTCCTCCCGAAGAAGAGACCAAGGCCTATCCCGTTCGCGCTCCCGAAGGCCCGGCCGGGGCCCCGCCCGCCATGCCCCCGACCTTCGACACCCGGGAGCTGGACGGCATCGGCAGAACGGCCGAGCTTGGCAAGGAGCGCGTGGAGAAGATGATCTCGGCCATGGCCGAGAGACAGAAGGAGGAGGTCGAGGCACGGCCCGTCGCGGCCGAGCCCGAAAAGAGGACCGGGAGCCTGCCGCCCTGGGCGGCCAGGATCAAGGGGGGAGCGGTCCCCGAAGAGACGAGGAGGCCGCCCGAAAGCGGCCCCCGTTTCGCCGCGGAGACAGGCGGGGGAGCCGCGAGCGGAGAAGAGCCGGCCGGGACGGCCGAGGCCGAGGAGGAGATCTTCCCGCGCCGCAAGCCCTCGGACTCGGGCATCGGCCTCCCCGAGCGCATCGCCCAGGCGACCCTGCCCTTCGGGGCGGCCGCCGTGGAAGAACGAGAGGAAGAGGCGCCGGAAGAGGAAGAGCCGGAAGCCGGCCCCCTCGCGGAAGAGCCCGGAGAACGCGAAGCCGTTCCTCCCGCTCCGGGACCGGGGACGGGGATCGAGCCTCGCTCGACCCCGGCCGAGGGGACGGCGGCAGGGGTCCCCTCCGAGCGGGAGGTCGACCTCGAGGAGGAAGAGCCGCGGCCTCCCTTCCGCTTCTCCGTCTTCTTCAAGGCCAAGGCCTTCGACATCCTCTTCGTCGGCGTCTTCTGGCTCGTCGCCTTGTGGGTGGCCGCCCGCTCGATGGACGCGACGCTGTTCGAGCTTCTGTCCGTGACCTCGGGCCCGGTCCTCGTCCTTTACGGCGTTTACATCGGCCTCTATTTCTTCCTTTTCAAGTTCTTCCTCGGCGAGACCCTCGGCGACCGCCTCTTCCGGGAACGGGACTAGCCTGCCTCCCCGCGGAGCGCCGGCGGCCTCGCCGACGAGCGAACGATGAGGACCGTTATCAGCGCCTCCCGCCGCACGGACCTCGTCGCGTTCTTCCCGGACCGGCTGGCGGCAGCCTTCCGCGAGAAGCGCGTCCGCGTCCTCGGCCCCCGGGGCCGGACGGCCGAGGTCGGGCTCGACCCGCGCGACGTCCACACCGTCGTCCTGTGGTCGAAGGACTTTGGGAATCTCCTCCGCGACGCGGCCGGGCTCAAGGGCCTTGTCTTGGCCTACGACCAGCTCTATTTCCACTTCACCATCACCGGCCTGGGCGGGACGCCGCTCGAGCCCGGAACGCCCCCGCCGGCCGAGGCCCTGGCGGGGCTCACGGCGCTCGTCTCGCTCGCCGGCCGCCCCGAGCGCGTCTCGCTCCGCTTCGACCCCATCGTCTTTTGGCGCGACGGCGGCGGGGTGCGCTCCAACCTAGATTCCTTTCCGGCCGTCGCCGAGGCCGCCGCCGCATGCGGCGTCCGCGACATCCGGACGAGCTTCGCCCAATGGTATCCAAAGGCGCGGCGGCGGGCCGCGTCGCGGGGCTTCGGCTTCATCGACCCGCCCGAGGCGGAAAAGAGGGACCGGGCGGCAGCCCTCGCCGCCGAGGCCGGACGTCGCGGGCTCGCCCTCTGGGCCTGCGCGCAGCCGTTCCTCGCCGGCGTCGAGGGCGTCCGGCTCTCGGCTTGCATCGACGGCGGCCTCCTCGGACAGCTCCATCCGGCCCGCGAGCCGGCCTCGCGCCGCAGGGACCCGAGCCAGCGCCCCGGCTGCCTCTGCACGGAGTCCCTGGACATCGGCAGCTACGCCCAGCTCTGCCCCCACGGCTGCGTATATTGCTATGCCAACCCCGCGGCCTGATGGCGCCTTCAGAGAGTGCGGGACGAGGGAGTTTCGGGGGCTGGCGCCGGACTCCCGTCCAGCAATCCGCGAGGAAAGCCAGGGGCCGAAATGATCTGGAGTGAGGCCGCCCCGAGGCCCCCTCAGATGCCCAGGCTGAGGCGCTCGGCCAGGGCCGGCGGCAGCTTCTCGGCCAGGATCTTCTTCTTGGCGTCCTCGATGTCGTAGTCGACGCGGCTGAACTTGACGACCCGGGCCTCCGAATCGTAGATCGCGAAAGCGGCCCGCGGGTTCCGGTCCCGCGGCTGGCCCACCGAGCCGGGGTTGATGAGGAAGCGGACGCCCTTCTCGAGCTTGACCTCGTTCGCGTTCCCCTCGAGGAACGTTCCCTCGACGTTGCCGTCGCGCTCGGCGTAGATGAAGGGGAAATGGGTGTGGCCGAAGAAGCAGAGGGGCGTCTGGATGTAGGAGAAGGACTCGGCCGCGTCGAACTCGGCGAAGATGTAGTAGTCCTCGTCGAAGGGCGCGCCGTGGCAGATGGTGATCGTGTCGTGGATGATCTCCGGGCTCTGCTTGAGCCGCGAGAGGAAGTCGAGGTTCTTGCGGCTGATCGTCTTCTTGGTCCAGAAGATGGCCGCGGCAGCGATCGGGTTGAAGGTCTGGACGGAATCCAGGCCGGAGACGGCCTTGTCGTGGTTGCCGCGGATGATGGAGAGCGGGCGGAGGGTCTGGATCTTCTGGATGACCTCGTTCGGCGAGGCGCCGTAGCCGACGAGGTCGCCGAGGAAGATGTAGTGGTCGATGCGCTTCCTTTGGACCGCCTTGAGCACGGCGTGGAGCGCCTCGAGGTTCCCGTGGATGTCCGTGAAGACCAGGTACCGCATGCTCTCTCACCTTTCCCGAGCGGTTTCGAACAACCGGTCGGCTTCGTACGAGCTCCGGACGAGGGGCCCGGCGGCGGCCTCCAGGAAGCCCATGGCCAGGGCGCGCTCGCGAAGGGCGTCGAACTCGGCCGGCGGATAGTATCTTTCGACGGGCGGGTTCGCCGCCGAGGGCCGGAGGTACTGGCCCAGGGTCAGCAGGCCGCACCCGGCCCGCCGCAGGTCGGCCAGGGCGCCCTCGACCTCCTCCGCGCTCTCCCCGAGGCCGAGCATGAGCCCGGATTTCGTCCGGGCGCCGCGGGCCGCGGCCGCCGCCAGGACGCCGAGCGAACGACGGTAGTTCTGCCGCGGCCGCCGGATCTTCGGATAGAGGGCCTCGACGGTCTCGAGGTTGTGGTTGAGGACGTCCGGCCCGGCCTCGAGGACCGTCTCCAGAGCGGCCGGGTCGCCGGCGAAATCGGGGATGAGGGCCTCGACCCTCGTCCCCGGGCTGGCTTCGCGCACGGCCCGGATGGTCCTGGCGAAATGGCCGGCGCCGCCGTCCGGCAGGTCGTCGCGGGTGACCGAGGTCAGGACGACGTAGCGGAGACCGAGGGCGCTGGCCGCCTCGGCCACGCGCTCCGGCTCATCGGGCTCGGGCGCGGCCGGGAGGCCCTTCGCCACGGCGCAGAAGCCGCAGTTCCGGGTGCAGGTGTCGCCCAGGATCAGGAACGTCGCCGTCCGCCGCTCCCAGCAATGGCCGATGTTCGGGCAGCGCGCGCTGCGGCAGATGGTGCGGAGCCGCTGCCGGCCGAGGAGCTCCGAGACGCGGAAGTAATCCCCCCGCGACGGAAGACGGACCTTCAGCCAATCGGGTTTTTGCGTCGCCGTCGCTCCCTTGCCAGCCGGGCGATAGAACGGGCCGATAAAGAGCGGAAAGCTCTCAATATTCGATGTCGCGTTCCCGCTTGATGCGCCGCCGCATCCGTTTCCGAGCTTGGGCTTCCTTCATCCGCCGTCGTTCGCCGGGCTTGAAGTAGACGGAGTGCTTCTTGATCTCTTTGATGATCGCTTCCTGCTGGACGCGCCGCTTGAACCGGCGCAGGGCGGATTCGAGGTTCTCGCCTTCGTCGAGAATGATGAACGCCAAGGACAGTCACCTCCGATCTCGGAAAATCCCTGATTCTTATACAGGATTGCCCCCGGGAAGTCAAGGAGAGGGTCAGAGCTCCGGCCTCAGCCTCGCCCCGGCCCGGCGGATGCAGGCCCGGGCGCCGATGCGCATGGGGTCGACGAGCGGGACGGCGACGTCGCGCGGCCTGAGGACGAGGGGGACCTCCGTGCAGCCGGCGACGATGGCCTGGGCGCCCCGGCGGACGAGGGCCGAGGCGACGGTCCGCAGGACGCGGCGGGGAGGGGCGGGCGAGGCGCCGGCCTTGACCCCGGCCGGTCCGTAGATGGCCTCCATGACCCGGCGCTGGGCCCGGGCATCGGGGACGAGAACCTCGATCCCGGCCGGCTCGAAGACGCGGGGAAAGACCCGCGACGCGACCGTGCCGCTCGTCGCGATCAGGCCGACCTTCCGGACGCGCGGCTGGCGCTTCCTGACCTCGGCCGCCGTCTCTTCGACCAGGTCGATGAGGGGGATGGGCGAACGGGCGGCCAGGGTCGCATAGAAATGGTGGGCGGAGAGGCAGGGCATGACGGCGAAGTCGGCGCCGGCCCGGCGAAGCGTCCGGAGGCCGCGGCGGAGGAGGGGGAGAGGGCTCGGCCCGCCGTGGAGGATGGCCTCGGTCCGGTCCGGGACCTGCGGCAGGCTGCAAACGACGACCGGGACGTGTTCCTGGTCCCGGCGGGCGCGGGTGTTCCTGACGATGAGGTTGAGGAAAGCGGCCGTGGCCTCGGGGCCCATGCCCCCGAGGATGCCGACCGTCCGGCGCTTGGCGGGGCTCATTTGAGGAGGCTCCTGACCCGGTCGAGGCGAAGCGCCTCCGCCACCCGGGCGAATCCGAGGGCAAGACCGGCGACACCGAGGATGGGCATGACTCTTTCCCTGGCGGGCATGGCCTCCCCATCATACGAAGAGCCGGCCCAAATGACAAGCGGAGCGGGCCGCCTTGAGCGCGCCCGGACTTTCTGCTATCTTGGGGCCGCCGTGACCGGGAACAAGCGTCCCTATCTCACCGCACCTCAGCTCGCATCCGTCCGCGGGCTCGTCCACGGCTTCGGCGACGCCCGCTGGAGCGAGGCGGATTTCCTGGCCTTCGCCGCATCCCGGCATATGAGGCCGGTCGTCATGCGCCAACTCCATTCGGACGTCATCCACAGGATCGAGGCCGCGCCCGACGCGACGCTCGAAGGCGATGCCCTGATGACGGACATCCCGGGATGGCTTCTCGTCATCCGAACGGCCGACTGCCTGCCGGTCTTGCTGGTCGACGAAAAGAACCAAGCCGTGGCCGCGGTCCACTGCGGCTGGCGCGGCACGGAGAAGCGCCTCTTGGAGAAGGCCGTGCGGGCCATGGGCGAAGCCTACGGATCGAAGCCCGCGGGTTTGCGGGCCGCCCTGGGCCCCTGCATCGGCGCGGCCTGCTACGAGGTCGGGCCCGAGGTGCGGGAGGCCTTCGGGAAGGCCGGTTTCCCCGCGGACGTCTTCACGCCGGGGACGGACCGCGCGGGGGATAAATGGGGACATGCACCTGCGGTCCGCGTGCCCTGTTCATCAAGCGCAGCGACTCCCCCCGGCGCCGCCGGAAGAGCGCTCCTCGACCTGCGGGCCGCCAACGTCTGGCTCCTGGGCGGACTGGGGGTCAGGAAAGAGAACATCTTTAGTCCGGGGGCCGTTTGCACGCATTGCGAAGCGCGCCTCCTGTCCTACCGCCGCTGTCCTGCCGACCCGCGCCGGATGGAAAACTTTATCGGACTCCGCCCGTTCCCCTAGGCCGCGGCCTCTTCACCTTGAGTTCCTTGACGCCCGTCCGCCAGCGAGGGTATAGTTGCCAAAGGACGATTTCGTGCGCGAACGGAAACGTAACGGGGAAGCCAGGGCCGGGACTGCGGCCCGGAGACGCGCCGCCGAGGGCCGGCTCGCAGATATCTGCAGGGCGACCGAGGCCGAGGCCCTGGAACGTCTGGAGACCCGCGCCGATGGCTTGACGGAGGCCGAGGGGGACGAGCGCCTGGCCGTTTATGGCGAGAACCGGCTGGCCGTCAGCCGCAAGCAATCCCTCCTCGAGAACCTCCTTGGACGGGCCAAGGACCCCCTGGTTATCCAGCTCCTGGTCATCTGCGCCGTGTCCGGGCTGATGGGCGACCTTCGGTCGGCCCTCATGGTCGGCGGCATGATCTTCCTCAGCGTCGTCCTCGCCTACCTCCAGGAGCGGCGGTCCGGCCGGGCCGTCGAAAAGCTCCAGACCCTCGTCCAGACCACGGCTCGCGTCAAGCGCGACGGCCGGGAATTGGAGATCCCCATCGGCCGCGTCGTCCCCGGCGACATTGTCATCCTGGCCGCCGGCGATATCATCCCGGCCGACATCCGCGTCCTTTCGGCCAAGGACTTCTACGTCAGCCAGTCGGCGCTGACGGGAGAATCCATGCCGGTCGAGAAGTCCCCCCAGAATACCGGGGCGGGGGCGGACGGGCCCTTTGCCTTCACCAACGCTTGTTTCCAAGGCAGCAACGTCCTGAGCGGCTCAGCCAGGGGGGTTGTCGTTAACACGGGCCTCGCGACCTTCCTGGGCTCGATCTCGGCGGGCTTGGCCGGGGCCGATGAGGACACGGATTTCGATAAGGGCGTCCGCGGCTTCGTCGGATTGATGGTCCGCTTCATGCTGGTCATGGTCTCGTTGACCTTCCTCATCGTGGGGCTGACCAAAGGGGACTGGCTCAAGGCCCTCATGTTCGGGTTGGCCGTCGCCGTGGGGCTGACCCCCGAGATGCTGCCGATGATCATGACGGTCTGCCTGTCCAAGGGCGCGATCGCCATGTCCCGCAAGAAGGTCATCGTCAAGCGGCTCAAGGCCATCCAGAACTTCGGGGCCATGGACATCCTCTGCACGGACAAGACCGGGACGTTGACTCAGGACCGCGTCGTGCTCGAGAAATACGTCGACGTCACCAACCGGCCCAGCGAGGACGTCCTCCGGTACGCCTATATGAACAGCCGCTACCAGACGGGCCTCCGGAACCTCCTTGACGTGGCCATCCTGGCCCACGGCGAGATCGACGTTGACCGGGTCTGCCGCAAGGTCGACGAGATCCCCTTTGATTTCACGCGCAAGAAGATGTCGGTCGTCGTGGACTACGAGGACACTCATGTCCTCATCTGCAAGGGCGCCGTGGAGAGCATCTTCGACAGCTGCGGCCGATACCAGGTCGACGACGAGGTCTACCCCCTCATCGATGTCCTCAAGAACGATCTCCTCGAGGAATACGAGTCCCTCGGCCGCCAGGGCTACCGCGTCCTGGCCATCGCCTACAGGGAGTTCCCCACGGACAAGGAGGTCTTCTCGGCCGCCGACGAGGCCGACCTCATCCTGCTCGGCTACGTCGCCTTCTTCGACCCGCCCAAGGACAGCGCCGCCCGGTCCCTGAAGGCGCTCCGGGAGGCGGGGGTGGCGGTGAAGATCCTGACGGGAGACAACGAACTCGTGACCCGAAAGACCTGCCAGGATGTCGGACTGGCCGTCGGTCGGATCGTCACCAGCCGGGATCTGGAAGGCCTCGACGACGGCGCGCTTTGCGAGCTCGCCGGCACGGCCGACGTCTTCGCCCGGCTGACGCCTTCCGACAAGGAGCAGATCATCCGGGCCCTGAAGATAGGAGGACACGTCGTCGGCTTCCTGGGCGACGGGATCAATGACGCCCCGGCCATGAAGGCCGCCGATGTCGGCATCTCCGTGGACACGGCCGTCGATGTGGCCCGGGAATCCGCCGACATCATCCTGCTCGAAAAGAGCTTGACGGTCCTCAACGACGGCATCGCCGAGGGCCGACGGATCTTCTGCAATATCGTCAAGTACATCAAGATGGGCGCCAGCTCGAACTTCGGCAATATGTTCAGCGTCGTCGGGGGCAGCGCCCTGCTGCCGTTCCTGCCGATGGCGCCGCTCCAGGTCCTGGTCAACAACTTCCTCTATGACCTCTCCCAAACCGCTATTCCCTCCGACCGGGTGGATGATGAGCAGTTGCGCCGGCCCCGCCGCTGGAATATCGGCCTCATCCGGAAGTTCATGATATGCATCGGGCCGATGAGCTCGGTCTTCGACTACGCCACCTTCGCCCTGATGTTGTTCTTCTTCCACTGCCGGGACTTCAGCCTGACGTCCACGTCGCCGGCCATGAAAATCTATTACGAGAGCCTGTTCCACACGGGTTGGTTCGTCGAATCCCTCCTCACCCAGACCTTGATCGTCCATATCATCCGCACGGACAAGATCCCCCTTATCCAGAGCCGGGCGAGCACGCCCATGACCCTGACAACGCTGTCGGTCATGGCCCTGGCGGCCTTTCTCCCGTATTCGCCCCTCGCCTCGGCCTTCGGGTTCGTCCCCCTGCCCGCGGTCTATTGGGCCTGGATCGCGGGCTTCCTGGTGGCCTATTCGATCTTGACCAATGCCATGAAGACGTGGTTCTATAAAAAGTACGGAGCCGTCTGATCATGAAAAGCCTGCTCACGGCCCTCGAAGAGGGCCGGCTGGTCGAACTGCCCGAAGGGACGAAGGACGAGGCCCTGGAGTACCTGGCCCTCCTCATCGAGGCCATCCCCGATATCGGTTCGGCCGAGGACATCGTCAGCGGGGTCAAGGCCAGGGAAAAGGTGGCCAACAGCGGCTTGGGGAACGGCGTTGCTTGCCCGCATGTCAGGGTGGCTCGGGAGGGCGATCTCCTCTGCGCAGTCGGCTGGTCTCCATCGGGGATCGACTACGGCGCGCCGGACGGGAAGAGAGTCCATCTGGTCATCATGTACTACATCCCCGATTCCCAACGGAACGCCTATCTCAAGGAGGTCTCCGGGCTGGCCAAGGCCATCAAGACGACGGGCGGCATCGACGAGATCATCGCCGCCGCGGACCTGAACACCGTCCGGCACAAACTCCTGGATTGGGTCGGCATCGCCCTGGATGCGGCCGTGCCCGAGGCCAAGGCCCGGATGATCAAGCTCGAGGCGAAGCACGCCATGGTCGCCTCGGCCCTGACGGCGCCAGAGGCCGGAAAAGCGCGGCCGGCGTTCCAGCTCATTCCATTCACCCTGCTGAAGCTCGAAAGCGGACGGGACATCGTCCTCTCCCAAGACAAGGAACTGGTGGACGACCTGGAAAAAGTCCCCGGCCTGTCCGATCTCATTGCCCAGGGCAGCGACCTGGACTTGGCCGGCTACCGCATCCTGCTGAAGTCGAGCTCGACGTTCGCGGCCAATCGCCAGGTCCTCGACTGTCTGGCCGTCCGGGCGTCTTGATAGCGGGCCCGTCCACGGCTTTGGCCGGACCGGCTGGGGCCAGGAGAACCGCCGCGCCGCCAACGCCTGGCTGCTCGAGGGCCTCGGCGTAAAGCCCGGCGCCATCTGGACCGCGGACGCCTGCAGCCACTGCGACCCGGCTTCCGCGCTTATGATCACTCTCGGTTCCGCAATGGCTTTTCCTTGTCATAGGGAACAGGGCTCCCTTCGGCGACAAGGCCATTGTTGCTTGGCGGCTTTCTTAGCTTTGCTCCCTGTCCTCGTCCTTGGGTTCGCCCATGCTCTCATCGGGCGCTCGATTCTCGGACTTCCCTCGGATTAGGGCGGTCTTGACTTCGGACCGCTCCGGTTGCTTTTTAGGGGTGATTTCGCTATCCTTGACGGGTCAAAGGAGGACCCCCATGGAACGTCCGATCGGTGATGTCGAACTGCCGGGTCTCCCGCTCTGGAAGAAGGGCAAGGTCCGCAACGTCTACGAGGTCGACGACAAGCTTCTGATCGTGGCCACGGACCGCATCTCCGCCTTCGACTGGGTCCTCCGCTCGCTCATCCCCTTCAAGGGCAAGGTCCTGACGCAGCTCTCGAAGTTCTGGTTCGATTTCGTCGCCCTGTCCTGCCCGAACCACCTCCTCTCGGCCGACGTCTCCCAGTATCCGGCCGCGCTCCAGCCGTTCCGCGACATCCTCGACAAGCGCTCCATGCTCGTCCGGCGGACGAACGTCGTGCCGGTCGAGTGCGTCGTCCGAGGCTACCTCGCGGGCTCGGGCTGGAAGGAATATCAGGCCACCGGCAAGATCAGCGGCGTCAAGATCCCCAGGGGTCTGGCCGAGTCCGCCCGGCTCGAGAAACCGATCTTCACCCCCTCGACCAAGGCCGAGCAGGGGCACGACGAGAACATCTCCTTCAAGGACGTCGAGAAGCGGGTCGGCCCGGCGCTGGCGAAGAAGATCCGCAAGGTCAGCCTCGAGCTCTACCAGAAGGCCGCCCTCTACGCCATTTCCAAGGGGATCATCATCGCCGACACGAAGTTCGAGTTCGGCCTGGCCGGCGACGAGCTCGTCCTCGTCGACGAGATCTTCACCCCGGATTCGTCCCGCTTCTGGCCCCTGGCCTCCTATGAGCCGGGCAAGGGCCAGCCGAGCCTGGACAAGCAGTTCGTCCGGGACTACCTCGAGACGACCGGCTGGGACAAGAACTCGCCGCCGCCGCTTCTGCCCGAGGCGATCGTGACCAAGACCTCCGAGAAGTACCTGGAGATCTACCGGCTCCTCACCGGCCACGACGACCTCGCATGAACGGCCGGGTCGACCTCCACGTCCACTCCAACCGGAGCTGCGACGGCGATTTCTCGCCGGCCGAGCTGGTCGGCTTCGCCCGGGAGAAGGGGCTGCGGGCCATGTCCATCGCCGACCACGACACCGTCGCCGCCTATCCCGAGGCGTTGGAGCTCGGCCGGGCGGCCGGGGTCGAGGTCATCCCGGGACTCGAGCTGACGACGCTCTATGACGGCCGGGAGTTCCATCTCCTTCTCCCCTTCGTCGACTGGGAAAGCCCCGCCGTCGCGGCCCTTGTCGCGCGCCAGGAGCGGAGCCGGACCGAGGAAGCCATGGAGCGGGTCGAGAAGCTCCGCCGCCTCGGGTTCGCCATCTCCTGGGAGGACGTGCGTGAGCGGACCAACGGCACGCCGCCCCTCGGCGTCAAGATCGCCCAGATCCTCCTCGACAAGCCCGAGAACGCGCGGAACCCCGTCCTGGAGTTCTTCTATCGGGAGGAAAACCGCGGGGCGGGACCCTACTTTTTCTATAGGGAGTTTTTCACCGAGGGCAAGCCGGCTTATGTCCCCAAGCGGTTCGTCGGCCTCCTTGATGCCCTGGCCGAGGCGCCGGCCGCGGGCGGTGTGCCCGTCCTGTCCCACCCCGGCGCCTATTTTCAGCGGACGACCCGGGACGATGCGCGCGCCCTGCGGGCGAACGGCCTGGCCGGGCTCGAGGTCTACACGTCGTACCACACGCCCGAGCAAGTCGGGCTCTACCGGGCCATGGCCGAAGATCTCGACCTGGTCGCCACGGCCGGTTCGGACTTCCACGGCCGGATCAAGCCGCATGTCCAGTTCGGAGCCTTAGCCGAAGGGGACTACGGCATGGTCGAGCGGCTGAGGCGGCGGAAGGGGGGGGCGGCTTGAACTGGGTCGATTTCATCTTCATCATCATCCTGGCCGGGACGGCGGCGGCGGGGATCATCAGGGGCTTCGTCAGGCAGGTCATCGGGCTGGCCGCGGTCATCCTCGGCTTCGTCCTGGCCGCCCTGTACTACGAGGGCACGGCCGAGGTCTTCGCGAAGTTCATCCACGACCGGCTCGTCAGCAATTTCCTGGGCTTCCTGGCAATCTTTTTCGCGGTCCTGGCCGCGGGGGCCCTGCTCGGCTTCCTCGTTTCGAAGGTCATGAAGGGGCCGCTGGCCCTGGCCAACCGTGCCCTGGGCGGGCTGTTCGGCCTGGTCACGGCCGTTCTCATCTGCGGCGTCATCGCTTTCGCCCTGGCGGCCTTCCACGTCGCCCCCACGGCCCTCGGGGAGTCGCGGCTGGCGCCGTTTTGCGTCGGCGTGACGAAGGCCGCGGTCAACCTCGTTCCCCAGGACCTCAAGGACAAGTTCATCCGGTCGTACCAGGAGATCCGCAGGAGCGGAGGGAAGGGCGGAGGGAAAGATGGAGAGAAAATATAGCGAGCTCAACATACACCAGAAGCTGGAGGCCGTAACCCGGGAGATGGTCGAGAAGGAGCTCCGCCTCAAGGACGTCCTCCGCGAGTTCGAGAAGGTCTTCTTCGAGCAGACGGCCAAGAAGTACGAGGGCAACAAGACCAAGATGGCCAAGGCCCTCGGCATCCACAGGAACACCCTGCAGAACCGGGCCAAGGCCCTCAAGATCAAGAAGAAGATTTAGCAGTCGACGGTCGAGACTGCTAGTTTCTACGCGCCTGCCTCTTGACAAATCCCCCCGCTTTTGTATACTATTAGCACTCAGTTTTTTTGATTGCTAATATCACCACAAAGGAGGTTCTTATGAAGGTCCATCCATTGTATGACAGAGTGCTCCTCAAACGGCTCGAGGAACAGGAAGTCAAGAGGGGCGGGATCATCATCCCGGACACGGCCAAGGAAAAGCCCCAGGAGGCCGAGGTCAAGGAAGTCGGCAAGGGCAAGGTCAACGACGAAGGGAAGACTATCCCGCTCGTCGTCAAGAAGGGTGACCGGGTGCTCATCGGCAAGTACAGCGGCACCGAGGTCACGGTCGACGGCGAGGAACTGGTCATCGTCCGCGAGGAAGAAGTCCTGGCGGTCATCGAGAAGTAAGGAGACATCATGGCAAAGCAGATCGTATCCGGAGATGAGGCGCGGCAGGGCCTGCTCAAAGGGGTCAATATCCTGAGCAACATCGTCAAGGCGACCCTCGGCCCTCGCGGCAAGAACATCGTCCTCGATAAGAAGTTCGGCTCCCCCACGAGCACCAAGGATGGCGTCACCGTGGCCAAGGAAGTCGAGCTCAAGGACCCCTGGGAGAACATGGGCGCCCAGCTGGTCAAGGAAGTCGCCTCGAAGACGTCCGACGTCGCGGGCGACGGCACGACGACCGCGACGGTCCTGGCTCAGGCTATCTACGGCGAGGGCCTGCGTCACGTCACGGCCGGATCGAACCCGACCCTCATCAAGAAGGGCATCGATAAGGCCGTCGAAGAGGTCGTCGGCGAGCTCAAGAAGATGAGCCGCGACGTCAGCGGCGAGATGATCGCCCAGGTCGGCGCCATCTCGGCCAACAACGACCTGAGCATCGGCAAGATCATCGCCGAGGCCATGGACAAGGTCGGCAAGGACGGCGTCATCACCGTCGAGGAAGCCAAGGGCCTGGAGACGACCATGGAGATCGTCGAGGGCATGCAGTTCGACCGCGGCTACCTCTCCCCCTATTTCGTGACCGACCCCGAGCGGATGGAGTGCGTCCTCGAGAACGTCCTCATCCTGCTCCACGAGAAGAAGATCAGCAACCTGCGGGAGCTCCTGCCCCTGCTTGAGAACGTCGCCCGGTCCGGCCGGCCCCTGGTCGTCGTGGCCGAGGAGGTCGAGGGCGAGGCCCTGGCGACCCTCGTCGTCAACAAGCTCAAGGGCACGTTCCTGTGCGCCGCCGTCAAGGCCCCCGGCTTCGGCGACCGGCGCAAGGCCATGCTCGAGGACATCGCCATCCTGACGGGCGGGCGGGTCATCACCGAGGACATCGGCGTCAAGCTCGAGAACGTCGGCATCGACTGGCTCGGCCAGGCCAAGAAGGTCGTCATCGACAAGGACAACACGACGATCGTCGAGGGCCTGGGCAAGGCGAGCGACGTCCAGGCGAGGATCAAGCAGATCCGGGTCCAGATCGACGAGACGACCTCCGACTACGACCGCGAGAAGCTCCAGGAGCGGCTGGCCAAGATGGTCGGCGGCGTCGCCCTGATCAAGGTCGGCGCGGCCACCGAGACCGAGCTCAAGGAGAAGAAGGCCCGGGTCGAGGACGCCATGCATGCGACCAAGGCGGCCGTCGAGGAGGGCATCGTGCCCGGCGGCGGCGTCGCCCTGCTCCGTTCCCAGAAAGCGCTCGATAAGCTCCAGCTCGAGGGCGACATGCAGATCGGCGTCAGCATCGTCAGGCGCTCCATCGAGGAGCCGCTGCGCCAGATCGCGTCCAACGCGGGCTTCGAGGGCTCCGTGGTCGTGGAGAAGGTCAAGGAGGCCAAGGCCGACGTCGGTTTCAACGCCCTGGCCGAGAAGTACGAGGACATGATCAAGGCGGGCATCCTCGACCCGACGAAGGTCGTCCGGATCGCCCTGCAGAACGCCTCCTCGATCGCCGGCCTGCTGCTGACGACCGAGGGCATGATCGCCGAGCTGCCGGAGGAGGAGAAGCACTCGAAGTATCCCACCCCTCCGGGCGGCGACATGTACTGAGCGCCGAGAAGGACAGTCCCCCCTCCGGGGACAGTCCCTGGCCAAGCGCCACCAGCCCCGGACGGCCCCGCCGTCCGGGGCTTTTTTATGGGGTCAAGTCTACAGATTACAGACTTTTCCGGAGGACTGCCGGTCTGTGATTGCTTCGCGGTGAAAACCTGTATTCTGTAGGCTTGACCCCTTCTTTGCCACTGCCGGGGACCCGGCCTCTTCTTATGCTATAGTTAAAGCGTCCATGCTGAAGGTCTTCGATCGCTATGTCCTCAAGGAGGTCGTCCCGCCCTTTTTCGCCGGGCTCCTCGTCACGACCTTCGTGCTGCTCATGAACCAGGTCCTTATCCTGGCCGAGCTCCTGATCGACAAGGGCGTCCCGGCCGGCCTGGCGGCGCGGCTGTTCGTCCTCCTCGTCCCCTCCCTCCTCGCCTTCGCCGTGCCCATGGCCGTCCTGGCCGGCATCCTCGGGGGCCTGGCCCGCCTCTCCGCCGACTCCGAGGTCGCCGCCTTCGCGACGCTCGGCGTCGGCCCGCGGCGGTTCGTCCGGCCGCTCCTCGCCTTCGGCGTCGCCGGCTGGCTCCTCGCCTCGGCGCTCACGCTCGTCCTGGCCCCCCGCGCCAACTTCCGCTGGGTCCAGGCCATGACGGGGTCCGTCCTGGCCAGGGCGGGACTCCGCGTCAACCCCATGGAATTCAACGAGACCATCCCAGGGGTCGTCCTCTACGTCCAGAACGTCGACCGGGAAAAAGGCTGGGAGAACGTCTTCGCCTACCTCGGCAAGGACTCCCGAGCGCCCCGCGTCGTCATGGCCCGGGCGGGAAGGCTCGAGCTCTACCCCGAGCAGAAACGGGCGACCCTGGAGCTCCGCGACGGCGTCATCCATTCAGGCGACCCGGCCGAGTCCTCAACGTACAGCGTCACCGCCTTCGACCGCTTCGAGGAGGAGATCGACGTCGAGAACCTTTTCCCGCCGGTGACGAGCGAGAAGCGCGTCCGTGAGAAGGACATTGTCGAGCTCCTCCGCGACGTCCGCGTCATCCGGGGCGAGCTCGCCGGCCTCGAAGGGAAGCGGCTCCGGGCGCCCGGCTCCCAGGCCGCCGTCCTTCTCGCCGGGCAGAAGCTCCGGGAATTCCGGGCCCACCTCGTCGAGATCCACAAGAAGTTCGCCCTGCCCTTCGCCTGCCTCGTCTTCGTCCTGCTGGGCCTGCCGCTCGGGCTCGCCGCCGGCCGCAGCGGCCGGACCGGCGGCCTGTCCCTGAGCCTGGGCGTCATCCTCCTTTATTACGTTCTCATCACGACGGGCGAGAAGCTGGCCATGGACGGCAAGCTCGCGCCCTGGCTCGCCATGTGGGGGCCCGACCTCCTCCTCGCCGTCGCGGCCATCGCCCTCATCTTCCGGACCGAGAGCGCCTCTGCGGTCCTGTCCCGGCTCGCCGGCGCCCTTCGCCGGCTCGAACATCGGGCCGGCCCGCCGCAACCGCGCCGCCGGGCTTTCCGCGCGCCGCGACTGCCGCTGCGCTTCCCGAACATCCTCGACCGCTACCTCTCCCGCAGGTACCTGGCCGTCCTCTCCCTCTCGCTGGCCTGGCTCCTGGCCGCGGCGGCGCTCGCCGCCTTCTTCGAGCGGCTCGATATCCTCCACCGGCACGGCAAGCCCCTCGGCCTCCTCCTCCGCCACGTCTGGTTCCGCGTCCCGGAATTCCTCACCGCGGTCCTCCCCGTCGCAGCCCTGGCCACGGCCCTGCTCGTCGTCGGCGTCCTCGTCCGGACGAACGAGGCCACGGCCCTCAAAGCCTCCGGCATCAGTCTTTATCGCGCGGTCCTGCCCGTCCTCGTCATGGCCGCGGCCGTCAGCGGCGCCGCCTTCCTCGTCGAGGAGCGCCTGGCCCCGGCGGCCGGCCTGCGGGCCGAGGAGACCTGGAACCGGATCATCGACCGGCCGGGGCGCAAGTACAGCACCCTCAACCGGCACTGGATCGTCGGCCGCCGTGGAGACCGGGTCTATCACTACGAGTTTTCGGACCCCGGCTCCTCGGCCTTCAGCCGGCTGTCGGTCTTCGACCTCGACACGGCGGCCTGGTCCCTGGCGGCGCGGGCCTACGCCGAGACGGGCGTCCTCGTTCCCGGCGGAGTCGAGCTCCGGCGCGGCTGGACCCGCGATTTCCGGCGCGGCGCGGCCCTGCCGTTCGCCCTCCGGGATGCCTGGGTCCTGGCCGCCGGCGAGAGCCGGGGCTGGTTCGTCAGGGAGGGAAAGGAGCCCGAGCAGATGACCTACGGCGAGCTCCGGCGATACGCCTCGGAAGTCCGGGCCATGGGTTTCGAGGCGACGCGGTACCGGGTCGACCTGGCGGCCAAGGTCGCCTTCCCGCTGGCTGCCCTGATCATGACCCTCCTGGCCGTCCCCCTCGGATTCACCATGGGCCGTAAGGGGACTCTCGTCGGCGTCGGCCTGAGCGTCGCCCTGGCCTTCGGCTACTGGGGGACGTTCGCGATCTTCCGAAGCCTCGGCTACACGGGAGTCCTGCCGCCGTTCCTCGCGGCGTGGGCGGCCGACCTGATGTTCGGGCTGGCGGGGGTCCTGCTCCTCTTCCGGCTCAGGACCTGACCCCGGGGTCACATCTTGTACTTGCCGAAGTCGTCGGGACTGAGGCCTTCGAGCCACTTCCGGAGCTTCTCGGAGGCGTCCATGTTGTCCTCGAACTTCAGGCTGTGGGCCTTGCGGACGACGTCGTCCTCGACAAAGATCGGCGAGCTCACGCGCAGGGCCAGGGCGATGGCGTCCGAGGGCCGCGAGTCGATGATGAGGACTCGGTCGTCCTGGCGGCAGTGGATGAGGGCGTAGAAGGTATTGTTCCGGACGTCGTTGACGACGATCTTCTCGATGGCGATGCCGAGCTTCTCCAGGAAATTCTTGAGGAGGTCGTGGGTCATCGGGCGGGGCGTTGGGACGTTCTCGATGGTCAGGGCGATGGCGTTGGCTTCGAAGACCCCGATCCATATGGGCAGGATCTTCTCGTTCTGGGGGTCTTCCAAGACGACGATGGGCATCTTCGAGATGGGGTCTACAACGAGACCCTTGACCTTCATCTCGATTTCCATGCCTTGCTCTTTTCCCTACTAATATAGGGGGGCGGGTGAGGGTTGTCAAGGAAAGGGCGACGGTCCCTTCGCCCCGATGATGGAGGTCGCTCGAGAACGCCCCCCGCCCGGTCAGAACAAGGTGAGCTGGGCGGCGGCCTGCTCTTCGGCCGGGCCGTCGTCGAAGAGCCGGATGAGCCCGTACTCGCCGTCGTGGCCGGGCACGATGCGGACCCGGCCCTGCCGCATCCGGTCGACGCCGTGGGCGACGCGGTCCGGGGCGATGCGGGCGAGCTCGGCCACCGGGACCTCGGTCAGGATGGAGAACTCGTCGCCGAACTCGCGGACGAAGCGGAAGTAGAGCTCCGAGACGGCCTGGGACTCCGGCGTCCGGCCCACGGCCTCGGCGATGATCTCGTTGAGGGGGATGAGGTTCAGGAACGGGATGCGGCCGGCCGCCCCGACGCCGGGATCCCGGTCGGCCAGGGCCTCGACGCGGTGAAGGACGCCGACCGTCAGCGGCTTGCCGCACTTCGGGCAGAGATCGGAGACGCTCATGCTCTCGCGCGGCGAAAGGACGACGCCGCACTTGCGGTGGCCGTCGTAATGGTATTTCCCCTCCTCGGGGAAGAACTCGATCGTGCGCAGGAACCGGCCGGGGTCGCGGCCGCGCAGGGCGTCCATGAGGCCCCGGTAGCTGAACTCCGCGTCGAAGACGTTGGCCTCGCGGCCGAGCTTCGACGGCGAATGGGCGTCGGAGTTCGAGACGAGGGCGAAGCGGTCGAGGGCGGAGAGGCGCCAGTTCATGGGCGGGTCGGACGACAGCCCCGTCTCCAGGGCGAAGATCATCGGAGTCATCTCCTCGAAGCACTCCTCGATCGAGTCGAAACCCGAGTTGGCGCCGAACAGCGAGAACCACGGCGTCCAGATGTGCGAGGGGATGACGACGCAGCGCGGGCAGGTCTCGGCGATCATCCGGCAGAAGAGCCGGACGTCCAGGCCGAGGATGGGCCGCCCGTCGGAGCGGAGGTTGCCCACGGCCGAGAGCCGGGCGTTGACCCGCTCGACCGACTCGAAGTCCGGGGCGAGGAGCATGACGTGGATCTTGCGGACCTTCCCCCCCTTCGAATAGATGAAGCTCAGCTCCGTCGAGAGGATGAAGGAGACGTCCTTGGGCGAGAAGGGGACGCTCCGCAGCTGCGGGTCGTCGGGGGGCTGGACGGCGGCCTTGAATTCGAAGAAGCCGTTGCCGGACGGCTTGAGCTTCTCCTTCATCAGGAAGAGCCACTCCGGGTGCGTGAAGTCGCCGGTGGCGAGGAGGCGGAGGCCCTTGACCTTGGCCCAGTAGGCGAGCGTGTCGAGGACCATGTCCCGCGACGTGGCCCTCGAAAACTTGGAGTGTATATGCAGGTCGGCGACGAATCTCATGACCGGGATTCCAAGTTTAGAACGCGGCGGCGGCGAATGCAAGCGCTTTCGTCGGGAAACTTTTTCGCGCGCGGCGCCGGTCCGCGCCGCCGCTCAGCGCCGGTCCGCGCCGCCGCTCAGCGCCCGGGCCTTCTCCGCGCACTCGCGGGCGCGGGCCTCGTCGCCCGTGCGCTTGTAGAGCGCGGCCAGCAGGGAATACCCCAAGGCGAGCTCCGCCGGCGCCGGCCTGAGGTCGACCCCCTTGCGGGCGAGCTCGATCCCCTTCTCATAGCCCTCGCCCCGCTCGAGGTCGAGCCGGGCGATGTAGAAATAAGTCAGCGCGAACTTCGGATCGGCCTCCAGGCACTTCTCGAGCGTCCCCCGTTCCTTGTCGGGCCGGCCTGTCGCATGGTAGACCCGGGCCAGGTTGTAGAGGGCCTTGAAGTGGCCGGGCATGATGTCGATCTCCTTGAGGTACTCGGCTTCCGCGTCCCCGAGCCGCCCCTGCTTCTCGGCAATCCAGCCGAGCCGGTAATGGGCGTTCATGAGCTCGGGGTCGAGGCCGAGAGCCTTGCGGAAATTCTCCGCCGCCCCCGCAAGATCGTTCTTGGCCATGTCGCTCGCGCCGAGGATGTCGTACGCGGCGGCCGTGGCCTCCGGGTCGGCGGCGAGGATATCCCGGACGATCCGGATGGCCTCGTCGGGCCGGCCGGCGAGGCCGGCCTCTCGGGCCCGGGCGAGCCCGTTGTAGACGGCGATCTTGTCCTTGGGGTCGGCCCCCGGCCGGCCGACGGTCTTGCCGGGATCGGTGAACGAGCCGACGTAGCCGAGGGCGGCCAGCCGCTCCCGGGTCGCCGCGTCGACCTTGGTCGGGCCCGAGGCGAAGGCGTTCCGGCCGGCCCCGGCGATGAGGGACTCGGCCGCGGCGCGCATGTCCTCGTAGACCTTCTTCCGCTCGTAGACGAGGTTCCGCGTTTCGCCCGGGTCGGCGGCGACGTCGTAGAGCTCCGGCGTTGGGGCCAGGATCAGCTTGGTGCGTCCGTCCTGAACGCCCTTGAGGTCCGACCAGCCGTAATGGAAACGGGGGTAGTAGGTCTCGCTGTAGACCAGGCCTTGTCCCCCCCGCCGGCCGCCGGAGAGGGCCGGGACGAGGCTTCGACTCTGGACGTCGTTTGGCACGTTCAGGCCGACGAGCTCGCAGACCGTCGGCAGGACGTCGACGAGGCCGACGGCCTCGGAGCAGACGCGGCCCCGGAGCTTGGGCAAGGGCGCCGCGATGATGAGCGGGACGCGGAGCACGGACTGATAGATGAAGAAGCCGTGAGTCGCCTCCCCGTGCTCGCCCAGGCTCTCGCCGTGGTCGCCGGCGATGATGACGACGGTCGTCCTCAGGAGCCCGTTCGATTCGAGGAAGCGGTGCAAGCGCCCGAGTTGCGCGTCGGCGAAGGCGATGGCGCCGAGGTAGGGGCGGCCGGCGTACTCGCGGTCGAACGGCGGCGGCAGCTGGTAGGGAGAGTGGGGGTCGTAGAGGTGGATCCAGGCGAAGAAGCGCTTGTCCTTCCTCGCCTCGAGCCACGGCAGGGCGGCGTCCAGGACCTCGTTGGCCGGCCTCCGGACCGTGTCGAACGAGATCGTCTGGAAGCGGCTCAGGTCGAAATCGTCGAAGTAGGTGTCGAAGCCGCGGTTGAGGCCCCACTTGGAGTCGAGGACCCAGGCCCCGACGAAGGCCCCCGTTTCGTAGCCCTTCTCCTTGAAGAGGCCGGCCATGGTGGGGAGCTTCTGGGGGACGAAGAACCCGCCGTTGTCCCGGACGCCGTGGAAGAGGGGCAGGGTCCCGCTCATCAGGGTCGTGTGGGCGGGAAGGGTCAGCGGCGTCTGGGTGTAGCATCTTTCGAAGCGCACGCCCCGTGCGGCGAAGGCGTCGACCGTCGGCGTCCGGACGTTCGTGTTCCCGTAGCAGGACAGGCCGTCGGCCCGGGTCGTGTCCAGAGTGACGAGGATGACGTTCGGGTCCCGGAGCCGGACGGCCGGCGACGGCCCGCCCGCCGGGCGCAGGACGAAGAGGGCCGCCGCCCCGCCGGCCAGCACGACCGCGGCCGCGGCCAGGAGGGGGAGTTTGCGGGATCTCACCGGGCCCTCGCCGATGTCGTTTTCATCTCGCTAGCGGCCCCTGCCGCTCCCCGCGGCCAGCGCCCGGGCCCGCTCGGCGAACTCGCGCGCCCGGGCTTGGTCCCCGGTGCGCCTGTAAAGCTCGGCCAGCAGGGAATAGCCGAAGGCGAGCTCCGCCGGCGCCGGCCCGAGGTCGATCCCCTTGCGGACGAGTTCGATCCCCTTCTCGTAGCCCTCGCCCCGGTCGAGGTCGAGCCGGGCGAGGTAGAAATAGGTCAGCGCGAACTTCGGATCGGCCTCCAGGCACCTCTCCAGCGCTTCCCGTTCCTTGTCAGGCCGGCCCGTCGCATGGTAGATCCGGGCCAGGTTGTAGAGGGCCTTGAAGTGCCTGGGCGTGATGTCGATCTCCTTGAGGTATTCGGCCTCGGCGTCCGCGAGCCGCCCCTGCTTCTCGGCGATCCAGCCGAGCTTGTAGTGGGCGTTGGCCAGCCGCGGGTTCGCCTCGAGGGCCTGCCGCAGGTTCTCCCCGGCGCGGGCGAAGTCGTTCCGGGCGATGTCGATGGCGGCGAGCATGTCGTGCGCCCCGGCCGTCTCGGTCCTGAGCGCGAGGCATTTCTCAAGATAGGGCACGGCCTCGTCGTACTTCTTTTGGAGGAACGCCATCCGCCCGACGAGGTACGTCAACTCGGGCTCCTCGAAGCCCTTGGCGAGATAATCGCGGGCGAAGGCCTCCGCCTCGGCGAACCGGCCCATCTTCTCGTAGATGCGCGTGATGTTGATGGCGGCGAAGGCCTCGTCGGGCTTCCGGTCGAGGACCTGTTTGAAATAACCGGCGGCCTCGCCGTACTTCTCTTCCTGGGCATAGAGACTGCCGATCGAGAAGTAGGCGTCGGTGATGTCGGGGTCGGAGGCGATGATGGCCCGGATCATGCGGATGGCCTCTTCCGGCTTGCCGTTCATGCCGAGCTCCCGCGCCTCGGAGAGCTGGTTGAAGACGCCGATCTTCTCCCGGGGGTTGGCCAGGGCCTTGCCCCGAAGCTTGGCCGGGTCGGTGAAGGCGCCGACGTAGCCGAGCGCCGCGAGCTTCTCCCGCGTCTCCGCGTCGACCTTCGAGGCGTCCATCCCGTAGGCGTTCCTCTCCGCCCGCCGGATGAAGGCCTCGGCCGCGGCGCGCATGTCCTCGTAGACCTTCTTCTTCTCGTAGACGAGGTTCCGGGTCTCGCCGGGGTCCTCGACGACGTCGTAGAGCTCGGGCACCGGAGCTAGGATGAGCTTGTGGCGGCGGTCCTGGACGCACTTGAGGTCCGACCAGCCGAAATGGAACCGGGGATAATAGGTCTCGCTGTAGACGAAGTCCGCTCCCGCCGGGCGCCGCCGGTCGAACGCCGCGACGAGGCTCTTGCCCTGGACCTCGGCCGGGACCGCGAGTCCGGCCATCTCACAGACGGTCGGCAGGACGTCGACGAGCCCGACGACCTCGGAGGAAACGCGTCCCCGGAGCGCCGGGAAGGGGGCGGCGATGATGAGCGGGACGTGCAGGGCCGCCTGGTAGACGAAGAAGCCGTGGGTCTTTTCCTCGTGCTCGCCCAGGCTCTCGCCGTGGTCGCCGGCGAAGACGACCAGTGTCCGGTCGAGGAGCCCGTTCGTTTCGAGGAACCGCCACAGCCGGTCGATCTGCGAATCGGCGAAGGCGATCTCGCCGAGGTAGGGCTGGGCCGCATACATCTTGTCATAAGGCGGCGGCGGCTTGTAGGGCGAATGGGGGTCGTAGAGGTGGACCCAGGTGAAGAAGCGCTTGCCCTTCCTCGCCTCGAGCCACGGCAGGACCCGGTCCATGACCTCGTTCGCCGGCCGCTCGACGGAATCGAGCGAGACGCGCTGGAACTTGTTCAGGTCGAAGTTGTCGTAGTAGGTGTCGAAGCCCTTGTTCAGGCCCCACTTGGAATCGAGGACGTAGGCGGCGACGAAGGCCCCGGTCTCGTACCCCCGGCCCTTGAAGAGCTCCGCCATGGTCACGAGCTTCTGGGGGACGAGGAAGCCGCCGTTGTCCCGGACGCCGTGGTAGAGGGGCAGGGTCCCGGTCATGAGCGTCGTGTGGGAGGGCAGGGTCATCGGCGTCTGGGCGTAGCATCGCTCGAAGCGCACGCCGCGGGCGGCCAGGCGGTCGATCGTCGGCGTCGCGATGTCCTTGCACCCGTAGCAGCCGAGGCGGTCGGCCCGAGTCGTGTCCAGGGTGATGAGGACGACGTTGAAGTCACGGGCGGCGCCGGTCCGATTCGTTCCCGGGCGGCACGAGGCGAGGGCCAGGACGAGCAGGACGCCGGCGATCCCGGCGGCCGCGAGGAATCCTTTTCGGCAGCTCATCCCGCCAAATCTTACCATAAAAACGCTTGGCTGTCCGCCGCCCCGGCTGCGCCGTTCTTTCCTTGAAAAAAACCGCCGGCCGCGATAAACTCTAATTTTAAGGCTCTCGAAGGAAAGTGCCGCCCATGAACCTCACGAAACGGATCGGCCTTCTCGTCGTCCTCCTGGCCGGGCTCGCCTCCGGCCTGCCGGCTGCGAGCGAGAAGGTGAGCGTGAACAATCTCCCGCCCGTCTACAAGAAGTGGCTGACGGAGGACGTCGTCTACATCATCTCTCCCAAGGAGAAGGAGGTCTTCCTTCAGCTCACGACCGACCGCGAGCGCGACCTCTTCATCGAAGCCTTCTGGAAGGCCCGGAACCCGGACCCGGGGTCGCCGACGAACAAGGCCAAGGACGAGCACTACCGCCGCATCGACTACGCCAACAAGACCTTCGACCGCGGCCACCTCTCCGGCGGCTGGCGCTCGGAGATGGGGCACATCTACATCATCCTCGGCGAGCCGAAGCAGATCCTGAAGCGCGAGAACGAGAGCCAGCTCTACCCGATCGTTATCTGGTTCTACGAGGGAATGGCCGAGTATAACCTGCCCAACGCCTTCAATGTCGTCTTCTTCAAGGAATACGGCGCCGGGGACTACAAACTGTACTCACCGGTCCGGGACGGGCCCCAGAAGCTGATGCCCAACTACTCGGGCGACATGACCGATACCCTGGCCGCCTTCGACGCCCTCGCCAACATCGACGCCGACGTCGCCGAGATTTCCCTAACCCTCATTCCTAACGACTACTTCATCGGCATGGCCCCGTCGATCCCCTCCGACATCCTCATCGCCAAGAACATCCCGGCCGCCGGCTACGAGAAGGTCAAGGACGATTACGCCGACAAGCTCCTCAAGTACAAGGACATCATCGAGGTCGAGTACACGGCCAACTACATCTCGAGCGACGCCCTCGTCCAGGTCTGCCGGGACGCGGCGGGCCGGGCCTTCGTCCACTACCTCATCGAGCCGTCCAAGCTCAGCATCGAGGAGTCGAGCGGGGTCTACCGGACGGTCCTCGACGTCAACGGGATCGTCTCCGACGCTTCGGGGCGCATGGTCTACCAGTTCGACCGGTCCATCCCCGTCGAGTTCCGCGAGTCCCAGTTCCTGAAGGTCAAGGACCGGCCGTTCTCCTTCGAGGACGCCTTCCCCCTCATCGACGGCGATTACAAGGTCAACATCCTCTGGAAGAACACTCTGTCCAAGGAATTCACCTCGGTCGAGGCGACGCTCAAGGTGCCGCCGCCCCAGAGCCTGACCCTGAGCGTACCCCTCCTGGCCAACCGCGTCATCCGGAACCCGGAGTTCCGCAGCCAGGTCAAGCCGTTCACGGCGGGCGACACCCAGCTCGTCGTCTCGCCGCGGAACGATTTCACGGTCAAGGACACGATGTCCGTCTTTCTGCAGGTCGGGGGGGCCGGCCCGGACCTCCTCGCCTCCGGCGCGCTCGCCTTCGCCATCACGCGCGAGGGCCAGCCGTTCAAGACGTTCTCCCAGCCGCTCGCCGCGTACCCGGACAAGTCCCGCATCGTCGAGGACATCTCCCTGGCCGACTTCACGCCCGCCTATTACGTCCTGACGGTCTCCCTCCTCGACGGAGCGAAGGCCGAGGTCCTCTCCGCCAAGAGCCAGTTCTTCATCAGCCTGAACGCCGACATCCCGCGGCCGTGGCTCCTGTATTCGCCGCTCCCGCCCTCCGGGGACCCGTATTTTTCCGACGTCCTCGGCATGCAGCACTTTCGCTCGGGGGACCTCGCCGGCGCCCGGTCCCTCCTCGAGAGCGCCCACCGTGCCCGGCCCGACTCGCCCGAGTTCGCCCTCGACTTCTGCGGCGCCCTGTTCGCGTCCAAGGACTATGACGGGCTGAAGGCGGTTGCCTTGCCCTTCTACCGGGACCGGAAGAGGAACGAGTTCGCCCAGTATCTCGGCGAGACCTCGCAGGCTCTCGGCGAATACGCCCAGGCCATCGCCTATTACAAGGATTTCCTCGCCTCCTTCGGCACGAACCTCAACGTCCTCAACGCCATCGGCGATTGCTACCTCAAGGTCGGGGACGTCGCCCAGGCCGTCGCGGCCTGGAAGAAGTCCCTGGAGCTCAACCCCAAGCAGCCCGACATCCTGAAGAAGCTCGACGAGCACAAGGGGCCGCTCAAGGAGGGATCGCCGCGGGAGGGATGATGATGGGAACCCGCCATGCCGCCGCCGCGGCGCTGGCCCTGGCGGCCGTCCTCGGCGCCTGTGCCACCGCCCGCTTCGAACAAAGCCTCGACCCCGAGAGCCGGGACTTCTACTCCAAGGTCCGGCTGATCATCACGTCCCAGGAGCGCCAGGCCTTCCAGGCCCTGCCCCCGGAGAAGCGGAAGGACTTCATCGCCGATTTCTGGGCCCGGCGCGACCCGACTCCGGGGACCGCCGAGAACGAGTACAAGGAAACGTACTACAGGCGGATCGCCGAAGCCAACCACCTTTTCACGGATGGGCCGCCGCCCGGCTGGCTCTCCGACCGCGGCCGGACCTATGTCACCCTCGGCCCGCCGGACTACCGGGAGACCTATCCCCGAGGCATCACCTTCTACGGGCTGCCGACGGAGATCTGGTGGTACGGGTTCTTTCCCATCGTCTTCGTCGACGAGCACTGGACCGGCGACTACCGGATCGAAGCCCTCGACTCGCAGCAGATCGCGGAGGTCAGCCGGGCCCAGGTCCACTGGAACGAGGCCCGGGAGACGAGGACCAAGCCCGCGCCCGGCGCGGCGCTGGCCGACGTCGCGGTCGACGTCCGCAAGGGACCCGGGGGAGGGGCGGAGCTCCGGGTCGGCCTGCCCTACCGGAACATCTGGCTCAAGGTCCAGGGCGCGATGATGCGGGCCGAGCTCGAGCTCACGGCCAAGGCCGTCGACGCCGCGGGCGCCGAGGCCTGGACGTTCACGCAGAAATACCCCGTCGAGGTCGAGGCCGGCCGCCTGAGGGAGTTCCTGAGCAGGGACTTCGAGATCAGGGTGCCCCTGCGGCTCGGCCCGGGGAAGTATAAGGTCAAGGTCCGACTGGCGAACACCGGCGACGGCAGCCGAGCCGAACTCGAGAAGGACGTCGAGATATGAGGGCTGGCCAACCCCTGAAGCCGGGGGGGCAGACGCCGGACGGCCCGCCCTAGCGGGCTTCTTTGACGGACCGGGCCAGCTCCTGGCCCTTGGCCGCGCATTCCGCGGCCCGGGCGTTGTCGCCGATGCGATTGTAGAGGTCGGCGAGCAGGAAGTAGCCCAGGGGAAGCTCCGACCGCTCCGGCCTGAGGTCGATCCCCTTGCGGACGAGGTCGATGGCCTCCTGGTAGCGCTCGCCCCCGTTGAGGTAGACCCGGGCGAGATAGAAGTAGGTCAGGGGGAATTTTGGGTCCGTCTCCATCGTCTTTTTGAGGTACTCGATCTCCTTGGCCTCGTTCCCCATGACCCGGTAGAGGCGGGACAGATTGAACATGGCCTTGAGATGGGTGGGCGTGATCCGGAGCTCCTCGAGATAGGCGGCCTCGGCCTCTTCGTTCCTTCCCTGCTTTTCGCGGAGCTGGGCGAGATTGTAATGGACGCTGCTCTGCTCAGGGTTGAGGACGAGCGCGGCCTGGATATGCTCGTCGGCCTTGGCCAAGTTGTCCTGGGTGGTGTAAATAGCGGCCAAGGCGTTATGGGACGCCACGGACTCCGAGTTGAGGGCTACGCACTTCTCGAAGTAGGGGATGGCCCGGTCGTACTTCTTCCGCTGATAGTTCATGTTGCCGAGAAGGTGATAGAGCGAAGCGTCGCTGAATCCTTTCCTAAAATAATCCAGGACGAACGCTTCGGCCTCGTCGAACTTCCCCAAGGCGAGGTAGGAATTGGCGATGTTGATGACCGTGAACGCGTCGTCGGGCTTCTTTTCGAGGGCCTTAAGGAACTGGGCAATGGCCTCTGGAAAACGCCGCTCCTTGAAATAGATATTGCCTAGGCAGAAGTACGCGTCCGTGACCTCCGGATCGGCGATGATAATCCTCTTGACGATTTGGATGGCCTCATCGGCTCGCCCGGCCCGCCCGGACATCCCGATTTCACGGGCTCTGTTGAGGTCGTTGAAGATGCCGATCTTCTCCACGGGATTGCCGAGTCTTCTCCCTTGGAGCTTGGTCGGGTCGGTGAAGGAGCCGATATAGCCCAGGGTGGCCAGCCTTTCGCGGGTTTCCTCGTCGATCTTGCGGACGTCGAACTCATAAGCATTCTTGCTCGAGTCGGTGATGAGGCGGTCGGCCGCAGCGCTCAGGGTTTCGTAAGCCTTTTTCTCCACGTAAACCAGGTTCTTTTCCTCCCGCGGGTCTTGGACGACGTCGTAAAGCTCGGGCACGGGGGCCAGGATGAGCTTGTACCTTTCGTTTTGGACGCTCCGGAGTTCCGACCAGCCGTAATGGAACCTCGGATAGTAGGTCTCGGAATAGGCCAGCGCCCTGGGTGTTCGTTTCGGATTGAAGAAGGCCGGGACGAGGCTGTGCCCTTGCACTTGAGAGGGGATAGGAATGCCGGTCATCTCGCAGACTGTGGGCATGATGTCGGCCAGCGAGACGACGCCTTGGGACACGAGGCCCTGGTTTTTCGGGAACGGCGTAACGATGATGAGGGGGACATGGATGGCGGACTGATAGACGAAGAAGCCGTGACAGGCCTCCTGGTGCTCGCCCAGGCTTTCGCCATGATCCCCCGCAAAGACCAGGAACGTATTGCGGAGCAACCCGTTCTCCTCCAGGAATTTCCAGACCCGAGCGAGCTGGGAATCGGCGAAGGCGATCTCCCCTGCGTAGGGACGGTCGGCATAAAGCTTGTCGTATGGCGGGGGCGGCTCATACGGGGCATGGGGGTCGTAAAGGTGGATCCAGGCGAAGAACTTACCACCCTTGGCCTTCTCGAGCCACGGCAGGGCCTGGTCGATGACCTCGTTGGCCGGCCGCTGGACGTCGCCGAGCGAAATCCTCTCGAACTTGCTCAAGTCGAACCGGTCATAGTAAAGATCGAAGCCCTTGTTGAGCCCCCACTTGGAGTCGAGGACGTAGGCGGCGACGAAGGCGCTCGTGGCGTACCCCCGGGCCTTGAAAAGCTTGGCCAGGGTCGGGATCTCGGCGGGGACGAGGAAGCCCCCATTGTCCCGGACGCCGTGGAAAGGCGGGAGCGTGCCCGTCATGATCGTCGTGTGGGCGGGCAGGGTCAGGGGCGTCGTCGTAAGGCAGCGTTCGAAGCGGATGCCCCGAGCCGCGAACATGTCGATCGTCGGCGTATCAATGTCCTTGAATCCGTAGCAGCCGATGCGGTCTGCCCGGGTCGTGTCGAGGGTGATGAGGATGACGTTAAAGTCATGGCCCTTGCGCAACCGGGTGAAATCCGGCCGGCGGCCGAGGAACCAAAGGGCGGCCGCGAAGCCCAGAAACGCCAGCGCGGCGGCTAGGGTCAGTCGTCTTCCTGTCTTCATGGCGGAGATCGATTATAGCAAAAACCGGCGGGACTGTCCCTATCGTTGGCGCCGCTGGCGCGGCCGGCCCCGCGCCGTTTGGGGCAAGGGGGATAAGAAGGGCGGCGGGCTGTCCCGCCGCCCTTCTTGAGCGTCTGTGGGGTGAGCTTAGAACATGAACCGGATGCCGAGCCTGGCCCGCCGCGGCAGGGTCAGACCATAAAGGTCGTGGTGGTCTGTAGAGGGAGAATAAGTCGGATCCAGGGGGAAATAGTCATATCCGGACGTCCTATAAAGTCGCGTGCCCCAGCTGGTGATCGTATTGGCGTTGAAGAGGTTGAAGACATCGAAAATCAGGCCCAGTTTGTATCTCCGCGCAAGCTGGAACGTCTTTTCCAGCCGGACGTCCACGTTGTTCCAGAACGGGTAGCGATGGGAGCCGCGCGGCTCGGCAAAGAAGGTGACCCGGCCTTGACTGTAGCTCGCGGTCCGATACCGAGTCGTCCACGTGTAGCCGGAGATGCCCTGGTAATAGAGGCTGAAGTTGACGTCCGCGACGGGAATGACGTAGGTCGCCTGGACCTTGATCTGGTGCGGGAGGTCGACGGTGGTATGGCCGTCGGCGTTGATCCAGAAATTCGGGTCATAGGCCCCCCGGCCGAAGCCGATGTCCTCATAGGCCGAATTGTTGTCCATCGTGCCTTTGGTTACGGAGTAGACATACGAGGCCATCATCTGCCAGCGGTTGGAAAAGCGCTTGTTGAACATGACTTCCAACCCCCAGAAATTCCGGTAGGGGTTGACCGAGAAGCCCTCGGGACCGAGAAGTGGGTCGAGAATCGGGCCGAACTTATCGACGTTCGTGATGTGCCATGCCGGATTGTCGGCTCCTTCGACGACGTCAAAGACGGTGTAGCTCTTGCCGATCGGGTCGGGGACGTTGGCGGTGTGGAGGCCATAGACGGCGTTCATGTTGATGGCCCCGATAAAGTTCTTGTAGCTCCGGTTGATGTAGGTGACCGAAAGCGAGGCGTCCTTGAAGAGCTCGCGCTCGATACCGACGGTGTATTGGATCATGTAAGGGTGCCTGATGCCGGGGTCGATGACATAGGTCCCGTGGACGGCTCGGCTGGTTTCATACCAGGCCTGTGTCAGCGGGTTCCATTTCTCGTAGATTTTATCCGAATAACTCGAATCGGCCTGGTCAAAGATGCTGGCGTACATCCCGTCGGTGAACTGTCCGTAGTGGGCCTTGAGGATGGTCGTCTTGTCGCCCAGGAGGTCGAAGGTGAAGCCGAGCCGCGGCGCGATCCTGTTCGCTTTGTAGAGAATTCCGGGGGTGCCGATAAGCGTCCCCCAGTTCTGGCTGAAGCGTACGCCTAGGCTGAGGGTCAGACGCTTGCTGATCTGCCAGGCATCCTGAGCGAACGCCTCTAGGCGGGTGAGCCGGGCTTTGTAATTGTAGCCGACGTATTGGGTGCGGAGGTAGTTACCCGTGTAGTAATACCCGGGTTTGTAACCGGGGAAATAGTACGCCGGACCCCAATAATCATCATAATACCAGGACCCCGGGCCGGTGTAGCCGTAATGCGTCCGGGAGATGGACCGCTCAAGCTCGACGCCGAACTTAAAGTCGTGGTTGCCCTTGATGAAGTCTTCGGCGTAATGGGTCATGCTGGCATTGAGCTGATATCGGCTCCGGCCGTTCTCGCCGAAATAGCCCGAGTTGAAGTGCCGCATGTGGCCAATGCCGTTGGGGTCTCCCTCCGGCAAGTCCGGGTTAGTGTTTTCCAAATAATGCCCGGAGATGTCCCTTCCCGTTCGCGGCTCGAGATTGTAGTATCCCGTGAAAAAGGCCGCCTTAACATCGAGGAAGGTCTTGGGATTGAATATCTTCGTCAGGCTGAAGTTCCCGATGACATTGGGGTCGATTTGGTTGACGGTCGCCTCCGGGGAGACTGTGGAGCTCGCCCCACGGTAGGTGCCGTTGTAGTTATCCCATTCGAAGGACGCCCCAATGTTCAAGGTCGGCGACATCTGGCTGCTTAGCTTGAGGAAGAGCCGGGGCTGCTTATAGTCCTGGGCGAACGGGAAGCCCGTGGGGAAGTCCTGGGTTCGGTACCATTGGGCCCCTCCGAAGAACCAGAGCTTGTCTTTGATAATGGGACCGCCGAGTTGGGCGTTAGCGTCGAGCATGGCCGAGAGGGGAGAGGTGATGTCCGGCCAGTCGGCAGCATAGGCGCTGTTGTTTTCCGTCCCCCAGAAGGAGCCGCTGGGAAAGGTGCCCTTGAGGCCCGTCCGGGCCTCATGTCCTTGGTAATCGACCTCAAAATGTCCGGAGAACTGGTTGCCGCCCTGCTTTGTGACCATGTTGAAGATGACGCCGGTGAAATTCCCGTACTCGGCCGGCAGGGCAACGCCCATGACCTTGGCTTCCTCGACGATATTGTAGTTGAGGAAGACCCAGGCCGTGCCGCCTTCTGGGTCACCGACGCCGACGCCGTCCATTTGCCAGGATACGCCGCGGCTTACGGCCGCTCCGTAGGCGACCCGGTCGGTAACGCCCGGTGCCAGGTTGACGAGGTCGCTCGTGAACTGGCTGTTCGGGATGTTCCTCAGGACTTCATCGCTGAGCGTGACCGAAGCCGTTTCCGTGGACTTGACGTCGACAGTCGGGGACTTGGCGATGACCGTGACTTGCTCGGCCACCGTCGACGGCTTCAGGATGATGGTCAGGGTCAATGTGACCGTCGTCGTCAGACGGACGTTCTCCTGGACGATCGTGCCAAAACCCTGAAGTTCGGCCTTCACGCTGTATGGGCCCGGAGAGAGCGCGGGGAAGCGGAATATCCCGTTGGCGTCGCTGATGGCCGTTCGTGTGCCCATCAGTTTTTCGCCGCTCAGGGTCAGCGTGACGCCGGGAAGCGGGCTCGACTGTTCGTCGGTCACTTTCCCCGTGATAGCGCCGGTCTCCCGGGAC
Source organism: Terriglobales bacterium (assembly GCA_035543515.1). Lineage (GTDB taxonomy): Bacteria > Acidobacteriota > Aminicenantia > Aminicenantales > Saccharicenantaceae > DATKJS01. Next base: position 16,128 of record DATKJS010000010.1, on the reverse strand, counting down.
TGGGAGAAGGTGAAGGCCGCGACGAGAAAGAGGAGGAGGACTGCGAGGATGGGTTTCTTCATTTTACCTCCGTTTCAGGATTCCCTTGGTGATGATGGCTCGAATGACGCATCTGTCCGTTCCCGCGCGGCACCTCCTCAAGAAAATATATAAGTCCAGATAGAGCTATGGTCATGCCGGGAAATGGCGCGCTTAAAGGCCGGGGTTGAGGATGTAGGCGAGCCGGCAGGTCAGGCGGTGACAGTCTCGGGCTTGCGGGATTCTCATGAGTTCCGCCCCATTATGCGAAATACTCCCTGCCGGTGTCAAGGAAATTGAGCGTCCTGACATGCCATCCTGCGCCGCCCCAAAAGGACAGCCCTGACATCAACCCGCAGCAATATCGATGCCAAGATGCGCACGCTTGGCTATCCTGCTGATAAATAAAGGTATGCTTCTCTGTGACGGAGGGCCCGGTGTCAATTCTCTTGGTGTCCATGAGGATCACTCCGCCGGCCGCGTCCCCAGCTCGGCCCGCCGCCGCGGTCCCCGGCCGCCCGTTTGTAACTTCCCGGGGGGTGTGCTATCTTTGTTCCATGTCGCACGACGCCCCTATGCCCGCCCGGACGCTTCGCGCCGCGGCACTCGCTGCACTTTGCGTGTTGCTCCTCCTGCCGGGGTTGCTCAGCTCCCAGGCGCCGGTGACGGACGACCAGAAGCTGTGGCTCGAGGACGTCGGCCCCATCATCACCAAGGTCGAACGGGAGGTTTTCTCGAAGCTCAGGACGAGCGCCGAGCGGGCGAAGTTCATCGCCCTCTTCTGGAAGGTCCGCGATCCCTCCCCGGACACCTCCGAGAACGAGTTCCAGAAGGAGTACATGGAGCGGGTCCGCTTCGCCGACGAGAACTTTGGCCGGAGTTCGCCGAAGCGCGGCAGCCAGACCGACCGCGGCTTCTATTATCTCCTCCTGGGCAAGCCGCTCGAGCGCACCATGTACTCTACGAACTCCGAGGTCTGGCCGTCGGAGCTCTGGTTCTACAAGGGCGCCGAGGAATACGGGCTGCCCGACTATTTCTACCTCATCTTCTACCAGCCCGATGGTATCGGGGATTACCGGCTGTACTACCCGGGCATCGACGGCCCGGAGAAGCTGGCCGTGCCCCAGGTGTCTATTGACAACTCTCAGCGCGCCACGGCCATCCAAACTCTCCGCAAGGTGGGCAGCGAGCTGGCCGCGGCGGCCGTCAGCTACCTGCCCGGCGACCGGCCGGGCGGACTGGGCAGTTTCTCCTCGGACACGATCATCGCTTCGATCAAGCAGCTGCCCGAGAAGAAGTATTCGGACGGCTACGCGCGGAACTATCTCTCCTACAAGGACTACATCGAGACGGAGTATGCCGACAAGTATTTCGCCAGCGCCTTCCAGGCCAAGGTCTTCAAGGCCGGAGACCAGAGCTTTCTCCACTGGACGATCGAACCGGAAAAGATGGAGTTCGCCAACGAGGGGAATGGGATCTACGCTAGCTACGAGCTCGTGCTGCGGCTCGAGGACGGCCGGGGCTTGCCGTTTTTCGAGCGGACCCAGGAGATCCCTCTCCGGCTGACGCCCGAGCAGTACAAGGCCCACGAACGCCAGCGCTTCGCCTTCCAGGACCTCGTCCCCGTCATTCCCGGGGACTGCAAGGCCCTCTTCCTCCTGAAGAACAAGACGGCCCGGGAATTCACTTCCTTCGAATTCCGCATCGCGGTCCCCGGCTCCGCCCAGGCGCGCCTGAGCTCGCCGATCCTCTACCACGGCCGCGACGCCCTTTCCGGGGCCCAGGCCGCGAACCTGCGGGCCTTCGCCTTCGACGGCTCCCAGTACCTCGTCGGCGCCCGGAACGAATTCCTGCCGACGGAGACCCCGGGGGTCTTTTTCCAGGCCTGGAATCTCGACGCCCTGAAGCTTCCGGGCCGGCCTTCGTTTGTCGTCGACATCTTCGCGGCCGACGGCGGGCCGAGCCTGGGGAGCTTTCCGCTCTCCGCGGCCGGGCGGGGAGCGGACCCGGCCAACGTTCCGGTGTCGGGGACCTTCTCGCTCGCCGGGCTCAAGCCCGGCTATTACCGGGCCGAGGTATCCGTCGTGTCGCCCTCGGGTCGGAAGGCCCTCTCGGACAAGGAGAATTTCATTGTCCTCTCGGCGTCCGTGCCCGTTCTGCCATGGGTCTATGCGCGCCAGCACGCCCCGTTCCCGGGGGCCGAGCACCTGACGGCGCTCGGCGGCCAGTATTTCCTGGCCGGGGATTACGGCCGCGCCCGGGCCATGCTCGAGCGGTCGCTCCAGGCCAGGGACGACCCGACGGCACGGCTCCTCCTGGCCAAGACCCTCTACGGGCTTAAGCTCTACCGCGAGTCTCTCGACCAGGCCTTGCCCCTCTACTCGAAGGCCCCTGACCGGGAAGCGGGCAAGGTCATCGCCCTCGACTACGCCGGCCTCTCCGATTGGTCCTCGGCCGTGGGCTACCTCGAGAAGCTCATGAGCGAGGCGACCGAGGTCCCGGTCCTGAACTTGGCCGCCGAATGTTACATCAACCTCAACCGCCCTGAGAGAGCGCTCCCGCTCCTCGAGAAATCTCTGTCGCTCGTACCCGGACAGCCGCGGGCCAAGGAACTCGAGGAGAAAGCGCGGAAGCGCCAGGCGGAGAAGTAGGAGACATCCATGATCAGGAAACCCCTCGCCGCCGCCCTCCTCTCCCTCGCCCTCGTCATCCCCGCCGCGCTGGCCCAGACCCAGGGGCGGATCGAGGGGCGGATCCTCGACGCCGAGGGCCGGCCGCTCGAAAAGGTGTCCGTCGCCGTCACGGCCGCCTGGACCTCGAGCGTCCATTACGAGCTCGTGACCGACAAGAACGGCAAGTTCCTCCAGATCGGACTGACGCCGGGGGACTACCAGGTCCGGCTCAAGAAGGAGGGCTTCGCCCCGGCCGTGAAGGACCTCCACGTCAGCATCGACGAGACGTCGGCGTTCGAGGTCCGGTTGAAGACGGTCGAGGCCGCGCTCGCCAAGAGCCTGTCCCAGGCCGACACGCTCTTCCTCAAGGGCAACAAGCTCTATGCCGAGCAAAAGTACGCCGAGTCGGCGGCCGCCTACGAGGAGGCGATCAAGCTGGCCCCGGAGAGCTGGGGGTACTACCTGAACCTCGGCCTGGCCCGCAAGAAGCAGGGCCAGGCGGACGAGGCCCTGGCCGCCTTCAAGAAAGCCCTGGCCCTCAACCCGGACAGCATCAGCGCCACGAAGGAAGTCGGCGAGGCCCTGGCCAAGGCCGACAACTTCGCCGAGGCTAAGACCTATTACGAGAAGGCCGTGGCCCTCAGCCCCGAAGACGCCGAGGCCCGCTACAATCTGGGCATCTGCCTGAGCAGCACGGGCGAGCCCGAGGCCGCGCTGGCCCAGTACCAGAAGGCCGTCGAGCTCAAGCCGGATTTCGCCGACGCCCTCTACCAGATGGGGACACTCCTTGTCGGCCAGAATAGGGTCCCGGAGGCCGTGGCCTGCCTGGAGAAGTTCCTCCAGCTGGCGCCCAACCACGAGAAGGCCGGCGTCGCGAAACAGCTCCTCCAATACCTGAAGAAGTAGCCGGCCGGCGCCGGCGGCGGCCCGCGGGAGGCCGCAGAGGGGGTTACGCATGAAGACCGGAATCACGGGACGACGGCTCCTCGTCCTGGCCGCGCTGGCCGCGGCCGTCGGGTCGGCGGCCGCCGCCCGGGCCTCCCAGTCCGCCGCGAAGCTCGACGCCGAGAGCGAGAAATTCTACCAGGTCGCCCACATCATCATGTCCGGGGACGAGGCCAAGATCTGGAAGCACCTCCCGGACGCCGAGAGCCGCAAGGAGTTCATCCGCGACTTCTGGGAGAAGCGGGACCCGGACCCTGACACCGAGGCCAACGAGTTCAAGATGGAGTTCGAGGCGCGGGTGGCGTACGCCAACAAGCACTTCAAGGAAGGCGGCCTGGGCATGAACACGGACCGGGGACGGATCTATATCTTCCTCGGCCCCCCGGAAAAGACCGAGGACTTCCTCAACCGCACGTATTCGACGACGAGCCGCGGTTCCTCCATGTGGTGGCTCTACTACAAGTACGGCGTCGGCGTCCAGTTCGTCGACGAGAGGGGCTACGGCGCGTACAAGATCAGCCAGACCGAGGGGAACATCTTCGAGGCCATGGATCTCTACAAGCTCGGGCAGTGGGTCGGGCCGGACTCGGTCTTCAAGACGCGCGTCGTCGATTTCGGGCTCAAGTACGACGAGGCGGCCAAGGAGCTCGTCGTCCTCATCCCGGCCAAGTCCCTGCTCCTCAAGGAGAACGCCGAGGGCAAGCTCGAGGTCGACCTCGCCTTCAAGTTCTACCTCTACGAGGGCGAAGGGTCGAAGCGCGAGGTCTTTACCGAGAGCCGCTCGTACGTCTCTGCGGACGTCGAGTACGAGAAGGCCGGGAACATCCCCTTCCGCTTCGCCAGGCCCCTTCCCGCCGGAAAGGACATCGCCGACGTCATCGTCACCGGCCGGGAGGGGGGGAAGGGCAAGGTCCGCAAGATCTTCGACCTCAAGGTCACGCGGCCGCCCCGGCCGTGACAAAAAAAGGGGGCCGCCCGCGGACGGGCCGGCCCCTGGGTCGCGCGCGGTCCCTTACTTCACTTCAAACGTGATCTTCTTTTCGAGCGTGAGCGTCGAGACCTTGTCCGTGATCTTGAGGGCGAGGTTGTACTTGCCGGGCTCGAGTTCCTTGACCTCCGTCTTGTCGCCCGTCTTCAGCGTCCGCTTCAAGGGCAGGCTCTGGTCGATGAGCGTGCTCGGGTAGGTCTGCGGCTGCCACTTGATGGCCGGGCTGCCGTCGGGCTTCTGGACCTCGAAATTGACCTCGATGTCGTACGTCGGCTGCCCCTGGCCGGCGGTCTCGGGCTTGGGCTTGGCGCCGAGGACGAAGAACAGGGTCTCGATCTGGCCCTTATCCTCCGCCGTGATGACGTCGTCGATATTCGGCGTGATCTTGAGGATGGAGTACGTGAAATAGCCGCGGTGGATGGCGGTCCGGGCTTCGTAGGTCGGCATCTGCTCGATGTTCTTGGCGAAGAACAGCGGCGTCGTGTCGAGGACGTTCTGCAGCGCCTCGGGCGTGGGGAGGTCGAGGCCGACGTAGGCGACGCCAACCTTCTTCAGATCGGGCTGGTTCTTCTTCATGTCCATCGGCGAGAGGAAGAGGGCCATGGTGTACTTCCCGTAGGGGACGGGGTAGCCGATGGAGTACCACTCCTCCTTGTTCGGATCGTAGCCGGCGCCGTCCATCTGCAGGGTCGCGGCGAAGCCTGCCTCGCGGACGGCCTTCTGGACGCCCGCGGCGTCGGGCTGGAAGTCCTGGAGGGCGACGGCCAGGTGCGCCTCGAGGAGGCCGGCAGGGGCCTGCTGATTCTTGCCGCTCGCGACGGGGGCGGCATAGCCGAGGTCGGCGTTCTTGGCCTTGAAGAGAACGACCACGTGCATCCCGCCCCCCACGGGAAAGGTCAGGGTCTTGAAAATGGTGAAGGGGATGTCCTGGCGTCCCTGCTTGTTCGCCAGCCCTTCCTGGATGATGGCCTTGATCTCCTTGGGCAGGATCTCCTTCTGCGGCTGTTTCGGAGCCGGCTTAGCGGGCTCCTGCTTCTGCGGCGGAGTCGACTGGGCGAAGCCGGCAAACAAGCTCAAGGCGAGGACGGCGACGAGGCCGGCCATGACAGGTCGGGAAGCTTTCATTGTTCCTCCTTGAGGCGCGCTTCTCAACATTCCATCCGAATCCCAGAGCAATTCTCGTGCCAAAAGGTCTGGCCGGGATTGCCTATCGTGCGAGTCGGGGCGGGCGTCGTTCTGTAAAGGTCTTTTACAGCCCTCGTTCGAATCTCACCCGTGACGCTCCACGGCGGACACGGTGAAACAATATATCAAATTTCAGTTTTTTTTCAACAGATAACTTTGGACGGCCTTCTGGTGCTCGCCGAAGGTCCGGCTGAAGCGGTGGCTGCCGTCGCCCTTGGCCACGAAATAGAGATAGGGTTCGTCCGCGGGATAGAGCGCCGCCTCGAGCGAGGGGCGTCCGGGATTGCAGATCGGCCCGGGCGGCAGGCCGGCGTGCAGATACGTGTTATACGGGGACGGGTACTGGAGGTCGCGGCTGAGAAGGCGCCCCGAGTATCTGTCTTCGAGCCGGAGCGCATAGATGACGGTCGGATCGCAGTCGAGCTTCATGCCGAGCCGAAGACGGTTGTGGAAGACGGCCGAGACGAGGGGTCTCTCGGCGGGGACAGCCGTTTCCTTCTCGATGAGGGAGGCGAGGATGACGACGTTCCGAACGCTCATCCCGAGCTCGGCCGCCCTCGTCCGCCACGCCTCGGGAAAGGCCTTCCGGAAGCCGCCGACCATCATCTCGACGAGTTCCCCGGCCTGGACCTTGCGCGGCACGAGGTACGTGTCCGGGAAGAGGTAGCCCTCGAGGTCGGGCGCCGCGGCGTCCCATTCGGCGACGAGCGCGGCCCTGCGGAAGGCCTCCCGGAAGGCGGCCGGGTCGACGCCGCCGCGGGAGGCGGCGATCTCGCCGATCCCGTCGGCCGTCAGCCCTTCGGGCACGGTCAGCGGGCGGAGATAGATGCGGCCGCGGAACATCTTGAAGAGGATGTCCCGGGCGCTCGCCGGGAAGGTGAACTCGTATTCGCCGGCCCTGGGCCTCTGGCGAGGGTAATACAGTTGCTGCGCGAGCGTTACGGCCAGGGGGCTGCGGATGATCTTCCGGCGGCCGAGCTCGGCAGCGACGGCCCGAAAGCTCCGTCCCTTCGGGACTTCGAAGAAGACGTTCGACCCCGGCCCGGGCCAGGGCGCCGTGACGGCCTCGGCCAGCCAGCCCGTGAGGGCGGCGAGGAGGACGAGGGCGGCGAGGAGGACGGCCCCGACGCCCCTACGCACGGTCCCGGCCATCGCGTTTCCGCTCAAGGTAGGTCGACAGGATGATGACCGCCGCGACCTGGTCCTCCGCCTCCTTCTTGGCCCGCCCCTTGACCTCCGAGGTCCGCAAGAACTGGAGGGCTTCGCGGGTCGTGAGCCGCTCGTCGACCAGGGCGACCGGCCGGCCGACGGCCTTGCCGAGCCAGGCCGCGAAGAGCCGCGTTTTCTCGGACCGCGTCCCTGTCGTGCCGTCCATGCGCAGCGGGTCTCCGACGACGATCTCCCCGACGTCCTCGCGGGCGACGAGGCCGACGAAGAACTTCCGGTCCTCGGGCTCCCGGCCGGTGAGGCGGTAGGTCCCATACGGCCGGGCCGTGACGAGCAGGGTGTCGCTCAAAGCGAGGCCGACGTGCCGGTCGCCGTAGTCGATGCCCAGGACCCTCATCCGGCGTCCCTGTCGACGCAGGCCTTGCGCGCTGCGTGCCGCTCGAGTCCGAGGGCGATGAGCCGGTCCAGGAGCCGTGGGAACGGCAGGCCGCTCGCTTCCCAGAGCTTGGGGTACATGCTGATCGCGGTGAACCCGGGCATGGTGTTGAGCTCGTTGACATAGAGGCGGCCCGTGCGCGTCTCGAGGAAGAAGTCGACGCGGGCCAGCCCGCGGACGTCGAGCGCCCTGAAGGCCTCGACCGCCAGGCGCCGGACCCGGGCCGTCGTCACCCTCGGCAGCCGGGCGGGGATAATGAAGCCCGTCTTGCCCTCGAGGTATTTATCGGCATAGTCGTAGAACTCGCGATGGGGGATGACCTCCCCCGGCACGGAGGCGACGGGGGCGTCGTTGCCGAGGACGCTGCACTCGATCTCGCGGCCGGCGATGCCCTTCTCGACCACGGCCTTGGCGTCATAGCGGAAGGCCGCCTCGAGGGCCGCCGCCGTCGCGGTCCGTTCCTTGACCTTGGTAATGCCGACGCTCGAGCCGAGGTTGGAGGGCTTGACGAAAAAGGGGAGGGCGAAGGCCCGGGCGATTCGGCGGAGCGTCGCCGCCCGGTCCGCCCGCCATTCGGTTTCGCGGACGACCCGCCAGGGCACGACCGGCAGCCCCCGCTCGCCGAACAGGACCTTGGCCGAGACCTTGTCCATGCCCAGCGCCGACCCCAGGACGCCCGCCCCGACGTAGGCGACCCCGGCCATCTCGAACAGACCCTGGATCGTGCCGTCCTCGCCGAAGGGCCCGTGGAGGACGGGGAAATAGATGTCGGCCGGGGCGCCCGCGGCGGCGCCGCGGACCTCCCAGGGCAGAAAGGGATGGGCCTCTGCTCCCCCGAGCTTGGCCGGGTCGGGGTCGGGGGCGTCGACGGCTTTCCACCTCCCGTCCCGGGTGATGTAGATCGAGCGGACGTCGTACCTGGCCCGGTCCAAGTTCCGGTGGATGGCCGCGGCCGACGCCAGAGAAACCTCGTGCTCGGCCGAGCAGCCGCCGAAGACCAGGGCGACGACAATCTTTCCAGACATCGGGTCCTTCGCGCGACTAAACGTTGCGGACGGACAATTTTAATATAAGAGAAAGAGTTTGTCTAATGACGGCCATGGCCTTATTGACAGCGGCGACGAATGGTCCCTATAATACCGTCAAGTGCGACTCCATCGGCCAAGAGGTACAACCATGAAAAACCCTAAGGCGATCTTCTCTGTCTTCCTGACCCTTGCCCTGACCGGCCTTTGCCTGTTCGTGCCCGGCCGCGCCGCCGCCCAGGACCAGATCCGGCGGGCCAAGATCTTCGAGGAGACCTACCCGCTGATCTCGGATACCGACATGTACGGCTCCTTCTACATGCAGGAGGAGGGCAAACCCATGCCCGACCTCCGCGTCATCGGCGCCGAGATGATGAACGAGAAGGCCCAGTTCTCGGACAGCGACCTCATCTACCTCAGCAAGGGCAAGGCCGACGGCCTCGAGATCGGCCAGCTCTTCCAGATCGTCGGCCTCGAGGGCAAGGTCCCGCCCTACGGCACGGTCGCCTGGCGCCGGGCCCGCGCCCGCATCATTCGCCTCGAGGACAAGATGGCCACGGCCCGGATCGAGAGGACCTTTTGGCCCGTCCGCATCGGCGACTATCTCCTGCCGTTCGACGAGTCCGAGGGCGAGGTCGGCAAGGACACGGGCTACGACCAGATGGACCCGAACGCGACGAAGCGGGGCCAGGTCATCTTCATCGACACCGCCCGCCTGCTCTCCGGGCCGGGGCTGTGGGCCCTGATCGACCTCGGCCGCCAGCAGTGCGTCCAGATCGGCGACCAGCTGACGGTCTTCCACCGGGCCAGGCCCGACCTCCCCCGCGAGGCCGTCGGCAGCATGATCATCATCGACGTCCGGGGTGCGACGTCGACGGTCAAGATCCTCTCCGGCCGGGACGCCGTGACGATCGGCGACGAGGTCCAGCTCAAGGAATCCCGCTAGGCCCCGCGGCGGCCCGCGCCGGCGCCTGCCCCGCCCGAGCCTCGGTTGACAGGCCGGGGCGATTCTGCTAGTTTAGGGCGTGCCGTTCCGCCCGCGGGACGGCTGAGCGGGCGTAGTTCAGTGGTAGAACGTCTGCTTGCCATGCAGAAGGTCGTGGGTTCAAGTCCCATCGCCCGCTCCAGAAGCGATCTTCCCATGCCAACGACCCTGACGGCGCGGTACCCAAGAGGCTAAGGGAGAGGTCTGCAAAACCTTTATTCGTCGGTTCGAGTCCGACCCGCGCCTCCACTTTCTCCCCGCTGGCGGCGGCGTCCGCCGCGCCGGGCCGCGCCCGGCCCGCCTCCGGCCCGCGTTGACACCCTTCCTTGAATCGGCATATCATGGGGGCAGTCCGGAGAAGGAGGGCGCCATGGAACTCCTGCCGAGGGTCCGCGGCCTGCTGCTGAAGCCCAAAGACGAGTGGCTGAAGATCAAGGCCGAGCCGACGCCAATCGCCGAGCTCTTCACGTCCTACGCTATGATCCTGGCCGCCGTCCCTCCCGCGGCGCAGTTCGCCGGGCGGCTCCTCTTCCGCTCTGAGATCCCCTTCAGCAAAGCGCCCGTCTGGAGCTTCGGCCGGGCCTTGACGAGCGCCATCCTCTCCTACATCTTCTCCCTGGCCATCGTCTATCTCTTCGCCGTGATCGTCGACGCCCTGGCCCCGAACTTCGCCTCGGCCCGGAGTCTGCCGAACGCCATGAAGCTCGCCGTCTACAGCATGACCCCGGTCTGGATGGCGGGCGTCGTCTATCTCATCCCCGGCCTGGGCATCCTGGTCCTGCTGGCCGGCGTCTACGGCCTTTATCTCCTCTACGAGGGTCTTCGCGCGCCGATGATGGGGACGCCCAAGGACCGCGTCATGGGTTTCCTCGTCGTCAGCATCATCGTGGTCGTGGCCCTGTTCGTGGTGGCCTGGCTGCTTCTGTTTGTGCTGTCTTTCCACGGGCGCGTCTAGCCGAGCCGCGCGGACTGTGGCCCCGCGCCGTTCACGTTTGTCCGAGCTCCTCCGCGACCCTGAGGAACGCCTCCTCCGGTGACGGCGCGGCGGTGATGGGCCGCCCGATGACGAGGTAATCGGCGCCCTTGGCCACGGCCTCGGCCGGGGTCATGATCCGCTTCTGGTCCTGCGCCGCCGCCCAGAGCGGACGGATCCCCGGCGTCACGATAACCAAGTCCCGCCCGAATTCCCGGCGCAGGACCTCGATTTCCTGGGGCGAACAGACGACGCCGTCCAGGCCCGCGGCCTTGGCCAGCCCGGCCAGGCGGACGACCTGGGCGGCGACGTCGGACGCCTGACCGACCTCTGCCAGGTCCGGCCCCTTGAGGCTCGTCAGCACGGTCACGCCGAGGAGGAGGGGTTTCGGCCTCTTCCCCTCCTCGGCGGCCTGGCGGGCCGTCTCGGCCGCCTTGGCCATCATCTCGCGGCCGCCCGAGGCGTGGAGGGTCATCATCTGGACGCCGTGCCGGAAAGCGGCCCGGACGGCCCCGCCCACGGTATTGGGGATGTCGTGGAGCTTGAGGTCGAGGAAGATGTCCTTGCGCAAGGCCTTGAGCTTGCGGAAGAGGGCCGGGCCCTCGGCCGTGAACAGCTCCAGCCCGACCTTGAACGTCCGGGCGGAGCGGAGCCGGCTGACGAGGGCGATGGCCTCCTCCTTTCCAGGGACGTCCAGGGCGATGATGATCTTGTCCCGGTTCGGCGTATCCATGCGGCTGTCCTTTCTCTTTCCGATTCTCAGGCTCGGCCGGCGGCCCGGACCGCCTCAATCCGTCCGGACCGTGCCGACAAGGTCCCGGACACGGTCGACTCCCCGGGCCTCGCACCAGGCGGAGATCTCGCCGACGATGCGCGCGGCGGCGTCGGGGTCGACGAAGTTCGCCGTGCCGACCTCGACGGCCGAGGCGCCGGCGACCATGAACTCGAGGGCGTCGGCGCCCGTCATGATGCCGCCCATGCCGATGACCGGCACCCGAACCCGCGAGGCGACCTGGTAGACCATGCGCACGGCCAGGGGCCGGATGGCCGGGCCGCTGAGCCCGCCGAAGGTGTTGGCGAGCCTAGGCCGCCGCGTCTCGATGTCGACGGCCATGGCCAGGAAGGTGTTGACGAGGGCCACGGCGTCCGTGCCCGCCTCGGCCGCGGCCTGGGCGATCTCGACGATGTCGGTGACGTTCGGAGAGAGCTTGGTGATGACCGGCCGGCGCGAGACCGCCTTGAGGCGCTTGACGAGGTCGTGCGTCGGTCCGGGGAAGAGGGCGGGACACATCCCGTCTTTCTTCACGTTCGGGCAGGAGATGTTGAGCTCGTAGGCGGCGATGCCCTCCTCGCGGTCGAGGAACTCGACGACCCTGAGGTACTCATCGTCGTCGGCGCCGCAGGCGTTGACGATGACGGCCGTGCCCCGCCCGCGGAGGCGGGGCAAGACCTTCTCGGCGAAGGCCCGGACGCCGACGCCCTGGAGGCCGATAGCGTTGATGAGGCCGCTCGGCGTTTCGACCAGCCGCGGCGGCGGGTTGCCCTCCCTGGGCTCAAAGTAGAGGCCCTTGACGACGACCCCCCCCAGTCTCTCAAGCCCGAGGTAGGGCTCGAACTCGAGTCCGTAGCCGAAGGTCCCGCTGGCCGTGAGGACGGGATTGCGGAGCCTGAGGAAGCCCAGGTCCACGGCGAGGTCGGTCATCGCGGCGATCCCTCCCACACGACCCGCTCGCCCGGGAAGACGGGGCCTTCCTCGCAGATCTTGACCCAGCCGTCGCCGCTCACGTCGCGGATGCGGTGGACGCACCCCCAGCAGGCGCCGATGCCGCAGCCCATCATCGCCTCGAGCGAGTATTCGGCCGGGATGCCGGCGGCGTCGGCCAGGCCGGCCACGGCCTTCATCATGGCATCCGGGCCGCAGGCGTAGAGACGGTCGGCCCGGCCGCGGCCGAGCTCGCGGCGGAGGAGCTCGCTGACGAGGCCGTGAAAGCCGAGGCTGCCGTCATCGGTCGACGGGAGGACGGCGAGGCCCGCCGACTCGAACTCGTCCACGAGCGGCAGGTCGTCCCGCGACCGGCCGCCATAGAGGACGGCGACCTTCGCCCCCAGCGCGAGGAGCTCCCGGCCGAGGAAATACAGGGGTGCGATGCCCCGGCCGCCGCCGACGAGCCAGGTTTTCCGGCCTTTGAGACGGCCGGACAGGGTGTAGCCCTTGCCGAGCGGTCCGAGGAGGTCGAGCGTTTCGCCCGGCCTCTTGCGGGACAGAACGCGGGTCCCCTCGCCGGCCGTCCGGAAAAAGAGGTCGACCGTCGACGGCCCGGCGTCGTGGAGGCTCAGCGGACGGCGCAGGAGGGGGACGGTCGTCTCGCAGGCCTTGACCATGACGAACTGGCCCGGCCGGGCGTCGCGCCCGACCGCCGGCGACCCGACCCTCAGCAAGTGATAGTCCCCCCAGCTTTCCGCTTCGAGGACCTTCGCCTGCCTGTCGATGGCCATTCTCGCCCCATCCACGCGCTGATTTCGCCTGAGAAAATATCAGAATCGGCCCGCTTTGGCAACCCCGGTTCCTTCCAAGGTCGGACGGGTCCTGTCCCAGCGCGTTACCAAGTGCGGAGGCGCCGCGGCCGCCCTCATCCCCCGGCCCCGGGAACCTGTCCCGGTTCCCCCGCGCCGTTCCGCAACGGAACGGCACGAGCCCCCCTCCAAACGGGGGCTTTCGGGCGGCCTCAGCGCCTCCTCGGTTGGTCCCCGTGCATCCTCTCTCTGGGGGTCTTTGACTCCATCCGCGCCCGCTCGGCCTGTCGGCCGGGAGCGGAGCCTTCGGAGCGACCGACAAAAGCACGCCCGAGGGACTCGAGGGCGCGCTGTTGGGAAGTTTCCCAGAAGTCCGGCTCCGCGCGAGTCCGCGGGCTTCCGATGGTCGCTGGAAAGGCCTCGCTCCCCGCCGGAGGCCGTCCCCGAGGCCCTCTTCGTCTTGCGCCGGCCGCGCGAGTTAACCTATAATGAGGCCTCATCATCGAGGGAGGATTCATCCATGCAAGTTTCCAGGCGCGGCCAGGACATCCAGGCGTCCCCGATCCGCAAGCTCAAGCCGTACGCGGACGCGGCCAAGGCCAAGGGGATCAAGGTCTTCCATCTCAACATCGGCGACCCCGATATCCCGACTCCCCAGCCCGTCATCGACACCTTCCATAAGTATGCCGGGCCGGTCCTGGGCTACGGCCCCGCCCAGGGCTTCCTCGAGCTCCGCCAGGCCGTGGCCCGCTATTTTGGGAACTACGCGATCCCCCTCGAGGCCGACAACGTCCTCATCACCAACGGCGGTTCCGAGGCCATCCACTTCCTGTTCTCGGTCGTCGGCGACGTCGGCGATGAGATCATCATCCCGGAGCCCTATTATACGAATTATAACGGCTACGCCTCGTTCGCCGGGACGAGGATCGTGCCCCTGCCCCTGCGGGTCGAGGACGGCTTCCGCCTGCCGCCGCTCGAGGCCATCGAGGCCAAGGTCACGCCGCGGACCCGGGCCATCCTCGTCTGCTCGCCCAACAACCCGACCGGCACCGTCTACACGCCCGAGGAACTGGAGCGCGTCATCCGGGTCGCCAAGAAGCACGACCTCTTTCTCATCGGCGACGAGGTCTACAAGGAATTCATCTATGACGGCCTGAAGCACAAGAGCCTCCTCGAATACGAGGACGTCAGGGACCGGGTCGCCGTCGTCGACAGCATATCCAAGCGCTACAGCTGCTGTGGCGCCCGCATCGGCATGATCCTGACCCGCAACGCCGAGCTCTACCAGGCCGCCCTGAAGTTTGCCCAGGCCCGGCTCTGCCCGCCCTCGGTCGAGCAGATGGCCGCCCTGGCCGCCTACAACATGCCGATGGACTATTTCAAGCCCGTCCGCGCCGAGTGGCAGAAGCGCCGGGACGTCCTCTACGAGGGCCTGAAGGATGTCCCCGGCCTCGTCATCCGCAAGCCGCAGGGCGCCTTTTATGTCATCGTTCGGCTTCCGCTCAAGGACGCCGAGCACTTCACGGTCTGGATGCTCTCCGAGTTCTCGCTCGATAGCAAGACGGTCATGCTGGCCCCCGGCCCCGGCTTCTACGGGACGCCCGGCCTGGGCGCCGACGAGGTCCGCGTCGCCTATGTCATCAACGAGACCGATCTCCGGGAGGCCCTCCGCGTCTTCAAGGCCGGCCTGGCCAGGTACCGGACGCTTTTCCCCTGACGACGGGCCCCTCCGGGCGTCCCGGAGCGGTTGAATTTTCCGCCGGTTCCGTGTATATTGCGTGAACTGTCCCCCGCGCGAATAAAGGAGTTCTGCGATGGCCAAGAAGCACGTCTATTTCTTCGGCGCCGGCGCCGCCGAAGGCAACATGAAGATGAAGGACATCCTCGGCGGCAAGGGCGCCAACCTGGCCGAGATGGCCGGCATCGGACTGCCCGTCCCGCCGGGCTTCACCGTCTCGACCGAGGTTTGCGCGCTCTACTACAAGAACCGCCGGAGGATCCCCGAAGCCGTCCGCCTCGATGTCGAGAAGAATCTCAAGAGGCTCGAGAAGGCCGTCGGCCAGGCGTTCGGCGACCCCAAGAGCCCGCTCCTGGTGTCGGTCCGGTCCGGGGCCCGGGCCTCGATGCCGGGGATGATGGACACCATCCTCAACCTCGGCCTGACCGACAAGACGGCCTCCGCCCTGGTGGCCAAGACCGGCAACGAGCGCTTTGTTTACGACTCCTACCGCCGCTTCGTCCAGATGTACGGCGACGTCGTCCTCGGCCTCAAGCCCGTGCACAAGGACGACATCGACCCCTTTGAGGCCATCATCGACGGCAAGAAGCGCGAGCGCGGCGTCGCGAACGACCTCGACCTCACCGCCGCCGACCTCAAGGACCTCGTCGCCCGGTTCAAGGCGGCCATCAAGGACAAGACCGGCCAGGAGTTCCCCCAGGACCCGAAGAAGCAGCTCTGGGGCGCGATCGGCGCCGTCTTCGGCTCCTGGATGAATGACCGGGCCATCGCCTACCGCAAATTGTACGACATCCCCGAGGCCTGGGGTACGGCCGTCAACGTCCAGCTCATGGTCTTCGGCAACATGGGCGCCGACTCCGGCACCGGCGTCGCCTTCACGCGCGATCCCGCGACAGGCGAAAACGTCATCTGGGGCGAATATCTCGTCAACGCCCAGGGCGAGGACGTCGTCGCCGGAATCCGCACGCCCACCCCGATCGCCGACCTCAGGCGCGAGAACGCCACGCTCTACGAGCAGTTCGAGCAGATCTGCCACACGCTCGAGAAGCACTTCCGCGACACGATGGACGTGGAGTTCACCTTCGAAAAGGGTCGCCTCTACTTCCTCCAGTGCCGCGTCGGCAAGCGCACCACCCGCGCTGCCGTGAAGATCGCCGTCGACATGGTGCGCGAAGGCCTCATCGACCGCGCGGAGGCGCTGCGCCGCGTCGTACCGCAACGCCTCGACGACCTCCTCCACCCTCACGTCGATCCGCGCGTCCGCACCCCCGAACCAGTCGCCCAGCTCGCGGCGCACCTGCCCGACGCCTTCCACGAGCTGGACAACATCCGCCTGACCCTCGAGAAGCACTTCACCGATGTGCAGGACTTCGAGTTCACCATCCAGGACGGCAAAGTTTTCATGCTGCAAACGCGCAACGGCAAACGCACCGGCATGGCCGCGGTCAAATTCGCCTGCGACATGGTGAAGGAAAAATTGAT
>DATKJS010000009.1:0-95315 GCA_035543515.1 Terriglobales bacterium | reverse complement strand
CCTTCCAGTCGACGCCTTCGGCAACGGCCGACGGGTCGCGGACGGTGAAATGAGTGTCGTAGAGGCGCACCTCGGCATCGATGGCGTGGCGGGCCGAGACCCAGTGGAGCGTCGCCTTGACCTTGCGGCCGTCGGGGGGATTGTCCCCTCCCCTGGTCTGCGGGTCGTAGGTGCAGCGCAGCTCGACGACGTTTCCGGCGGCGTCCTTGACGGCCTCCTCGCACTTGACGAAATAGGCGTAGCGGAGGCGGACCTCTTTGCCCGGCGAGAGCCGGAAGAACTTGGAGGGTGGGTTCTCCATGAAGTCGTCCCGCTCGATCCAGAGCTCGCGCGTGAACGGCACTTTGCGCGTCCCGGCCGCCGGGTCCTCGGGGTTGTTGAC
Organism: Terriglobales bacterium; assembly: GCA_035543515.1. Classification (GTDB taxonomy): domain Bacteria; phylum Acidobacteriota; class Aminicenantia; order Aminicenantales; family Saccharicenantaceae; genus DATKJS01. Next base: position 94,933 of record DATKJS010000009.1, on the reverse strand, counting down.
CGCGTCGAACTCCTCGACCTTGCCATCCGGGTAGTTCGTGACGACGACCTTGAGCGGCCGCAGCACGGCCATGACCCGGGGCACGGTCTTATTCAGGTGCTCGCGGACGCACATCTCGAGGAGCGGCAGATCCACGATGCTGTTGTCTTTCGCGACGCCGATCGTCTCGCAGAACTGGGCGATGGCCTCAGGCGAGCAGCCCCGGCGCCGGAAGCCGGAGATCGTCGGCATGCGCGGGTCGTCCCAGCCGCTGACGAGGCCGTCGTTGACGAGCTCGAGCAGGCGCCGCTTGCTGAGGAGCGTGTGGCTCAGGTTGAGCCGGGCGAACTCGATCTGCTGCGGATGGTGGATGCCGAGCTGGTCGAGGTACCAGTCGTAGAGGGGCCGATGGACCTCGAACTCGAGCGTGCAGATCGAGTGGGTGATGCCCTCGATCGAGTCGCTCTGGCCGTGGGCCCAGTCATAGGTCGGGTAGATGCACCAGGCGCCGCCCCGCCGGTAGTGATGCTCGCGGCGGATGCGGAACATGAGCGGGTCGCGCAGGAGCATGTTCGGGTGGGCCATGTCGATCTTGGCCCGCAGGGTCTTCGAGCCGTCGGGGAACTCGCCGGCCCGCATCCGGGCGAAAAGGTCGAGGTTCTCCTCGACCGAGCGGTCGCGGAAGGGCGAGGGCGTGCCGGGCCGGGTCACGGTGCCGCGGTATTCGCGGACCTGGTCCACGGTCAGGTCGCAGACGTAGGCCACGCCCTTCTTGATCAGGGCCACGGCGTAATCGTAGAGCTTCTCGTAGTAGTCGGAGGCGTAGTACTCGCGGTCCTGCCAGTCGAAGCCGAGCCAGCGGATGTCCTCCTTGATGGAGTCGACGTACTCCATGTCCTCCGTCTCGGGGTTGGTGTCGTCCATGCGCAGGTTGCAGAGGCCGTGGTAATCGCGGGCCAGCCCGAAGTTGAGGTGGAGCGACTTGGCGTGGCCGATGTGGAGGTAGCCGTTCGGCTCCGGCGGGAACCGCGTGCGGACCTCGGCGAACCGGCCGCTCTTGAGCTGCTCGTCGATGATGTCGCGGACGAAGTTCGTCCTGGGCTTCGCCGGCTCATCCATGGGCGGCCCTCCTCAGGCGCTCGACGGTGCGCTCGCGGCCCAGGACCTCCATCATCTCGAACAGGCCGGCCCCTTTGGTCTTGCCGCTGACGGCCATCCGGGCCGGGTGGATGACCTGGCCGGCCTTGATCTTGCGCTCCTCGACGAAGTCCCGGAAGACCTTCTCGACCGCCTCGTGGGTGAAGGGCTCGAGCCCGGCCAGGCGGTCCGCCACGACGGCCAGGAACTCCCGGCTCTCGGGCTTGGCCAGCTGGTCGAGCCCTTCCGCCTCGAGGACGAAATAGTCGCGAAAGAAGAAGTCGGTCATGAGCGGGAGATCGCCCAGGGTCTTCAGCCGGACCTTGTAGAGGGCGAGGACGCGCGCGAGGTCGTGGTCGGAGATGCAGGTGACGTCGAGGCCGTGAGCGGCGAGCTCGGCCTTGGCGAGCGGCAGGAGCTCGGCGTCGGTCATCCTCATGATGTACTCGCTGTTCAGCCAGCGGAGCTTCTGGAGGTCGAACTTGGCCTGGACGTCGTTCATCTCCGAGACCTCGAACAGCCGCACGGCCTCGTCGAGGGGCATGACCTCGCGGCCGTCGCGGGGCATCCAGCCGAGGAGGACGAGGTAGTTGGCCAGGGCCTGGGGCAGGAAGCCCTGCTGCTTGTACTCCTCGACGGAGACGCCGCCGTGGCGCTTGGAGAGCTTCGACCCGTCGGCGCCCAGGATGAGCGGCATGTGGCCGAACCGCGGCGGCTCGAGCCCGAAGGCCTCGTAGAAGAGGATCTGCTTGGGCGTGTTGCTGATGTGGTCGTCGCCACGGAGGATGTGCGTGATGCGGAGGAAGGCGTCGTCGACGACGCAGGCGAAATTGTAGGACGGCGAGCCGTCCGACTTGATCATGACCTGGTCCTTGATGGCGCCCGTCTCGACGGCGATCCGGCCGTGGATCATGTCGTCGTAGGCGACCCGGCGGCCGGGCGGGACCTTGAACAGGATGGCCCCGGCGTCGTGATAGGCCTTGCCGGCGGAGACGAGGTCCTCGGCCTTCGCGCGGTAGACGCCGAAGCGGCGGCTCTGGAAGATCGGCTCCTCGTCCCAGTCGAGGCCGAGCCAGCGCAGGTCGGCCAGGATCTCCTCGAGGAAGCGCCGGTCCGAGCGCTTCATGTCCGTGTCCTCGATGCGAAGCAGGAACCGGCCGCCGGTATGGCGGGCATGGAGCCAGTTGAAGATGGCCGTGCGGGCGCTCCCGATGTGGAGGAAACCCGTCGGGCTGGGGGCGAATCGAACTCGAACCGTGGCATCGCTCATCTGAGGGCTCGGAAACCTTATTCTTATAGCACAGGGGGGATGGACGGTCAAACGGCTGGCGGGCGCCGGCCGCAAGGCTCAGCCCTGGGTCGAAGGAGAGCGGGCGGCGCCGTTTCAGACGAAGGGTTTCTCGATCGATGGACTGGGCTGGGTGAACCACTTCGCCCCGTCCTCGGTCATATGGAAGTCGTCCTCGAGCCGGACGCCGAACTCGCCCGGGATGACGATCATCGGCTCGTCGGTGAAACAGTTGCCGGGCCGGATGCGGGCCTTGTTCCCCTTGACGAGATAGATCCACTCGTGGCCATCCATGCCGATGCCGTGCCCCGTGCGATGCGGCAGGCCGGGGAGCCTGTAGCCGGGGCCGTAGCCGGCGGCGACGAGGACCCCGCGGGCGGCGGCGTCGACGTCCTCGCAGGGGACGCCGATACGGGCGGCGGCGAAGGCGGCGGCTTGGGTCCTCTTCTCGACCTCCCAGACGTCCCGCTGCTTCTGCGAGGGCCTGCCGAAGACGACCGTCCGGCTGACGTCCGACTGGTAGCCGCCGACCGTGCAGCCGCCGTCCATGAGGACGATGTCGCCCTCGCGCAGGGTCCGCGGCTTGATGCTGCCGTGCGGCAGCGACGACTGCTCGCCGAAGCTCGCCCCGGCCCCGCCGGGAACGCCCAGGGCCCGGAAGGCGGACGCGGTGTTGGCGGCGAACTCCTCCTTGGTCATGCCCTCCCTGAGCATGGCCAGGGACGCCTTGTAGGCCTCGACGGTGATGTCGTTGGCGCGCTGCATGAGGGCGATCTCGGCCGCGGACTTGACGGAGCGGCAGCCGACGGTCACGGGGTCGGCGCTGACGTAATCGAGCGCGGGCGCCTCCTTGCGCAGTCCGTCGTAGACGAAGAAACGGACGCGCTCCTCGATGCCGACGCGGCCGGTGCGCAGGCCGCGGTCCTGGAGGATGCGGGCGATGGCCTTGTACGGGCTCTCGTCCTCCTCCCAGGTCCGGATATCGGCGCCGAAGCGGATGAGCTCGCGGGCCCGGTCTTCTTCGAACTTCGGGCAGACCCAGGCCATCTCGCCGCGGGCCGGGAGGATCCAGGCCAGGACGCGCTCGCTCAGCCACCAGCTGACGTCAGTGAAATAGACGAGGCCGGTACCGCCCTCGATGAGGATGGCGTCGATCTTCGACTCCGCCATGAGCCGACGGGCCTTCTCCATGCGGGCCAGGCGCTCGTCGTCTGAAATGGGGACGACGCCGGCGGTCATCGGCTTGAGCCGGCCGATGGGCGAGTCCTTGTCGGGCGGGGCCGGCGACGCCTGTCCGCCCGACGCGTCGACCGCCGCGCCCGCCGCCGCCGCGCCGGCCAAGCCCAGGGCCCCGACCGCTCCGGCCGTCATCTTGAGGAAATTTCGTCGTCTGAGGCTCATCGTCGACCTTCTTTCGTTCGAGGATGCCAAGAAAGCGGATTTTAGTGCAGTCCCCCCGCAAAAACAACGATAAAAGAAGGGGTCAAACCTACAGATTACAGGTTTTTTCTGTAATCTGTAGGTTTGACCCCTTCTTAAGAACGCCGGCGGCTAGCCGGTCGGGGTGAGGGACGGAGGGATTTTTTGCCTGACCGAATCACCCCTGGAGGTGATTTTCCGCCCGATGGCCCCCTGCCATCATGGCTGCGGGCGTACCACCCCGCGAAAAAGAGGAAGAGTCCGCTTGGCAGGGAAGGGAGAGAAAGCGATTGCATCGACGGGGACGAACACTTAGAATCCCAAGAGAAATGTCCATCGTCGGAGCGGAGAGAACGACCATGAGCGACCCGAGCGCGTCCCGCGGCTTCACCCTCATCGAGGCCATCGTCGTCGTGGCCATCATGGCCATGATGATGGTCTACATGTTCCCGAACATCATGAACTCGATCGAGACCCGAAACCTCGACAACAGCGCGCGCGACGTCCAGACCACCCTCGAGCAGGCCCGCTACCGGTCCATCGACGAGAAGGCTCACTACCGGATCCGGTTCGCCGAATCCCACGGCGTCTGGTACATGCACCTCGAGGACATGGACGCCACCGGCAACTGGGTCGCCGCGACGAGGTTCCAGGCCAAGTCGATCGATTCGCGGTTCGTCGTGGCGTTCAGCCTCCCGGCCGGCCTGACGGTCGAGTTCTCGCCCGTCGGCGTCGTCGAGGCGTACGACAGCACCCACAACTCGCTCTCGCTCCAGAGCCCGAAGCTCAAGGCCAAGAAACAGCCGGACCTGCGCATCCTGACCGTGTTCGGCGGAGGGACGATCCGCTACCAGCGGGCGACGAGCGGGTGAGCCGGACGGGATACGGAGAAGACGATGATCCAGCGGATGAGAAGGAAACGGGCCGGGCGGAAGGGCTTTTCCCTGATCGAGGTCCTCATCGGCGTCTTCCTCGTCGCCGTCGCCGTGGTCGGGCTGGTCCAGCTCTTCATGATGTCGATCATGAACACGGCCCGGGCGAACGAGATCGCCAACGCCACGTTCCTGGCCCAGCAGGAGATCGACTACCTCCGGACGCTGACGCTCAACGAGATCGCCGCCTTCCCCAACGCCACGCGCGGCGAGTCGGACGACCAGACCCTCGACCTCAACGCGGACGGCACGCCGGACTACCGGCGGATCACGGTCATCACCAATCAGAACCCGTCCTTCCAGGTCGAGGTCCTGGTCTTCCCGCCGTCGCAGTTCGGCCTGAGCCGGGACACCCTCGTCGCGGCCCCCGAGAGCCACAGGGTCCGGGCCCGGCTGGCGACGACGATCACGAGGTGACGCCATGAGAGGGACACTCCGAACAGCGACGTCCTCCCGGCGGCCGGGATTCACCCTGATCGAGCTCCTCGTCGGCAGCACGATCATGCTCATCGTCATCGTCGCCGCCCTGGCCGTCTACAGCAAGAGCAACCAGATCTCCGTCGACCAGCAGGGGTACGCCGCCGTCCAGAACGACGTCCGGTCGGCGATGTACCTCGTCATGAGGGACACCCGGATGATCGGCGCCGGCGTGCCCGAGGCCTTCCGCATGTACACGGTCGAGGGCGTGGATAACGAGGACCAGGGCTCCGAGGTCCGCCCCGACCGGCTGACCCTCCTCGGCAACATCGACTGGCCGCTCAACATTCAGATCTCCGACTACCAGGGCAATGCCGACGAGCTGACGGTCACAGACTTCAGCTTCGAGCAATATCCCTACGCGGACGGCTTCTATGCCGGGAAGACCCTCCTCGTTCTGCCCAACGCCTCGAGCAGCTGCCGCCTCGGGGAGGTCCGGACCGTGACCCAGGTCACGCATCCGGCCACCGGGACGAACGAGAAGTTCATCTTCGCCCACGGCACGGCCTCCGTCATCGTGCCGCCTATGGACCTTAAGGGGACCTGCCCGGCGCCCGGCGACTACGACGGCGGCACCGTTCTCCTCGCGGACATCAAGACCTACTGGCTGGATGTCCGGGGCAGCCAGCCGGGGCTGACGGCCGGGGTCAACGGCTACCTCGGGCTGCCGGGGGTCTTCTACGTAACCGTCAATGGCGTCCACAGTCCCATCGCCCAGAACGTCGAGAACTTCCAGGTCGAGTACAACGGCGATTTCAACGAGGACGGCGAGCTCGACGGCTTCACGCCCTGGAACCCGCTCTGGACGGTCGACCAGGTGGACATCATCCGTCAGATCCGGGTCCAAATCCTGGGCCGGACGGCCAACGCCTTCGTCAGCGTCTCCGGGACGCCGGGCGCGAACATCCATGTCTACCGGCGTCCGACGCTTTCGAACTCGGACGGGGCGACGACGGACGACTTCCACCGCCGCTTCCTCCTCGAGTCGACCTCGAACGTCCGCAACCTTTCGCTGAATCTCTATAATCGGGGGGAACGGTGAGAAACCCGAGACACAACCCGGAGCGGGGATCGTCGCTTATCGTCGTCATCATCGTCATGGCCTTCATGCTGGCCGTGGGCGTCGCCATCCTGGCCGTCACCGGCATCGCGCCCAAGGTCTCGGGCAGCGTCCGTGACCAGGAGGAGGCCTTCAACTCGGCCGAGGCCGGCTTCGACGCGGCGCGGCTGCTCATCGAGCACAGCCTCCTCGACGGGACCTGGGCCAACCTCCAGGACAACTGCTGCCGGACGCCGGCGGGCATCGACCTGCCGCTCGACGCCAACTATTACCGGAGGCAGTCGGACGCGGCCCTGTCCGAAACGCTGACGCTGGGGACGACCGGCGTCCTCTACAAGGACCAGCCTTTCCTCAAGACGGTTGACGGACATGACGACACGACCCGGACGTACACCGTCTTCATCATCGACGACGAGGCCGGCGGCGGAGTCGTCGACCCGACCGACGTCATGCTCGTCTGCATCGGCGTCGTCAGGTCCGGCAGCCGCATCCTGGCCACGTCGCGTCTGGAGGTCCTGCTGGGCCTGGAGACGGTCGGGGGGAATCCATAGGCGGGAGAGAATCATGGGCAAGTTCATGAAAAAGGCGATCCTCTGCGTCTTCGCCGCGGCGGCCGGGGCGCTCGCGTTGAAGGTCGTGGCCCAGGTGACGTGCACCCTGACCACGAGCTCCTTCACGGAGAACTTCACGGCCACGACCTACAAGGACGCGGCCAACACGGCCGTCTACGGCTGGACGCCCGACAAGGGCATCACGGCGCCGATCGAGCTCCCGCGCCTCGGGGCGAACTTCGCCGTGACCAAGCCGGGCGGCCTCGGCGCCCACATCTACTGTACAGCCTCCGGAGACTTCGACGGAGACGGCTACCCGGACCTCGTCGGCCTCGAGCTGACGGGCCCCTCGAGTAACTACCAGAACACGTCCCGCATCGTCTATCTGAAGAATAACTACCCGACGGCCGGTGTCGCCCAATGGATCGAGGACCTGACCGTCGTCAACGACCCCTATACGACCTACGTCGGACCGAACTCGATCTGCGTCGGGGACTTCAACGGCGACGGACTTCTCGACTTCTTCTACATGCGGAACGGCGCCGACCAGTTCGGCTACACGAACTTCGCCGCCGTCATGTACATCAACGTCGGGACGAAAACCAAACCGATGTTCAACGTCCGCGCGAACTCCTCAAACCTCGACTTCACCTCGGCCTTCCAGACGGCCAAGATCTACGCCAACTGGACGGCCAACCACCTCTGCGCCGTGGACATCGACAAGGACGGCGACGTCGACATCCTCGTCGCCAGCGAGAGCAAGATCTTCCTCATCCGCAACCCCGGCTCAAAGAACTTCAAACTCAGCAACTTCACGATCGGAGAGATCTCCTACAACCAGAACACGGGCTTCGCCGCCACGGGCACTGTCAAGGGGACGGACAACAACAATTATGATGCCAGGGGGACCTCGTGCATCGCCGCCGCCGACTTCGACAGGGACGGCAACATCGATATCGTCTGCGGCTCGGTCAACAATTACGGCTACCTTGTCTATTACAAGAACGACGGCACAGGGCATTTCACCCGCAGCACGATCACCATCCCCACGGCGTCCTGCACCGGACCGTGCGGCGTGGCCGCCATAGACTTCACCGGCGACGGGCTGCCGGACATCTTCGGAGCGGGGGACGCCTGGTGCGCCGGCAACCAATCCCACATGTGGATCCTCCGGAACGCCGGGGTCAAGGCCGGGGTCGTCCAATGGACGTTCCAATGCCTGAACAACTGCAATCCCATCATCCCCCCCAGCTATGACGATGATATCGTGGAGCCGCTCGACTACGACCACGACGGCGACATCGACATCATCCTCTGCGACGCCAACCATTCGGGCGACTACTATCTCGTGGTCAACATGCTGGCCGACGTTTTCGCCCTGAACGGCACGGCCCAGTCGACCAACGTCACGCCGACCCTCGACGCGAGCGAGAACGCCCTCACCAGCGTCCGCGTCTCGAGCCTCTCGCAGAGCTGGCGGGGCCAGTCCAACGCCGGCCTGACGGTGACCGTGTACTTCTCCGCGAACGGCGGCACCGACTGGGAGCTCTACGCGACCTATCAGGGGAACGCCATCACCAACGTCACCAACTCGGCCGCGGACGCCGGCTGGTACGATTTCAAGAACTTCGGCACGGACCTCCGCTGGAAGATCGTCCTCCAGGCCACGGAGGACACCATGGCGGACTACACCGCGGCTTCCTTCAGCACGCCGCGCATCTTCTCCCTCGCCCTCCAGTACAAGTACGTCAACCGGCAGGAGTATTCGCGGTCCTCGGCTTCGGCCACGGTCGTCACGAGCAGCGGCCAGACGAAGAAGCTCATCATCGCCTCGTCCTTCATCTATCCCGGGTGGGAGGGCGAGCTCCGGGCCTACGACGTGTCGACCGTCAGCGTCGGGACCGGCGGCTATTCGACCCTGACCACGCTCACGACCTCGGACCTCGGCTCGCCCTCGGGCCGCACGGTCTCGGCCGGGACGGCCATCTTTTGGGACGCCGGGGAGCTTCTCAACGGCCGGTCCCCTGACTCGCGGGTCGTCTACACGGCCATCCGGCCCGGAAAGGACCTGGCCCAGCCGCTCCAGAGGACGGACTTCACCGTCGCCAACGCGACGCTCCTGGCGCCCTTCCTTCAGGACGTCCAGAACGACAATGCCGGGCTCATCAACTTCGTCCGCGGCACGGGCCGGGACTGGAAGCTCGGCGACCTCAACCATTCGACGCCCGCCGTCGTCGGCCCGCCCGTCGGGACGGCCTCCCTGATGGGCGCCGGGTACTCCGACTTCGTAACGGCCCAGCAGAACCGGACCAAGGTCCTCTACATCGGGGCCAACGACGGCATGCTCCATTGCTTTGACGTCCTGACCGGGACCGAGCTCTGGGCCTTCATCCCCTACAACCTCCTGCCCAAGCTGCGGAACCAGTGGGCCGTCGACCAGATCAACCACGACCGTTACTATGCCCACGACATCTTCGTCGATGGGTCGCCCTCGGTCTCCGACGTCTACATGAACGGCCAGTGGCGGACAGTCCTCGTCTGCGGCCAGGGCCCGGGCAAGGGCAGCACCATGGCCGGCGGCTATAACTACTATTGGGCGCTGGACGTCACCGACCCGGCCAACCCGCTGCCGCTCTGGGAGATCACCCACCTCGACGCGTCCGGCCAGTACACGATGGGCGAGACCTGGTCCATCCCGGCCATCGGCAGGATCAACGACGCCGGGACCGACCGCTGGGTCGCCTTCATGGGCTCCGGCTACGACAACATCGGCCAGAAGGTCGCCGGCCGCACCTTCTACGTCGTCCGCATCGATACCGGGGCCGTCCTCTGGACGACGACGGTCGGCGACGTCGACACGAGCCTCTTCACGGCGCCGCGCTCCGCCTACACCGACATCCAGCCGGCCTTCGTGGCCTCGCCGACGACCGTGGACACGAACTCCGACGGCTACGTCAACTACGTCTACGCCGCCGACCTCGACGGCCGCCTCTACCGGCTGGACGTCGGCAACTCCTCCCTCGGCTCCTGGACGTTCTCGACGATCTACACGGACTACAGCAACTACCCGATCATCACCAAGCCGGCCGTCTGGATCAATCCCTACTCCGACACCCGAATTCCCCAGGTCTACTTCGGCACGGGCGGCGACGACGCCGCGCCGGCCAACCGCGACTACTCCTTCATCGCCCTCTCGGACCTCGGCGCGTCGGGCGTCACCATCGACTGGTACATGGGCAACCCCACGGCCCTCAACCTCTCCTCCGACAAGAAGGAAGGCGAGCTCGGCGCGGGCTACAAGGTCTGGGCCGACCCGGTCGTGGCCGACTTCACGGTCTATTTCACGACCCTGCCGGGCAGCATCGAGAACGTCAATCCCTGCCTGAACCTGGACGCGGCGGGCCGGCTCTATTCCCGCCAGCTCCGGGTCGCCTCGGGCATCCCCATCGGCGGCTCGGCCCTGCGGTCGTCGAGCACCGTGCCTCCGGAGTACATGCAGATGGTCAGCAAGGCCCGCCGGGCCGTGACCCTGGGCGAGATCCAGAGGACGCCGGCGCCGGAGAGCATCAGCAAGAGAGAGGTCTTCATGCAGGAGTACAACTCGACCATCGAAATGCTGGCCAACCCGGTCGGGGCGCTGCTCCAGATCAAGTCCTGGCGCGAGGTCTACCAGGTCATCCGCTGACGCTCGTCCAGAGGGACAGTCCCCTCCCGGGGGGACTGTCCCCTCTTCGCATCGGGAACCGGGGCCGCCTTGACGGTGGCCGGCCGGCGTGGGACAATGACGAAGGTGGTTCGAAGATGAAGAAAACGATCGTTATCGCGGTTTTCGCGGCCCTCGTCGGGTCGCTCTACGCCCAGAGCGTCTCCGACCTGGCCAAGCAGGAAAAGGCCCGCCGGGCCGCCCTCGGCACGAACCGGGCCAAGGTCGTCACCAACGCCGACCTGGCCGCCGTCCGCAAGACACCCGCCGTCGTCGTCGGCACCCCGGACGAGGCGCAGGACCCGAACCAACCCACGGTCCTGCCGAGCGGCGAGCCGGCCGGCGCGGACGGGGTCGTCATGAACCCGACGGTCATCAAGAACGGTCCCGAGCTCTTCAGCAAGGCCGAGTCCGGCCCGGGCGCGGACACGGCCTCCCGGCTGAAGGCGGCCGAGGAGCTCGTCGACCTGCTGACGACCAAGCTGAACTCGCTGATGCAACAGTCCAACAGCCTCGACACGATGACGCCCAAAGACGCCATCCTCCAGCAGATCGAGACCACGACGCAGAAGCTCCAGCGCGTTCAGGACGAGGTGGCCCGGCTCAAGGGCCAGGTCGAGGCCGGCAAGCAGGGCGCGCCGGACAAGCGCTAGGTTCCCGCGACGTCCGCGTCCTTCCCCCAAGAGGCCCGGGAGACCGCCCCCGCGGGCCGGTCCCCCGAAGCGATCCCTTCTTCCCGAAAGCGGGCCCTCACTTATACCCCGGCGTCACCCCCATCGTGAAGAACATGAACGACCACTGGTCGGTCAGGGCGTCGATGGCCTTGCTCAGGTTGCTCGAGCCGTGGCCGGAGCGGGTCTCGATGCGGATGAGGACGGGGTTGGCGCAGGCCTGCTTCTCCTGGAGCGTCGCCGCGAACTTGAAGGAGTGGGCGGGCACGACGCGGTCGTCGTGGTCGGCCGTCGTGACGAGCGTCGCCGGGTAGCAGACCCCGGCCTTGATGTTGTGCAGGGGGGAGTAGGCGTAGAGGTTCCGGAAGTCCTTCTCGTCGTCGCTCGAGCCGTACTCGACGGCCCAGCCCCAGCCGACCGTGAACTTGTGGTAGCGGAGCATGTCCATGACGCCGACGGCGGGCAGGGCGACCCGGAAGAGGTCCGGCCGCTGGGTCATGACGGCGCCGATGAGAAGGCCGCCGTTCGAGCCGCCCTCGACGGCGAGAAGACCTTTCGAGGTGTATTTCTCGCGGACGAGGAACTCCGCGGCGGCGATGAAATCGTCGAAGACGTTCTGTTTCCTGAGGAGCATCCCGGCCTTGTGCCAGGCCTCGCCGTACTCGCCGCCGCCACGGATATTGGCCAGGGCGTAAATGCCGCCGTTCTCGAGGAGGATGATGTTGGCGGGGCTGAAGGCGGGCTGCATGCTGATGTTGAACCCGCCGTAGGCGTAGAGGAGGGCCGGGTTCCGGCCGTCGAGCGCCAGGCCCTTCTTGTGGACGATGAACATCGGGACTCTTGTCCCGTCCTTGCTCGCGTAGAAGACCTGCGCCGTCTCGTAGGCGGCCGGGTCGAACTTGACCTCGCTCTTGCGGAAGACCTCGGACCGGCCCGTGGCCGGGTCGTACTTGTAGATCGTCGGCGGGTAGGTGAACGAGGTGAAGGTGTAGAAGAGGACCTTCTCGTCCCGCTTGCCGCCGAAGCCGCCGGCCGTGCCGAGGGCGGGGAGCTCGATCTCGCGGACGAGCTTGCCGGCGAGGTCGTGCTGATAGACCTTGGTGTTGGCGTCCTTGAGGTAGTTGCAGTAGAGGCAGCCGCCCGCCGCGTTGGCCCCGCTCAGGACCTCCGGCTTCTCGGGGATGACGGTCTGCCAGTTCTCCTGGGCGGGCTTGGCCGGGTCGACGGCGACGACGCGGAAATTCGGAGCGTCGACGTTGGTGTAGACGAGGACCTTGCCGGCCACGGAATCGATGGGCGAGCTGTCGAAGTCGAAGCCCTTGACGAGGAGCCCGAAGCCGGCCCCCTTCTTCGTGAGGTCCTTGGCGTAGAGCTCGTCGCCGCTCGTGCCCTCGGACACGACGAGGAAGAGCGTCTTCTCGTCCTCGGTCGTCTCGGCGCCGACATAGCGCAGGGGGTGGGCCTTGTCCTCCCAGACCAAGGCGTCCTTCTCCTGCGGGTCGCCGAGCTTGTGGAAGAAGACCTTCTGGAACTCGTTCTTGGCCTTGAGCTCCTGGCCCGGGGCCGGTCTTTCGTAGCCGCTGTAATAGAAGCCGTCGCCTTGCCAGGCCGCGCCGGAGAACTTGACCCATTGGATGCGGTCCGGGAGCTCCTTCTTCGTCGCCACCTCCATGACCCGGAGCTCGGACCAGTCGGAGCCGGCCTCGCCGCGCGACACGGCGACGTAGCGGTCGTCCTTGGACAGGCTGACGATCCCCAGGCGGACCGTGCCGTCCGGGGACAGGGCGTTCGGGTCGAAGAAGACCTCCGGCGCGCCGTCGAGCCCTTTCTGGATGTAGCAGACCGACTGGTTCTGGAGCCCGTCGTTCTTGTAGAAGAAATAGTATTCGCCCGCCCGGAAAGGCGAGGAATAGCGCGGGTAATTGTAGATCTCGGTCAGCCGGGCCCTGATCTTCGGCCGGAAGGGGATCTTGTCGAGGTAGCCGAAGGTCACGGCGTTCTCGGCCTGGACCCAGGCCTTGACCTCCGGGGCGTTGTCGTCCTCGAGCCAGCGGTAGGGGTCGGCGACCTTCGTGCCGAAATAGTCGTCGACCTGGTCGACCTTCTTCGTCACGGGGTACGAGAGCCGCGTCTGGGTGCTGTGGCAGGCCGCGAGGGCCGCGACGACGATCATGGCGCAGAGAATGGCGGTCATCTTTTTCATCCGTCCTCCCTTCGATCAGGCTGCGAAGAGGGGATTTGTAGCACATTCCGGCCGCCGGCGTCAAAACGCGCCCGCCATAACGAGATCGAGCTCGGGGTGTTCCCTGCGTTCGGACGCTGGTTGGCCCCGGCGAGTCCAACCCGCTCAAGGACAGGCCTCGCTCTGGGACCTTCGATGCCCATCCGTGCCCGCTCGGCCTGCCCATGCCTCCCTTCGGGAACCGCCCCTACGCTCTCCGTTTCATTTAGCTGAAGCGGGCAAGCGGCCGGTGCCAGTCCCGCCGACTCCCTTGAGGACGGGCGGAGGCAGGCGCAGGTGGCGCCGGGGCCGTCCGAAAGCCCCCGTTTGGAGGGGGGCCCGTCAACCTTGCGACGGGGGAACCGGGACAGGTTCCCGGGGCCGGGGGATAAGGACGGCCTTGGCGCCACCATGACCGTGGACCGGCGCGGACGGGACCCGTCCGGCAGGGAGCGAACCCTATTTTCCGAAGTCGACGTCGTCGGGGAGCTCGTTGACGTCGGTCGCGGGGTCGCAAGGGAAATGGGCGGCCAGCTTGGCCCCCGCCTCGCCGATGGCCCGGACCAGCCCCTCGGTGAATTCGCCCTTGCGGAAGTGGGCGGACAGGATGGAGGCCAGGGAGTCCCAGAAGTCCTGCCCGACCGCGGCGTCGATGCCCTCGTCGCCGAGGACGACGAAGCGGCGGCGTGAGGGGACGAAGAAAAACAGGATGCCGTTGCGCTGCCGGGTCTTGCGCATGCCCAGCCGCTCGAAGGCCCGCTCGGCGACGCGCCGGACCGGGCCCCAGAAATACGGGGCCACGGAGACCCGGATCTCCCCGGAGGTCTCGCGCTCGGCCTCGCGGATGGCCGTCTTGACCCGCTCGATGTCGACCGCCTTCATCAGCTTGCGCCTGCCGCGGACCGTCATCGCACCCTCCCTCACCACGACCCGGAGGCGCCGCCGCCGCCCGAGCGGCCGCCGCCGCCGCTGTAGCCGCCGCCCCCGCCTCCGCCCCAGCCTCCCCCGCCGCGGCCGCCGCCGGAAAAGATGTTGAAGAGAAGCCACAGGGCCAGGGCGGGGTGGGTGACGAGGAGGATGAGGAAGAAGATGCCGGCGATGATGATGAAGACCGTGCCGACGGTCGAACGGCCGCGCCTGTTGGCCGAGGGTCCCGCAGGACGTTCCAGTCCCCGCCCCTCGTCGCGTCCGTAGATCGTCGCGAGGAGGCTCGTGACGGCCTCCGAGACGGCCGCGTCCTGCTGCCCGTTGCGGAACCCCGGGATGAGGATGTCGTTGATGACCCGGGAGGCCTCGGCGTCGGTCACGCGGTCCTCGAGCCCATAGCCGACTTCGATCTTGACCTTCCGGTCCTCGGCCATGATGAACAGGACGAGGCCGTCGTCGAGGCCCTTTCGGCCGACCTTCCAGGCCTCGAAAGCCTTGACCGCCCAATCTTCGATCGGGACGCCGTTCGTCGTCCGGCCGACGTAGACGAGGACCTGGTGGCCGGTTTCGTGCTCGAAGGCCTCGAGCCGTACGTCCAGGGAATCGACCGTGTCGGCGGAGAGGAACCCGGCCGCGTCCGTCGCCCAGCGCGTGGGCGCCGGCGGGATCCTCGCCTCCTCGGCGGCGCGGAGGCCTCCGGCCGCGGCCAGCAGCAGGGCCGCGAGGAGGGCGAGCGGGCGGAGGCGGGCTCGGACGGTCACGGACGGGCGCCTAGAACTTGACCTTGGGGGCCGTCTCGGCGCCGGCCTGGGCCTTGAAGTAAGGCTTCTCGGCGAAGCGCGAGCCGAAGAGCCCGGCGATGAGGACGGCCGGGAAGCTCATCCGCCGCGTGTTGAAGGCCTGGGCCGCCTCGTTGAAGCGCATGCGCTCGACGGCGATCCGATTCTCGGTGCCTTCGAGCTGGGCCTGGAGGGTCTTGAAATTCTCGGTGGCCTTGAGGTCGGGGTATTTTTCCATGACGACGAGCAGCCGCGACAGGGCCGAGGACAGCCCGTCCTGCGCCTCCTGGAACTTGGCGAAGTTCTCGGCGTTGAGCTGGCCGGGAGCGATCTGGACCTGGCCGACCTTGGCCCGGGCCTCGGTGACGGCGGTGAAGGTCGACTTCTCGAAATCCGCCGCGCCCTTGACCGTCTCGACGAGGTTCGGGACGAGGTCCGCCCGCCTCTGGTACTGGTTCTCGACCTGGGCCCATTGAGACTGAACCTTCTGGTCGAGCCTGACGAGCGAGTTGTAGACGCCGGCCGCGTACAGCCCGACGATGAGGACCGCCAGGACGAGGACGACCAGGCAGCCGATGGCGAATCTCTTGTTGGCCATGCGTGGACCTCCCTTTCTCCGAGAATAGCCCCCGCGCCGCGGGAGCCGCATTCCATTCTACGGCCGGAGGCTTCCAATATCAAGAAGGAAGGGATAGTCCCGCGGGACTCCAGTCGTGATCGGGGGGCGCGGCCCAGAGGCCCCCGGCCGGCAGGGAGCGGATCCTTAGAAGCGACCGGCAGAAGTGAGGCGGAGTGACCCGGCGCCTCGCCTCTGGGAAATACCTTGAGTGAAGATCCTGCTTTCAAGCCGCGACAGGACCCTCGCGATACTTCCTGGAAGGGCGGACTGTCCCTCCCGAATTGAGGTATAATGGCGCGGTGGACCGCATCGCCATCCTGACCCGGGACTGCGCCGGGGTCAACGCCGCCATCCGGGCCGCCGTCCGCACCGCGACCTCGGCCGGGCTCGACGTGCTCGGCGTCCTGCGCGGCTACGACGGGCTTGTCGACGCCGACCTCGTGCCCCTCGACCGCCGCTCGGTCTCGAGCATCATCAACCTCGGCGGCACGATCCTCAAGAGCTCCCGCTCTGGGCGCTTCTTCACCGAGGAAGGGCAGGCCCGTGCCGCGCGCGCCCTCCGCGACCGCGCCGTGGACGGCCTCGTCGTGATCGGCGGGAACGGCTCCCTGACGGGCGCCCACGTCCTTGCCACGCGTTACGGGGTCCAGGTCGTCGGCGTCCCGGCGACGATCGACAATGACGTCAACGGCGTCGACCTCACGATCGGCGCCGACACCTCCGTCAACGTCGCCCTGGACGCCCTGGACAAGATCCGCGACACGGCCACGAGCCTGGAGAGGATCTTCATCGTCGAGGTCATGGGCCGGCGCTGCGGCTACATCGCCATGCAGGTCGCCCTGGCGGGCGGCTGCGAGGAGGTCCTTCTGCCCGAGCGGGACTTCGACCTCGCGGCGATGTGCCGGGAGATCACCGAGGGCCGCTCGCGCGGCAAGGCCAGCTGGATCGTCATCGTCGCCGAAGGCAGGGCCAGGGCCGAGGACGTGGGCGCCGCCGTCACCCGGGAGACGGGGCTCGAAACGAGGATCGCCGTCCTCGGTCACATCCAGCGGGGCGGCCGGCCGACGGCCCTCGACCGGATCCTGGCCGCCCGCCTCGGCCACGCCGCCGTCGAGGCCCTGGCCGGAGGCGCCTCCGACATCTGCGTCAGCTTCAGGCACGGGGCGCTGGAGCACGTGCCCCTGGAAACCGCCATCCGCCCGAAGACGTGCGAGGTCGGCGACGACTATCACCTGCTCAAGGTCCTCGCCTAGCGGCCGACGGTGAGGGCTGAGGGCCCGCGCCCAGCCGCGCGTCCCCCTTCTCAGCCGCCCAGAATATAATCCGCCGCGAGGCTGCCCGTGCAGAGCGCGGTCGGCACGCCGCCCAGGAAAAGCTCCGAGGCGGCGTACGCCCCGGCGGCGAGGAGCCCGGGGACCGGGGTCCGGACGAGGAGCTTCCCCGGAAGGACGCCGGACGCTCCCGCCCCCCAGCTCCAGCCCGCGATCGAGCCCTGGTACCTCCCGCCCCAATCCCGGTACGTCAGGGGCGTCGCCGATTCCATGACCTCGACGGCGGTCGAGAGACCGGGCAGGATCGTCTCGACCGTCCGGATGAGCTTGCCGGCCAGGCGCGCCTTTTCTTCCCTGTATCCGTGCTTCCTCGTCTTCTCTCCGGTCCGCCAGGCGGCGAAATGCCCGTAGGGAAAGCCGACGCGCAGGACGAGCGAGGCGCGGCCCGCCGGCGCAAGCTCGGGGGCCTGGCGGGACCAGTGGCAGACCTCGACCTCGCGGCCGTCGAAATCCTCCGGGCCCGAGACGCCTTCCTGCCGGACCTCTTTCCTGAAGAACAGGTGCTCCGCGTGGACCGCGCCGAGGTCGACGCGCTCCGGCACGAGCCCGAGATAGACGCAGAGCTCCGACTCCGTGTAGGGCGCGGCCCGGACCGGGCCGAGGTCGATCCCGGGGATGTCCGCCGGGTCGAGGAGCTCGAGGAAGGTCGTCTTGTAGTCCGCGTTGGAGACGACCCACCGCGCCTCGACCGTCGCCCCGCCGGCCGTGACGGCCCCCGCGGCCCGGCCGTCGCGGATGAGGATCCGCGAGACGGGCTCGGACAGCCGGACCTCGCCTCCGAAGTCCGCGACCTTGCGCCGGAGGAGGTCGGCCAGGCCGTGGACGCCGCAGGAGGGGAACCAGATCCCTTCCTCCGCCATGATGTTCCACATCAGCGCGAGGTTGAGGAGCGACATCTCCGGCCGATGGCTGCCCATGGAGCCGAGGAAGTTCCGGAGGGGGACGCTCGCGACGAGCCGGCCGAGGACGTCCGCGGCCGGCGTCGCGGCCAGCCGCCGGACTTCGGCCGCCCTCGCCGCCGCTCCGACATCCTGGCGCGGCCCCCGGCCCCGCTTCCGCTCCCCCCCGCCGAACTCGGGGTGCCAGAGGTCCATGTCTTTCGAGACCGCGATGGCGGACTTGAGCTGGCCGAGGAATTCGGTCAGGCCGGCCGCCTCGCCGGGGAAGGCGGCGAGGAGGTCCTGCTCGAGGTCTTCGAGCGGCTTGGACATCATGACGTCAAGGAAGGGGGTGCGGAGCTCGAACCCGCTCCGTCGGAAGGCCACGGGCTCGTCGACTCCCGCCTGGGCCAGGAGATCCCGGACCCGCCCCGGGAAGCTGAACGAGAGAGGGCCCATGGGAAAGGCGTAGCCGCCGCGCCGGAAGACGTAGCTCGTCCCGCCCGGCAGAGATTTTTTCTCCAGGACGAGGACCTTGCGGCCGCGGCGGGCGAGCTTGGCCGCCGCCATCAACCCGCCCAGCCCGGCGCCGATCACGACGACGTCGACCATCGCCCCCATCATAGCACAACCGCCGGGCCCGGTCCTTGACGGCTGTTCCCGGGCTGGGATAGGATGCTTTCGCATGACCGCCGCCGACGACCCAAAGGCCCGCGTCCGGTTCGCCCTGCTCGCCGGCCCGCTCCTCCCGGCGCCGGCGTGCGCCGAACGGCCGGGACATCGGCCTCATCCGGGTCGATTCTTGATGAGGGACATCCTGCCGGCCGACGGGCCGGCGGAAGGGAGGCGGCCGTGATGCCCCATAAGAGGATGACGAGCCCGGTCGTTATCCTTCTCATCGCCGTGGCCGCCGTCGCCATCGTCTTTTCCCTGCCCCGGCGGGCGGGCGGCTCCCGCCGGGAGCGGCCGCTCGTCGGGGTCAAGGTCTACGAGCACGCCGGCGACCTCTCCGCCCTCTTCTCCGCCTGGCGCGAGGCCGGCATCAACGCGGCCTTCGTCAGCCCGGCCCTTCTCTCCAACTCCGAATTCCGGGCCCTGGCGAAGAAGAATGGCGTTGCGACCTTCGTCATCTTCCCCGTCTTCTTCGATGCCGAGGCGCTCGCCCGGCGGCCGGACCTCTATGCCACGACCGACAAGGGCGGCCGGGCCGCCGACGACTGGGTGAGGTTCGTCTGTCCGACCCGCGCCGATTACCGGGCGGAGAAGGCCGCCGCCCTGGAGAGGATCGTCCGCGAGGCCGACCCGGACGGCGTCAGCCTGGACTTCATCCGCTTCTTCGTCTTCTGGGAAATGGTCTATCCCGACCGGAGGCCGGAGTCGCTGCCGCAGACGTGCTTCGACGCCTCCTGCCTCGAGGACTTCTCCCGCAAGACGGGCATCGCCGTGCCGCCTGCGCTCTCCGGGACGCCGGAGGTCGCCCGCTGGATCCTGGACCGTCACGCCCGGGAATGGGCGGACTGGAAGTGCGGCGTCATCGCCGATACGGTCCGCGAGCTGGCCGCCGCCGCCCGCCGGGCCAAGCCCGGCATCAAGGTCAACCTCCACGCCGTGCCGTGGCGCGCCGGCGATTTCGGCGGAGCCGTCCGCGCCGTGGCCGGCCAGGACTTGGCCCGGCTGGCGCCGCTCGTCGACTTCATCTCGCCGATGTGCTACCACCACATGGTCAAGCGGACGCCGGAGTGGGTCCATTCGGTCGTCGTGGACGCGGCGCGTGTGTCCGGCGCCGCCGTCCTGCCCAGCATCCAGGTCAAGGAGGCCTACATCCCCGGCCCGGAAACGCCGGCCGAATTCCGGGCGGCGCTCCTCGAGGCCCTCAGGCCGCCCTCGCGCGGCGTCGTCTTCTGGAACTGGCCGGCCTTGGCCGAGTCTCCCGAGAAGCTCGCCGCCGTCCGGGAGGCCGTCGGGCCCGTCCGCTAGGGGGGCGCGGCGGCATGGCCGCCATCACGGCGTGTGTTAAAATAAGGCGGTCACGAAACCGGCGCGCGAGGTGCGGACATGGCCAACGTCGTCACGATCATCCTGGCGGGCGGCCAGGGCAGCCGGCTCTATCCCCTGACCAAGGTCCGGAGCAAGCCGGCCGTACCCATCGCCGGGAAGTTCCGGCTCATCGATATCTCCATCTCGAACTGCATCCACTCGGACTTCCGCCGGATCTTCGTCCTGACCCAGTTCGCCAGCGAATCCCTCCACCGCCATATCTTCACGACCTACCGCTTCGACAACTTCCACCCGGATTTCATCACCCTCCTCTCGGCCCAGCAGACCCTGGAGAACCGGGACTGGTACCAGGGCACGGCCGACGCCGTCCGACAGAACCTCGGCTTCATCCTGGACGCCGGCGACCTCGTCCTCGTCCTCTCGGGCGACCATCTTTACCGCATGGACTATCGGAAGTTCGTCGAAGCCCACCTCGCCTCGGGCGCCGAGATCACCATCGCCGTGACCCCCGTTGCCGCGGCCCAGGCCCCCGAGTTCGGCGTCATGAAGGTCGACCCGCAGGGGCGGATCACGGAGTTCTTCGAGAAGCCCAGCGCGGCGGCGGACATCGACCGGATGGGGGTCCCGGTTGAGGTCCTGCGGCGGGCCGGCGTCGCCGCGGACCGGACGCACCTCGCCTCGATGGGAGTTTACCTCTTCAACGGCCCCGTCCTCCGGGAGCTCCTCTCCCACACCGACGCCAGCGACTTCGGCAGGGAGGTCATCCCCCGCGCCATCTTCGACCGCAAGGTCCACGGCTATTTCTTCGACGGCTATTGGGAAGACATCGGGACCATCCCGAGCTTCTTCGAGGCCCACATGGACCTGACCCGCCCGCTGCCGAAGTTCAACTTCTACGACGAGCAGAAGCCGATCTTCACCCACGCCCGCTTCCTGCCCGGGAGCAAGATTCTGGCCTCCGACGTCGCCAGCGCCATCCTCTGCGAGGGGAGCATCGTCGACCGCTCCCGCATCCGCGAGTCCATCATCGGCATCCGCTCCCGGATCGGCGAGAATTGTCGGATCGAGCGGACGGTCGTCATGGGCGCCGATTATTTCGAGTCAAAGGAAGGGCTGGAGCAGAGCCGGGAGTCGGGCCTCCCGGGAATCGGCATCGGCGCCGACTCGGAGGTCCGTAACGCCATCATCGACAAGAACGCCCGCATCGGCCGGGGCGTCCGGCTCGTCAACGGCGAAGGCGTCGCCGCCGCGGCGGCGGAGAGCTACGCCATCGTCAACGGCATCATTGTCGTGCCCAAGAACGCCGTCATCCCCGACGGCACGGTCATCTAAGCCGGCGGCGAAGGAGGAAGGGACATGAAACGCGAACTCCTGGTCATGATCATCCTGGCGGCGGCCCTGCTCCTCCCCGGCCCCCGGGCCTCGGGCGCGGGGGCGGGGACGGACGGGCTCCTCATCACCCGCAGCCCGCTCTTCGCGGTCTGGTGGGCGCCCGGAGCGACCAAGGTCCGCAAGACCGACCCCCTGCCGCTCGGGAGGTCGGACGCCGTCGTCATTCGCGCGGCGCGGAACGAGTACGAGCCCTTCCAGGTCGTCCTCGTCCCCGCGAAGGCCACGGCCAATGTCCGGGTCGAGGCGGGCCCGCTCCGCCAGGAATCGGGGGCGGAGATCGCCGTCACGAACGTCACCGTCGCGCGCGTCGCCTATGTCCACGTCAACCTGCCCACGGACGCCTACGGCGCCGCCGGCGATTGGCCGGACCCCCTGCCGCCCTACGACGGCCCGTTCGCCGCGCCGGCCGGCGAGAACTCGGCTCTCTGGATCACGGTCTACGTTCCGCCGACGGCGCGGGCCGGGGATTATCGCGGCTCGGTCGCCCTCTCTTCCGAAGACTGGCCGTCGCCCATCGCCGTCCCCGTCCGCCTCCACGTCTGGGATTTCACCCTGCCGGCGACGCCCAGCATCCGCTCCTCGTTCGGCCTCGTCGTCTCGGACATCAAGGCCTACCACAACCTGACGACGCGGGAGGAGCTGGAGAAGGTCTACCGGCTCTACCTCGAGAACTTCCGCGCCCATCGTGTCGCCCCGACTTCGTTCGCCGAGCTCTACCCGATCGACGTCCGCTTCGGGGGCATCCCCTGGCGGGGCGGCGAGTTCGTGACGGCGCCGGTCCACTCCGGCCGCCGCGCGCTCCGGGTCGTCGACGACAGCCCGGCCGAGGCGGTCGAGGCCCGCAGCGCCGAGCCCATCCCCGTCGCCGCCGGCGTCCCCTACCGGCTGTCGTGGTGGGCGCGGACGGAGAAGGACGGCCAGGACGGTACGGTCTTCCTCCAGCCCCTCGACGGCCGCGGAGAGCCCATCCATCGCCTCAACCAAGTGCAGGTCTTCAAGGGGACGGCCGATTGGAAGGAGGGGCGCCTGGACGTGCCGGCCTATCCGCCGGAGGTCCGGTCCGTCGTCATCCGCCTCTTCCCGACCTTCCGCGACGAGGCGGGCACGGCCACGGGCGCAGCCTGGTTCGACGACGTCTCTCTTGCCGCCGCCGCGGGCGGCCCGAACCTCGTGCCCGGCGGCGACTTCGAGATGCCGGCCGAGGCGATGTCGGTCGAGACGGATTTCACGGAATTCGACCGCGGGGCCCGCCTGCTGCTCGACGAATTCGGCTTCAACGCCTTCGACCTTTCGGTCAAGGGCATCGGCTCGGGCTCATTCTATTCCCGCCAAGAGGGGCTGTTCGGCGGCTTCCGCCAGGGCACGGCCGAATACGACCGCCTTCTCAGCATGCACCTCGGCCAGGTCCAGGAGCACCTCGCGGCCAACGGCTGGCTGGGCAAGGAATACGTCTACTGGTTCGACGAGCCGGACCCGAAGGACTACCCGTTCGTGCGCGAAGGGATGCTTAACATCCGCAGGAACGCGTCCAAGCTGACCCGGTTCATCACCGAGCACCGGCCGGGCCCGGACATCATGGACGTCTCCGAGATCGGCTGCACGATCTTCGACCGGGTCGACCCGGCCGCCGTGGCCCGGCTCCGGCCGCAGGGGCGCCAGTTCTGGTCCTACCTCTGCACGGGGCCCAAGGGTCCGTGGGTGACGCTCTTCATCGACCACCCGGCCATCAACCTGCGGATGTGGCTGTGGATGTCCTACAAGTGGGGCCTCCAGGGGATCCTCGTCTGGCGCGCCAATTACTGGTCGAGCCCGACCGTCTTCCCCGCCGGCGCCCTCCAGAACCCCTGGCAGGACCCGATGTCCTACACGGTCGGCTACGGCGTCCCGTACGGCCAGGTCAACTATTGGGGGAACGGCGACGGCCGGTTCCTCTACCCGCCGAACCGGGCGCCGGGAAAGGACACGTCGAAGCATCTGACGGGGCCGGTCAACTCCATCCGCTGGGAGGTCCTCCGGGAGGGCATCGAGGACTACGAGTATTTCAAGCTCCTCGAGAAGGCCGTCGCCGCCGCCGCGTCGCGGGCGCCCAAGGCGGCGCGCCGGGCCGCCGCGCTGCTCGATATCCCGGGCTCGATCTTCAGCTCGGGGAAGGCGTACACCAAGGACCCCCGCGTCCTGCTCGACTACCGGGCCAGGGTGGCCGCGGCCATCGAGGAACTCGCAGCGGCCAAGTGACCTGCGGCCCGCCGTCTCAGCCCTGGATCAGGCCCAGGAAGGCCGCCTCGACCTCCCCGGCCGAGGCCGGCCGGGCCCGCTCCAGGAACTCCGCGAGGCCGGACCGGGCGGCGACCTTTCCGTGCCGCAGGACGATGAAATCGTCGCTCACCCGGGTCATCTCGGCCAGCATGTGGGAGCTCAGGAGGACGGCGGCGCCGCGGTCCCTCGCCCCGATGAGGAGGTCGCGCGCCCGCTTGACGGAGGGCGGGTCGAGGGCCGCGAACGGCTCGTCGGCGACGAGGAGGTCCGGCTCCAGGGCCAGGCTCTGGAGGAAGGCGAGTTTTTTGGCGTTCCCGGCCGAATAGGTCCGCGGCGGCCGGTCGAGGAGCGCGGCGTCGAAGCGGAGGGCCGCCGCGAGGTCCCGGACCCGCGCCCCCCACTCCTCCCGCCCCGCCCCGGCCGAGCGCCTTGTCAGGTCGAGGACGTCCCGGCCGCGGAGCCATGGGAAGAAGGCCGGCTGGTCGGGGACGTAGCCGACGCGTCCGGCCTCGCGCTCGACCGCGCCGGCGTCCGGGGCGAGGATGCCGAGGACGACCCGCAGCGTTGTCGTCTTGCCCGCCCCGTTCTCGCCGAGGAGGGCCGTGACGCGACCCCTCTCGAGCGAGAAGCCGACCCCCCGCAAGGCCCGGACGGGCCCATAGCTTTTCCAGAGTCCGTCGGCGCGCAGCATCTCCGCCTTCCTATTTCGTGAGCTCGAGCCGCCGCAGGCGGGCCCGCTGGACGAGCAAGGCCAGGACGAGCCCGGCCAGGACGACGGCGCCGCCGCGGGAAAGCCGGCGCGCGACGATGAGGTTGGGGAAGACGGCCGCCAGGCCGGCGAAGAGGAGCTTCGAGCCGAAGCCGGGGAATCGCCCGGAGGCGAGGTGGTCGATGAACCCGGTGCGGAGGGTCGTCGAGAGGATGAGACCGATGAGGGCCGCGGCCTGGGCGAGGAGGAGGACGACGACGTTGGAGCCCGCCCTGAGGACGAAGCCCAGCGCCCCGGCCACGGCGACGTAATAGGCGCCGGCGAGGAGCCCCAGGCCGAGCTGGAGGACGGAGGCGGGCTCGAACGTGCCGCGGCCGAGATGCCACGCGGCGAGCCCGACGAAGACCGCGCATGCGTAGACGCCGCCGGCGGCGGCCAGGACGAGGTTCTTCTGCCAGAGATAGGTCCGGAACCGGCCGTCGAGGAAGAGGACGTTCTCGAGCCCGCCGCCCTGCGTTTCCGACGCGGACATGTCCTGCGAAGCGAGGAGGAAAATGTAGGGAAAGAAGAGGAGGAAGACCTTCAAGGCCGTCGCCGGCGACTCCTTCAGGCCTAGGCCGAGGAGGAAGACCGGCAGGGCGGCGGCCACGGCCGGGACCAGCCGCGAGGAGCGCAGCCTCAGGCCGGCCAGGCGCGCCGTCAGCGGGAAAACGTTCGTTTTAAGCATGCGGCGAGGCCCTCCATGCCTCGGACGGGGCCGGCCCGCGGATCGCTCCGGCAGACCGGCTCTCCCCCGACGAGGAGGACCCAGTCGGGGACGAAGTCGACGCGGAACCTCCGGGCCAGGGACCTTCGTCGGTCGTGAACGACAGGCTGCGTCCAGCCGAATTTTTCGAGGAAGGAGCGGACCGAGTCCGCCGGGCCGGAGGCGACGCCGACCACCCGCACCGGCCAGCCGCCCTTCTCGACGAGGCGGCGCGATTCGAAGAGCCCGTCGTAGCAGACCGGGCATTCCGTCGAGAAGAAGACGAGAAGCGCGGCGCCGGCGCCGGGCGGCGCGGCCTCTTCGAGCGTCCGGCAGAGCCGGACCTCGATCCCGGCCGGCCAGGAGGCCGTCCCAGCCACGGAGACGGCCAGGAGGATGAGCGCCGCTCCCCGCACGCTCATCGCGCCACCCGGAACACCCGGAGCTCGCCGGCGAGGTCGACGGCGAAGATCCTGTCGCCCTCGACGGCCAGGCGCGAAACGCGGGCCGGCAGCTCGATCCTGGCTTCGAGGCGGCCGGCCGTGTCGATGACGTAGACCCTGTCCCCGGGCCCGATGTCCCCGCCGTCCGTATACTCGGGCGCGAGGAGGAAGATCCGTCCCCGGTCCTGGGCGCTCTCCCAGCAGAAGGCCTCGACCGTCCTCCGCCCGCCGCGGACCGGCAGGGACACGGCCTTGGAGCCGTAGCGGCGGTCGACCGGGACGCGGCCGGCGAGGCCGCCGTCGGGCCCGTAATGGAGGACCGCCCTTTCCTGGCACTTGAAGATGACGAAGAGGTCCCCCCGCGGCCCCGGGCTGACGAGGACCATGTTGAGGAAGGCGTCGAGGACGGGGTCGCCGCCGGTGCGCGCGACGAGCTCCTCGCGCAGCGGCTCACCCGAGGCGCTGAGAAAGTGGAGGATCCTCTCGCCGGCCGGGCGGCCGGAGGGACGCCGCGTGACGACGAGCCGGTCGGCGGCCAGGACGAGGACCCTGTCGGGCGCGAAGGGCAGGGCGAAGCTCCGCAGGAACCGCCCGGACAGGTCGAGGACCTGGATGCGCCGGTTGAGCTTGTCGGCAACGAACAGCCGGCCGCCGAGGACGGCCACGCCCGAAGGGAACGAGAACTCGCCGGGCCCGTGCCCGCTCCGGCCGATGACGGCCTCGAACCGGCCGGACTTGGTGAAGACCTTGACCGCGCAGTCCTCGGCGTCGACGGCGTAAACACGCTCGGCGTCATAGGCCAGGGCGGCGGCCAAGCCGAGCCAGGCCTCGTCGGGACGTGCGTCCCGGCTGGTCACGTCCTCGGCCGCCAGCCGCCGGACCGGCGCGTCGGCCGGGGTGATGGCCGCGGCCGGCGGGATGCCGGACGTCAGGGCCAGGTAGACGATGGCCTGCCTCAAGATCGGTCCCATGGCCGCGCCCTCCTCGCGCACCGGCGGAGAGAGAGGGCCCTCCGCCGTGGAGGGCCCTCCGCTCGTCGCTTCTAGGCGATCAGGATGCATCTGCCGAGCGCCACATCACAGACGGTGAGGTAAATGGCGATCTTGGTCCAGGCCCCATCCATGGCCAGCGCCCTTTCGCGGCACGCTTGGTGGTTGCGATAGCACTCGTTCACGTCACGGGCGCGGACCGAGAGAGGGAAGAGAAGGACTGAGGAAAAGAGGATGAGCCCGACCAGGGCCCACAGGCATGTTTTTTTCATCGGCGGCTCCTTTCGGCCTTCCTTCTTGCAAGGCGCGTGCCAGGGCGAGGCCCAGCCCCCATTGGTTATATGGTGTTGATTATAAATATATTAATGACAGGCCGCGAGACGGATAAGAACGGCAAATCGGGCCCGGCGCGGCACAGTTTGTGCCGCCCCGGCGCATCTTCTTCAAGGTCAGAGGGATGCGGGGCGCGCCGCGGCACAAAACGTGACACGGCGGGCGCGGCCGCCGGGCGCTCGGCCCGGCTCGGCCGGGCCCTGTGGCCGTTACTTGAGGAGCGGGACCTTGATCCCCTTCTCCCGGGCGCAGGCGACGGCCTCGGGATAGCCGGCGTCGGCGTGCCGGGCGACGCCCAGTCCGGGGTCGACGGTCAGGACGCGCTCGAGGCGCCGGCCCATGGCCGGGGTGCCGTCCGCTACGATGACCATCCCGGCGTGGATGGACAGCCCGATGCCGACGCCGCCGCCGTGGTGGACGGAGACCCACGAGGCGCCGCTCACGGCGTTGAGGAGGGCGTTGAGGATGGGCCAGTCGGCGATGGCGTCGGAGCCGTCGCGCATCCCCTCGGTCTCGCGGTTCGGCGAGGCCACGGAGCCTGTGTCGAGGTGGTCGCGGCCGATGACGACGGGCGCACTGATCCTTCCCTTGCGGACGAGGTGGTTGATGACCGCGCCGAAGCGGGCCCGCTCGCCGTAGCCGAGCCAGCAGATGCGGGCCGGCAGCCCCTGGAACTTGAAGCCGCTCCGGGCCTTCCGGATCCAACGCGCCAGCCCCTCGTCCTCGGGAAACTCCCGCAGCACGGCCTCGTCGGTGGCGTAGATGTCCGAAGGCTTCCCGGACAGCGCGGCCCAGCGGAAGGGTCCCTTGCCCACGCAGAACAGGGGGCGGATGTACTCAGGCACGAAACCGGGGATGTCGAAAGCGTCGCGGACGCCGGCCTTCTGAGCCTGGCCGCGGATGTTGTTGCCGTAGTCGAAGGCCCGCGCCCCCCTCCGCCTCAGCTCCAGCATGGCCTCGACGTGGGCGGCCATGGCCTGGAAGGAGCGGCGGATGTAATCGGCCGGGTCGTCCCGCCGCAACCGGACGGCCTCCTCGTAGGGCAGGCCGTTCGGCACGTAGCCGTTGAGCTCGTCGTGGGCCGAGGTCTGGTCGGTCAGGACATCGGGGACGAGGCCGCGGCGGACGAACTCGGGCAGGACGTCGGCGGCGTTGCCCAAGAGGGCGACCGAGAGCGGCTCGCCCTTGCGCTTGGCCTCGCCCGCCAGCCGCAGGGCTTCGTCGAGGCTGCCGGTCATGGTGTCGACGTATCTCGTTTCGAGCCGGCGCCGGATGCGGTCCGGGTCGACTTCGACGACGATGGCCACGCCGTCGTTCATGGTCACGGCCAGCGGCTGAGCCCCGCCCATGCCGCCGAGGCCGGCCGTCAGGACGAGCTTTCCCCTGAGGGAGCCGCCGAAATGGCGCCGGGCCGCGGCGGCCAGCGTCTCGTAGGTCCCCTGGAGGATGCCCTGGGTCCCGATATAGATCCAGCTGCCCGCGGTCATCTGCCCGTACATCGTCAGCCCGAGCGCCTCCAGGCGCCGGAACTCGTCCCAGGTCGCCCACTTGGGGACGAGCATGGCGTTGGAAATGAGGACGCGCGGCGCCTCGGCGTGGGTCCGGAACACGGCCACGGGCTTGCCGGATTGGACGAGGAGGGTCTCGTCGTTCTCGAGCTTCTTCAGGCTGGCCACGATGGCCCGGTAGCACTCCCAGTTCCTGGCGGCCTTGCCGGTCCCGCCGTAAACGATGAGCTCCTGCGGCTTCTCGGCCACGGCCGGGTCGAGGTTGTTCATGAGCATGCGCAGCGCCCCCTCCTGCGACCAGCCCTTGGTGCGCAGGCGGGAGCCCCTGGGAGCGCGGATGCCGGTGACGGGTGTCTGTGCTGACGGGGCCATGTCGGTCCTCCTCGCCGGCGGGCGTCGTGCGGACGGCGTCCGGCCATTCCGAATATACCATATCGCCCCCGGGCGGGCCAAGAGCGGCTTCGGCACGAAAGAAGATAAGAGGCCAGGGTCAAAAATCCCCCTTGACGGGGGCCCGGCCGTATTGTAATTTAGGGGCGGGTCAGCGGAGGGCGGCCCGCCCCGGGGTTCGCTTTCGAGTCCGACCCGCGACGGAGCCAAGGTTTCAAGGACAGGGGAAGAACGATCGGGTTCCTCCATCGTTCGAGGGAAGCGGCCGGCCCATGAGCCAGAGACACATCCTCATTCTGCACCCATCGCCCGCCGAGGTCGACCGCCTGTCGCGGCTGGCCTCGATGTTCGGGCCGGTCACGGCCGGGACGGCCGCGGCGGACCTCGCCTCGCGCCTGGCCGGGGTGTCCGTGGCCGCGGCCGTCATCGAGGCCGGGCTCGTCCGCTACGCCGACATCCGGGACGTCCTCGGGCCGTCCACGGCCGTCATCCTCACCGGCCCCGACGAGGCCGCCCTCCGCCGGGCCGCCGAGGAGTGGCCGCCCGCCTTCTACGTCGACCCGTTCGTCGCCCCCCCCGGCGATCCCCGGGACCGCTTCCTCCTCCGCTCCCTCGAGCGGGCCGTCGAGCACGCCCGGCTGAAGGCCGAGGCGGAGGACCTCCGCCGCTCCCTCGCCCAGCAGGAGACAAAGGTCCGGGACGTCTACGCGGAGATCCAGGAGATCAAGGGCCTCATCAACGCCAACTTTCTCTCCGAGATCGAGAAGCGGATCGCCATCGAGACCAAGTACGTCTGGTTCCAGAAGGAGCGCCAGCGGGTCGAGACGATCCTCCGCAAGATCTACGCCTCCGACGACGTCAGCAGCCTCCTCGACCTCGTCCCCGACCTCCGCGACATTGTCCGGGCCTCGAGCGCCACGGTCTACATCATCGAGACGAACGAAGTCCTCGGCCGCTACCTCAAGCCGCTCGTCTGGGACAACGCGTACCTCTCCCACGCCGAGTTCTCCAAGTACATCGCCCTGTGGGACGCCCAGGACTTCGCCGCCACCGTCGCCCGCTACGGCCAGGGGATCAACACGACCGACCTGGCCTTCGACCGCCGCCTGACCAAGCGGTACGCGGAATACCTCCGCTCGCCGCTGAAGAGCCTCCTGGCCGTGCCCATCATGCACGACCGCAAGGTCATCGGCGTCGTCGAGGTCTACAACAAGATCGTCCAGGGCAAGTCGAGCCCGGAGGGCTTCAGCCGCGAGGACCAGCAGATCCTCCAGGGCCTGTCGGAACACATGGCCATCGCCATGCTGAAGCTCAATCTCATCCAGTACGATGCCCTGACCGGCCTCCTCCGGCCCGAGCCTTTCTTCGAGAAGGTCCTCCAGAAGGTCAACGCCCTGGGCAAGCGGCGCACCGAGGAGGGCGGGCTGGCCATCGTCATGGGCGACGTCGACTGGTTCAAAGCCTACAACGACCGCAACGGCCACGAGGCCGGCAACCGGCTGCTCCGCGAGCTGGCCCACGTCCTCAAGCTCTCGATCCGCGAGGAAGACCTCCTCTGCCGCTACGGGGGCGAGGAGTTCCTCTTCTGCCTGAGCGGGGTCAAGGGGCCCGAGGACGCCGTGGCCCTGACCGACCGCATCCGCAAGAACGTCGAGGACCATTTTTTCGAGTTCCAGGAGTTCCAGCCGCAGAACAACCTGACCATGTCCTTCGGCGTCACCGTCTACCCCAAGCCCAGGGAGGAGCCCCTCGCGGCCATGACCCGCTCCGACCTGAAGCAGCTGGCGGCGGAGGCGGACCTGGCCATGGCCGAGGCCAAGGGCAAGCGCCGGGCCGGGCTCGAGGGGCGGCGGGGGGCCGAGGCCGACCTGGTCAAGAACCGAGTCACGACCTTCCACGCGGGCCGGGCCGGCGAGGCCGCGAGGCCGGAGGCGCCGGCCGCGGCCGAGCGGCCGGGCCGGGAGCGGCGGAAGTTCGAGCGCACGAACGCGTCGGCCGTGGCCCTGGTCCGAGAGGACGGCAGCTTCACCGTCGCCAAGACGGTCAACATCAGCCTCGGCGGGGCCAGGGTCGTCTCGGACTCGAAGCTGCCGCTGGCCAAGACGGTGGACATGATCCTCGTCCTCGGCGAGAAGGCGGGCCTCCTCCGCGGCGACGTCATCTACTCGGACCGGCGGGAAGGCGGTCCGCCCTTCTTCTATTCGGGGCTGAAGTTCCGGGACCTGACCACGGGGGAGATCCGGGCGCTCGAGGATTACATCCTCCAGCACCGGCGCAAGGGCGTGGCCGCCGATTGAGAGCGGCGGCTAGCGGGACTCGAGCTCTTTCTTGAGGGCGCGGAGGTAGGCGACCCTGGGGGAAAGGCGGGACAGAAAGGCCTTTTCGAGTTCTCCCGCCGCGGCCCGGAACGAGGCGAACTCGTCGGGATTGCTCCAGTTTTCCATGCTCAGCCGCTCGAGCAGGCCGCGCAGGGAAACCACGCTCAGGACGTCGGCGGTGCAATCGGGGAGCTCCCAGACCCTCTTCTCGATCATCTTGATGACCCGCAGGAAGAGGGCCCGCAGCCCCTCCTGCCAGTTGATGAGCTCCTGCTTGATGAAGAATTGATCCTTGGGGGATTCCGTCCGGGAGAGCTTGGCCGACAGCCGTTCGGCCTCCTCCACGGTCTTGTCGACGGAGGAGAAGAGGCTCTCCGCGTCGACGAGCATCCGGGCGTCCTTCTGGAAGTAGTGGATCTCGCCGCAGCCGTTGGCGGGCTCGATCCTCCGCCAGGATTCGAGGGCCGCGGCCAGCGTCTCCTCGCTCTCCTCCGGCGCCTCCGGAGGCGCGGGCGCGGCGGCGGATGCGGGCTGGGGCTCCGGGGACATCTCGGCGACGAGGTCCCGGATCTCGGGGATGCGGACTTCGGCCGGCGGCTCGGGGACCTCGAGCGGGGTGAAGGCCTCGGCGCCCGAGGCCGCGGCGCGCGTCCCGCCGAGCCCGGCGGCGGCCGATTCGACGGCCAGCAGCTCCTTGATCTTCCTCAGCTTGTCGAGCTCCCCGTCGAGGTCGAGGCCGGCCGGCCGTTCCGACTCGCCCAGGACGTCGGCGACGATGCCGAAGCGCTCCCTCAAATCGGTCTTGAGGAAGCCGGCGCGCTCGGCGGTGCGGGAGCGGAGACTCTCCATCCGTTCCTGAAGCTCGGTGACCTTCCGGATCTCCTCGACCGTGGCCTTGGCCAGCCCTTCGATCTCGGATTGGAGCTGGAGAACGCGGTCGAAGCGCCGGTGGGCCTCGTCGAGGAGCGCGGCCCTCTCCTCGTCGGCGGCCCGGACGACGGTCCGGTAGTCGGCGAGGGCCTCGCGCTCCTTTAGGAATTCCCGCTCGACCTCCTCGCGGCGCCTCTTGGCCTCCTCGCGCTCCCGGTCGATGCGGGCGGAGAGCTCGCGCTCGATGTCCCCGACCTTGCGCTCGAGGAGGCGGTCGAGCTGGGTCTCGATCTCCTGGATGACTTCAGACGGGTCCTTAAGGACGTCCCTCTCTTGGCCCATAGGCGACCTCCTTAGCCTCGGCCCTTATCTTAGGGGTGTCGCCGGGTCAAGTCAAGGAGGATTTTCCCGCTTGCCGCGGCGCGGTCCGCGCCGCGGCTTGAATCCGGACGGGGAAAAAGGTATATAAGGGCGGAGGAACGCAGACGTGACGACGAGCGCCAAGGACACGGGACGGGACCGCGAGGTCGCGGCCCTCCGCCGCAGCCTCACGCGGCTGCGGCGGGAGCGCGCGGAGCAGGCCCGCCGCGCCGCCGAGATCGAGGAGACCTACGAAACGACCCTCGAGAACTTCATGACCGCCTTGGACATGAGGGACGTCGAGACCTACGGCCACTCCAAGACCGTGGCCCGCTACACCCAGGTCCTGGCCGAGGCCCTGGGCGTCCGGGACCCAAGGACGCTCGAGAACATCCGGCGGGGGGCCCTCCTCCACGACGCCGGCAAGATCGCCATCCCGGACGCCATCCTGAAAAAGCCGGGCCCGCTCTCGGCCGCCGAGTGGGAGAAGATCCGGCGCCATCCCACGGTGGGCTACGGGCTGATCAAGGACGTCCGGCTCGTCGCCGAGGTCGGGAACATTATCCTTTGCCACCACGAGCGCTTCGACGGCTCGGGCTACCCGCGCGGGCTCAAGGGCGAGGCCATCCCGGCCGAGGCCCGCATCTTCGCCGTTGCGGACGCGCTCGACGCCATTACCTCGCACCGGCCCTACCGCGAGGCCGCGGACTTCCCCGCGGCCCGGGCCGAGATCGTCCGCCAGGCCGGAAGGCAGTTCGACCCGCGGGTCGTGGCGGTCTTTGCCGGCACGGAGCTCGCCGTCTGGGAAAAGGTCCGCTTCCAGACGACGCGGATCCTCCCCGTCGAGGACGGCTACGCGCCCTCCCGGGCGAGGAAATGACGGGACCGCTCAGGCGCGGCGGGCGGTGATGACGCGGGGCTTGCCGGCCAGGTCCCAGGCCGTTTCGATCTCCGTCCAGCGCTTGCCGAACAGGCCGAGGACTTCGTCCCGCTGGCCGTCCCCGATCTCGAAAATGAGGTAGCCGCCGGGCCGCAGGAAGCGTCCGGCCCGGCCGACCAGCCGCCGGATGACCTCGAGCCCGGACTCCCCCGCGAGCAGGGCGCGCCGCGGTTCGTAATCGCGGACCTCCGGCGGCAAGACCTGCCATTCCCGCGCCGAAACATAAGGGGGATTGGAAACGATGAAGTCGAAGCGGACGCCCGTACCCCGGAAGGCCGAGAACATATCGCTCTGCAGGAACTCGACCCGGCGGGCCTTGAGGCGCTCGGCGTTCCGCCGGGCCACGCACAGGGCCCGGAGCGAGACGTCGGCGGCCAGGATGCGGGCGCGCGGCAGCTCCTTGGCCAGGGCGATGGCGATGTTGCCGCTGCCCGTGCCGACGTCCAGGATCGTCTCCCGCTCGCGGGAGGAGAGCTCGAGGACCTTCTCGACGAGGACCTCGGTCTCCGGGCGCGGGATGAGGACGGAAGCCGAGACGCCGAGCGGGATGGACCAGAATTCCCTCGTCCCGGTCAGGTAGGACAAGGGCACGCCCCGCCTCCGCTTCTCGACGAGGCGGAGGAAGAACGCCCTGGCGGGGGGGGCGAGCCCGGCCTGCGGGGCGGCCAGGAAAACCTCCTCCGAGAGCCGGGCGGCGCGGAGGAGGAGGACCTTGGCCTCGACGAGCGCATGCGGGCTGCCCTCGAGGAGCGAGGCTCCGAGGCGGAAGACCTCCTGAAGCGTCTCCGTCCTAGGGTTCACTGTCCCGTGCCAGGCCCGCGCCCGACGCCGTCTCCCCGAGGGCCTGGGACTGGAGGACGAGCTGGCCGACGAGGTCGTCCAGGTCGCCGTCGAGGAGAGCCGCCAGGTTGTGGAAACTCGCGCTCAGACGATGGTCGGTCACCCGCGACTGCGGGAAATTGTACGTCCGGATCTTCTCGCTCCGCTCCCCCGTCCCGACCTGGGAGCGGCGGTGCTGGGCGATCTCGGCGCTCTGTTCCCTCTCGGCGATGTCCATCAACCTCGAGCGGAGGACACGCAGGGCCTTCTCCTTGTTCCGGTGCTGGGATTTCTCATCCTGGCAGGAGACGACGAGGCCGGAGGGCTTGTGGGTGATGCGGATGGCCGTGTAGTTGCGGTTGACGTTCTGCCCGCCGGGGCCCGAGGAGCCGAAGGCCTCGATCTTGAGGTCCCTGGGGTCGATCTTGATGTCGATCTCGTCGGCTTCGGGCAGCACGGCGACGGTGGCGGTCGAGGTGTGGATGCGGCCGGAGGCCTCGGTCTTCGGCACCCGCTGGACGCGGTGGACGCCGCTCTCGAATTTCAACAGGGAATAGGCGCCCTTGCCCCGGATGCTGGCCACCGCCTCCTTGATGCCGCCGATCGGCGAGAGGCTGGTGTCCATGACCTCGAACTTCCAGCCCTTGTGCTCGGCGAACCGGGCGTACATCCGGAGGAGGTCCTGGGCGAAGAGCGAGGCCTCGTCGCCGCCGGCCCCGGCCCGGACCTCGAGGATGACGTTCTTCTCGTCGTACGGGTCCTTGGGGAGGAGCATCCGCCGCAGCTCGGCTTCGAGGGCTTTGTCCCGCCGGCCGAGCGTTTCGAGCTCGCCCTCGGCCAGGAGCCGCAGCTCCGGCTCGGCCGAGGCGGCGGCGAGGATGTGACGCGCGTCCTCGATCCCCTGACGGACCTTCCGCCATTCCTCGAACTTGCGGACGACGGGCTCGAGCTCCGCCCGTTCCTTGGCCAGGTCGCGGAGCTTCTGGGGATTCCCCGAGAGGGCGGGGTCGGAAAGGGACAGGGTCAGGCGGCGGTACTTGTCCTCGAGAGCGCGGAGTTCCTGGATCATCGGGCCGGTTTTTTAGCCGGACCGTATTTCTTCCGGAACTTCTCGACGCGGCCGGCGCTGTCCACGAGCTTCTGCTTCCCGGTGAAGAACGGGTGGCACTGGGAGCAGATCTCGACCCGGATCTCCTTTTTGGTCGAGCGGGTCTTGAAGGTGTTCCCGCAGGCGCACGTGACGATGGCTTCCTGGTATTCGGGATGGATGTCTTTCTTCATCGTCGGTCTCCTCAGACGCGCTATTATAGCAAATTCCAGGTGCCGCCGCAAAAGGACGGGATCTCGGCGGACTTCTTCTCGAAGGCGGCCCAGTCGACGGAGAAGCCGAGGGCCCTCTGCCCGGCCTTGACCGCCTCCCGATAGGGGCGGGAGGCGAAGTAGTCCTTGAGCGGCCGGGTCAGCGGGAAGAGCTGCTCCTCGGCCGCCCACTCGTAGGTCGAGCCGTCGGCGCGCCGGAGGCAGTTGAGGTAGACGATCCAGGCCAGTTGCTTGAGCGGGGCGTGGCTGAAAACCTTGCGGATGGCCAGGACCTCACCCTGCTTGACCGGGTTCCAGAAGCGGAAGTAGCGCGAGAAGAGCAGGGCGTTGTGGAAATAGGCGGGGAAGGCGAGCAGCGCGTCCTTTCGCGTCAGCCGGCCGAGGTAGACGAAGAGGTCCATGATCGACTTGCGCATGTTCAGCCCCGGTCGGGTCTGGCCTGGCAGGGGGGTGAACGACTCGGAGAAGCGGTGGAGCGGGTTCTGGAGCGTCAGCCACTCAAAGGCCAGGGTCTTCTGCGGCGGCAGGGACGACGGGATGCCGGGGAGGGGCGCCGCGGCGAAGTCCATCTCGCGGAACTTGAAGTCGACGATGAGGTTCTCGGCCCTCTTCTCGCGGAAGAAGATCTGGAGCCGCTGGAGAGGATATTCGGTCGAGTTGAGCTCGAAGGCCAGGGGCCAAAGGAACCGCTTGCGGGCCTCCCGGAGGAAGCCCTTCTTAGCGAGGACGGAGATGACCTCGTTCAGGGAATAGCGGCCGAGGAGGAGGGAGCTTGTCTTCCGGACGGCCATGTCGGAGAAGATCTCGCCCTCCTCGACGAGGGGCGCCTCCTGCCAAAGCGGCGCGTCCTTCCGGTCCGGTCTCTTCATCTTCGGCGTCTCGCCCTCCCTCCAGTCCGGCCATTATTCTAGAGCATCGCCCCCGCGGGCGCAAGCCAGGGCGGACGGGCTCAGTCATCGGACGGGGGTTGGGTGAAGAACAGCAGGATGTCGTCGCCTATCTGGACGCGGCGGTCGAGGGCGAAGTCGCCGGTCCGCGGGTGGACCTTGAAATAGTGGCGGAGGACGATCATGCCGCCTGGCCGGAGGACGCCGCGGCGGCGGATGACGCGCAGGGGGTTGCGCTCCTCGAGCAGCCGGTAGGGCGGGTCGAGGAAGATGAGGTCGAACTGGACGCCCTCGTTGGCGAGGTCGATGACGGCCCGGTTGAACTCCCGGTGGAGGACGACCGCGCTGTCCGCGGCGCCGCACTTCTCGACGTTGGCACGGATGACCTTGACCGCGGGATAGAACTCATCGACGAAGACGGCCGTCCTGGCGCCGCGGCTGAGGGCCTCGAGGCCGATGGAGCCCGTCCCGGCGAACCCGTCGAGGCAGACGCTCCCGGCCACGCGGTCCTGGATGATGTTGAAGAGCGCGCCTTTGACCTTGTCCTGCATGGGGCGGACCGAAGGACTGGGGACGAGCTTGAGCCGGCGGCCCTTGTAGATCCCGTTGATGACCCGGATCATGTCCCTCGCCTCCCCCGGCCCTCCCTTCCTTAATAATGGCAGATGAGGCGGCCGGCACGCGATTCCAGCCGCCGGATACCGTAGGGCAGCGGATACCAGTCGCGCAGGCTCTGCGCCGGCTGCCCCTCGAGGCCGGCGACGATGCCGATGACCGTGTCGAGGAAGGACGGCGGCAGGCTCTGGGTGCCGAGGAAGAGCCGCTCCATGATGATGCGGATCTTGCCGTCGCGCGTCTCGGCCGAGGCGGCGAAGAAGACCTCCGCCTGCGCCGGAAGCACGGTCGAGGCAGGGGTCCGGCTGAGGTCGATAACGAGCTTGCCCTCGGCCCGGTCGCCGTCGAGGAGGCGGAGCTCGCACGACCGGACGTAGGACTCCCCTTCCGTGGCGATGCGGTAGGCGATCCAGGCGTTAACGTCGGCCTCGGCGACGGCGCCGCTGCCGCCGGGACGCTCCGGGTGCCGGGCCCGGTCCTTCTCGAGCCCCTCGAGCAGGGCGATGACCTTGAGGGCCCGCTCCTTGACCTCCGGCGCGAGCGTCGGCGGCGCCGCGAAGCCGGAGACGGCCAGGAGCCCGGCCGCCGCGATGGTCAGCGTTCTCTTGCCCAACATCTGTCTCCGCCCCTCATGTTAGCAGATTCGACCGGTCAGGCCAAACGCGGATCTATCGGCGGCGGGGTCCTGTCCGTGTGCGTCCCCGTGCGGTGGCGCCAAGGCCGTCCTTATCCCCCGGCCCCGGGAACCTGTCCCGTTTCCCCCGTCGCAAGGCCGACGGGCCCCCTTCCAAACGGGGTCTTTCGCACGGCCTCGGCGCCACCCGCCGCACGTCCCCGTCATGGGGAAGTCGAGCTCGGGGTGCTCCCTCCGTTCGGCCGCGACTGGCACCGGCCACCCGTCCGGCATCGGACGAGAGCCGAAGGGGAACGGCCGGAACGTCATGTGCGGCTTAGCGCAAGCCGCACTCCGGAGGGGAGGCCATCCCCGAGGGCTTCGGCACACGGACAGGACCCCTCCGCCGATAGGTAGGATTCTTTCCTTGATCAAGAACGTGGGGAGAGCCGCGCCGGTCAGTAGTGTGAGAGCGTGCCGTCCCGCTTGGCCTTGCGCACCGCGACTCGGAAGAGAACGAGGCCGAGCGGCAACAGGACGACGTCGAAGGCCGCCAGGGCGACGATGTCGGGGACGAGCGCGGCGAACCCGGTCGGGGCGAGGAGGCTGCGGCGCATGCCGTCGAGGGCATAGGTCACCGGCAGGAGCGACGACGCCCAGCGGAGCCACGGCGGGAGGAGGGTCACGGGAAACACCACGCCGCCGAGCAGGCCCGAGATGCCCAAGAGCAGCCAGCCGAACGGGTTCCCGAGCTTGTAGACGAGGATGAAGCTCGCCGAAAGCATGCCCACGGAAAGGAAGGCCAGGGCCGTCAGGGCGAAGACGGCGGCGACGCCGGCCCAGTTCACGGGGCCGAGGACCATGCCGAAAACAAGGACGGCCACGGCCAGGTGGAGCATCGTCCGGAAGGTCTGGAAAACGAACGAGTAGAGGGACGAACCGACGAGGACGGTCGGGACGGACGCAGGCGTCGCCAGCACGGCCTCGAGCGTTCCGGAGACCTGGGCGTTCCGGATGACGGAGGGCAGCCCGGCCTGGAAGATACCGAGGAGGCTCGAAAAAGCGACGCCGACGACGGCGAAGGAGAAGTAGTTGCCCCCGTACGCGGCGAGCGAAGCGGCGCCGGGCGGGACGAGCTTGGCCACGAAGAAGAACGTCGCCGTAGAGAAGAAGATGCCGGCAAGGGAAGAGACGAAGGTGAACTTGTAGCTCAGGGCTTCGCGGAGGTCGCGGCGGAGGAAGGCGCTGAGCCGCGTCACGACGAGGCCCGCGCTCCGGGCCGTGGGATTCATGAGCCGGCCTCCCCCTCCGCCCCCGCGGCCGCCAAGGCCCGGTCGTAGACTTGCCTTAGGGAGAGGCGCCCGCCCTCGGTCAGCCGGTCGACCGGGCCGCGGGCCATAATCCGGCCGCGGTCGATAACGGCCGCCTCGTGGCCGAACTCGGCCGCCTCGGCCAGGTCGTGGGTGGCCCAGAAGACGGTCTTCTTCCGGGCGTCGACGAGCTCGCGCCTCAGGAACGCCCGGACGGCGGCCGCGGCCTTCGGGTCGAGCGAGCGGGTCGGCTCGTCGACAAAGAGGATGGCGGCGTCGGCGAGCAGGGCCCGAGCGATGGACAGCATCTGCCGCATGCCCGTGGAATAGGCGTTGAACCTGACGTCGGCGGCGGACTCGAGGCCGGTCAGGCAGAGCACGCCGGCGACCCTTTCGTCCCGACGGCGGCCGCCGAGCCCGGCCAGGGCGCCGAAGAACTCAAGGTTCTGACGCCCGGTCAGCCGCCAGTAGAAGCTCCGCTCGTCGTTGATGGCGTAGCCGACGGCCCGCTTGACCGCGGCCGGCGACCGCTCGACGTCGTGGCCGGCGACGAAGGCCCGCCCTCCGTCGGGCAGGACAAGGGTCGTCAGGACCTTGATCAGGGTCGTCTTGCCGGCGCCGTTCGGTCCGAGCAGGCAGAAGGCGCGGCCCGGCCCGACCTCGAGGCTGACCCCGTCGAGGGCGGCCCGGGTCGGTCGCCTGAACGGATGGCGGGCGAGGTCCCGAAAGCCGCCGAAGACCGGGTAGCGCTTGACCAGTCCGTCGACGGAGACGGCCGCGGACGGGTTCATCGCGCACCTCGGAGGCGACGGACGGCCAGGCCGAACGGCCTCAGCAGACGCCGGCCGTATTGGCGGGTGAGCCGGGCGGAGCCCTTCGGCAGGCCCGAAGCTCCGGCCAGCCAGGCCCGCGGGGGAAAGAGGATGGAGGGCAGCGACCGCGCCGCCAGGACGGCCGACCGCCTTTCCCAAAGCGAGAAGAGCGACGGCATGTAATAGGGCCAGGGGGTGAGCGTCCGTTCGGCGGCGGCCGTGCCCGGCCAGAGCAGGCCGAGGGCAGCCCTGGTTGCGGGGCCCGGACGGAAGCGCGCCAGGACGTTCGGCGCGACCGTGCCCGGCCAGAGGCGCTCCGCCAGGGCGAGCCCAAGGAAGACGGGAGCGCGAAGGCCGTAGGCCGCGGCGACCCGCGCGGCCTCGTCCCAGGGGATGCCGCCTCCGGCCGCCATCAGGGCGATGTCCGTGAGCCAGATGAGCCGGCGGTAGGAGTGCTGCTGGGCGTGCAGGCAGAGATAGCAGAACTCGAAGGCGGGCGAGAGAACGGTCGCCTCCCCGCCACCGGCCGGCAACGGCATCCGGCCGAGGACATCGGGCGGCAAAGGCCCGGCCGGGAAATGGAGGCCGAAGACATTGAAGTGGATTTCGAGGGCGAGGTCCCCGCGAAGGAAATAGGGGGAATAGGTCCAGCCTGGCGCCGAGATCGGCAGGCCCCGGCCGGGCTCCCCCTCCGTCGCCTCCACGAATCCCGCCGCCTCGAGCATCCCACGCACGTCCGGCCAGTCTGCGGCCTGGACGACGAGGTCGACGTCCCAGAAGGGCCGGAGCCCGAGGTCGGGATAGACCGTCTGGGCCATCCGCAGACCCTTGGTCAGGACGGCGGTGCGACCCGCGGCCCGGACCGCGCCGAGGAGCGGCCCGACCTCTTTCGCCACGCGGAGAGTCCGGGCCAGGTTCGCGAGATAGCGGCCTTTGAGACGCGCAAGGGCGTCGGCGGGCAAATCCTCCGGCATTTCCTTGAGGTTCCAGTAGAGGAGCGGCAGGACGCCTTCCTCCTCCGCCCTCTCCATGAGCCGCGGCCACGCCATCCCCCGACCGAGGAGGCCGCGGACTTCGGGCGCGTCCGCGGCGGCAAGCCCCGGACGTGCGCAGAGGACGAGCAGCCGGGAAGCCGCAGCGACGGACGCCTCTCGGGACGGGAGGTCTGTCATGGGATGAGGAAAGAGGCCGGCGCGAACGGACGGCCTCGCCGGCGGGACGCCGCTTGGAAAAGACGGCGCCTCAGCTCTTGATCTTGCCCGGTTTGGTTGGACTGACCTGCTCCTCTTGCTCGAGAGAGACCAGGCTGGCGCTGCCGGCGACGATGGCGGCCAGGCCCAGGGGGGCCAGGAAGATCGGCGGCACGCCGCGCTTGCAAACGACGTAGACGTTGTCCCCGACGGCGCAGGGCCTCACGACGGGGAAGAGGGCCTGGTCGCCGGTCAAGCACATCTTGGCCCGGGCGCCCTGGACCCTGAGGACCTTAAGGTCTTGGGCAAAGTCCGTCGCCCCGCCCCGGAACCGGAGGCGGTCGCCGACCTGGATGAGCCCCCGCTCGATCGCGACCAGGGCCTCCTTCGCCGCCGGGAAGTAGGAGACGACCTTGCCGACGCGGGACTCGCCTCGCTCCTTTTCTTCTCGGGCCACGGCCTGGGCCTCGGCGACGGCGTCGCGGCCGTAGGTGTTCAGGGCGATGGAGATCTTGGCCGTCTCGTCGGGCTTGACGCCGACGAGGTCCTGGGAATTGTAGCCTCCTTCGGCCGAGGTCACGCCCAGGGCGTAGATCCCGGCCTCCAGGCCCTCAACCTTGAACACGCCCAGGGCATCGGTCTTCGCGCTCTCGACGAGGGCTCCGGTCGAGACGTTCTTGGCGACGACCACGGCCCCGGCCACGGGGGTCGAGCCGTCCTCGCCGAAAACGAAGCCGACCAGGCGGCCCTTGGCCGGCGCCTGGGCGCCGAGCAAGAGCGCGGCTCCCCAGAAACCCAGCGAAAGAGCGAAACCACAGCAGGCGATCCCTTTGAAACCTCGACACATGCCGGACTCCTTAGCCAATTCGCAATGTTAATCGCGCTCGGGCGGCTTTGTCAAGCCGCTCCCCTCGGCGAGCGGGGCCGCGGCGCGCTCCAGGGCGAGCAGGGTGAGCGACTCGCAGACGGACCCGACGACGAGGGAGTTCTCGCCGGAGACGGCCTTCGCCGCGAACGTCAGGCCCCCCCCTTCGACGTAGGCCTCCCGGACAACCCGCCCGTTCCAGAGCACGGTCACGAGGGGACGGCCTCCCGGCCGCGCCGCCTCGAAGCCTAGCGTCCAGGCCGAGGGACCGGCCTCGCAGGCGACGTTGATGCGGGCCGGACGGCCGGGCTCGACAGGCCGGCGCCCGAGGTCCCTCGAGCGGGGGGCGAGGAGCGCCGCCATCCGCGCCCGCACGTCGGCCAGCTTGCGCTCGCTCCCCAGCCTTTCATAGCACCGGGCCAGTCGGGCCAAGTCCTCCACGCGCCCGGGGGCGGCTTCGACCGCCTTGAGGTAAGCCCGTTCCGCCTCGTAGAGGTAGTCCAGCTTCTGATAGGAATCGCCGACCAGTCCGAAGACGCGGGCGTAAAGAGGACGGGCGGCCTCGGGGATGACGAAGGCGCCGCTCTCCAGCGCCTCGCCGGCCTTGGTGACGTCCCGGTACCTGTTCTGCTTGAAATCGAGGCCGAGCTCGAGAGCCAGGGCTCGAAGGTCCCTCGGCCGGGACCCGGCCGCGGCGTCGTCGCCTATGAGGCCCCGCTCGGAAAGGAACTTCTCGAACTCGCCCACGGCCAGCGGGTCGTCCTCGAGGGCGAGGTAGGACTCGATGAAGCCGTCCGGGTCGTCCAGGCTCCGGGTCGCTTCGATGCGGCCCTCGGCGGCGAGGAGGCAGGCCGTCTTCAGGATCCGGGCGTATTCCTGCCGCTCGATCCGCGCCTCCCGGACGAGGTCCTGGTAGAAGGCGATGGACCGGAGAAGCCGCAGCCCGGTCGAGACGCGGGCGGCCGCGTCCTCGACCTGGCCGTATTCGAAGCTCCTCTGGGCCCGCTCGACCTCCCTCGCCGCCTCGGCGAAATCGATGGCCTCGGCCCGCGAGAGCGCCTTCTCGCGGGCCTCGAGAGACAGGGCCTTCTCTCCGAGGAAGCGGGCGTAATCGCGCAGGACGCCGGCGTCCTCGGGCAGGACGCCTTCGATCACGGCGAAGTCGCGAACATGGAGGTACCAGACCTCGAGCAGGTCCCGGAGCCGTCCGGGGTCGCGGCCGGCGAGCGTCTTGCCGATGATCTCCAGGGCGAAGGCCCGCTCGTCCGGGCCGAGCGAGCTCCAGCGGCCGAGGAAGACCTTGCCGACCTCGGCGTAGATCTGGCTATTATGGCCGGTCAAGGCGGCCGCCTTCTTGTACTCCTCGAACGGCGTCGCTGGCGCCGGGAGCGCGAGGTAGCTCATGTATTGCAGGGCCTGGGCCAGCTCGAAGTGGGCCGCCGCCGACCCGGGCTCGAGCCGGAGGGAGCGCAGGAACCAGCCCACGGACTTCTCGAAGGCCGCGTCCCGGGTCGCGACGTCGGCCAGCGCCTGCGCCCCTGTCTCGAACCAGGCCTTGCCGAGCTCGAGCGAGACGCGGGCGTTCCACGGATAAGCGCGGCCGGCCCGCTCCAGAAGCCGGACCCTCTCCGCCGCGGCCCCGGCCGCCGCCTCGGCCCGCTCGAGGAGCCGCGAATTCCAGTAGACGGCGGACTCGAAAACCGCGACCACGGCCAGGCCGGCGAGCAGGAGCGTCTTTTTCATGGGGGCCTCAGGCTTTCCGGCAGTGGGCGGAGACGAACGTCAACGCCAGGACGACGGCGAAGAGAACGGCGTTGGCCGGGATATGCAGGTTGAAGTCGGTCACGGCGTGGATGCCCGCGCCGGCCAGCGAGACGATGCCGCCGAGGGCGATGCCCTTCGCCTCCGGGCTCCTCCGCTCGCGCCAGGCCAGGCAAGCCCGGACGGCCAGGACAATGACGAGGCCCAAGAGGAGGGCGGCGCCGAGGACGCCGAGCTCGGCCAGCGCCTCCAGGTAGTCGTTGTGGGCGTGGGCAAGGAGCATCTCGGGCCCGCCCCGCTGCTCGTAGGCCGGGTAAGCCGCGGCGAATGTGCCGAGCCCCGTGCCGAAGAGGGGGAAATCCCGGACCATGCCCATGGCGTTGGCCCAGTAGAGCGGCCGGTCCTCGTGGAGGAGGTTGTCGAGCGAGAAGCGCTGGATCGTCGTCCCGACGCCGA
This sequence comes from Terriglobales bacterium, assembly GCA_035543515.1. Taxonomy (GTDB): domain Bacteria; phylum Acidobacteriota; class Aminicenantia; order Aminicenantales; family Saccharicenantaceae; genus DATKJS01. The sequence continues at coordinate 51,062 of DATKJS010000009.1, read as the reverse complement.
CATAGAGGGCCGCGGCCAGGACGACGAGGACCGTGACTCGGATGAAGTTCCTGATCCGCAGGTCGCGATAGCGGACGCGCCCGACGGCCAGGACGGCGAGGCCGACGAAGAGGAAGAAACCGCTGACGAGAACGACCAGCCCCGCCCTGGAGCTCGAGCGGACGATGCCGACGGACATGATGATGACGGCGGCGGCCAGGAGGAGGTTGCCGGCGACGCCTTGCGACATCATCAGCGCCAGCCGCTCTCGGAAGCCCTTGACGCCGAAGGAGAAGAGGTTCATCCGGGCGATGAGGAGGCCGACGGCCAGCGGCACGATCATTTCCAGGTAGCCCGAAAGGTGGCTGCGGTTGACGAACGTCCCCGTTACCGATTCCAGGCTGAACGCCTTGGCATAGAAGAGGATGCGCGGCCGGCGGGCGGAGAGCTCGGCGAGCCCGTAGAGGGCCTGGAACGCGCCGGACCCGGCCAGGATGTAGAGGAGGGTCCGGACCTGCCTACCCCGGGTGACGCCGCGGAGGACGAGGAAGCCGAGAAGGACGTAGGCCATGAGCTCGAGCCCGGCCTCGAGCGTCCGGGACGGCGCGACCGAGAGGGTCATGAGCTTCAGCCGGGCGAAGCCGGGGTCGTAGAGCTTCCGGAAGGCATAGGTTCCCGGCGAGAGGAGGCGGACGACGGCCGTGGGCAACGGCAGGACCTGCAGGCCGACGAACCCGGCGAGCCCCGCGGCGACCCAGCGCACCCCGCGCAGGTCCCGGCGCATCCCTTCGTTCAGCGGCGGCTTGGGCTCGAGGACGACATAGGCCGCGGCCATCAGCCCCACGGCGAGCTCGATGGCGAGGACCGACCAGGCGTTGACGGATGCGGCCGGCAGCGGGCTCAGGACGAGCAGGGCCATAAGGCCGGCGTCAATGGCCCGGCGCAGGAACGAGCGTCGGCTTCCGTCCACGGCCGGCGGCGGAGCCGGGCCCGCGGCCTGGAGGGGTTTCACCATCGGGACCGCCTCAGGACCCTTCCTGGCCCGGACCGCCGGAGCCCGGCCGCTTCCGCGCAGCCGGGTCATGCTCCCCGCTCGCGGCGTACTCGTATTGGTAATAGTGGTAGTAGGGCGCGTTCCTCCCCTGCCGTCCCATCTTGACCTCGTTGAAGACGACGCCGATGATCTCGGCCTTGGCCTTGCGGACCTCTTCGACGGCCTTGGCCAGGGCCCGGCGCGTCGTCTTGCCGGCCTGGACGACGAAGACGGTGCTGTCGGCGAGAGAGCTGACGATGACCGGGTCGATGACGGCGAGGACGGGCGGCGTGTCGATGAGGACCGTGTCGAAGCGGTCCTTGACCCGCGAGAGGAGGTCCCGCATGCGCGTCGAGTTGAGGAGCTCGGCCGGGTTCGGCGGGTGCGGACCGCTCGGGATGATCCAGATGTTCTCGATGCTCGTCTTCAGGATGGCCTCGTCGAAGGCCAGCTTGCCCGTCAGGAAGCCGCTCAGCCCGACCATGTTCCTCGTCTGGAAGACCTTGTGGAGGCGGGGCTTGCGCAGGTCGGCGTCGACGAGCAGGACCTTGCCCTCGAGCTGGGCGAAGGAGATGGCCATGTTCGAGACCGTGGCCGTCTTGCCCTCCTGGGGCACGGTGCTCGTGAAGCAGACGGTCTTGGGCGAGCTGTCGGCGTGGGAGAAGAGGATCGAGGTCCGGACGGTCCGGTAGTCCTCGGCGATGGAGAACTTGGGGAAGAGGTGGTTGATGAGCTCGATCTCGCAGCTCTCGGGCAGCCCTTCCTCCCGGGCCTCGCCCTCGACGCCGTAGGAATAGCGGTAGCTCCCGTAGGGCGCCGCCTTGCGCCTCAGCCCATCGGCCGGGAGGTAGGGGATGATGCCCAAGGAGGGCAGTCCCGTCAGCTTCTCGATGTCGCCCGGGCCCTTGACGGTGTTATCGACATAATCGACGAGGAAGGCGAGGCCGAGCCCGCCGAAAAGGCCGAGGAGCAGGGCCATCATGAGGTTCCGCCGGACGTTGGGCGTGAACGGCGCGGCGGGCACGAGAGCCCGGTCGACGATCTTGATGTTGCTCGTCCGCAGGCCGCCGAGCTGGCTCGAGACCTGGATCTCGTTCTGCTTGGAGACGAGCGTGCCGAGAAGCGTCCGCATGTTCTCGACCTCGATCTGGAGGCTCCGGTAGAGGATGGCGTTGTTGTTCATCTTGACGACGTCGGTCCGCTGCGAGTCGAGCAGGCCCTGGAGCGACCGCTCCTTGTTCGCGGCCGCCCGGTAGTCGGCCTCGGCCGCGCCGACAGCCTTGCGGATCTCGTCCTGAAGGGCCGAGGCGGCGCTTTCGAGCCGGGCCTTGAGCTTGACCATCTCAGGATAGTCGGGGCGATAGAACTTGCTCTTCTCCTCGTACTCGGACTTGGCCTGGGCGTAGGAGGTCTTGAGGGCCTGGATGACGGGGTTCGTCACGGACTCCGGCAGGGCGTCGATGTTGAGGTCGCGGAGCTCCCGATAGAGGGCCTCCTTCTTAAAGCGGTCGATCTGGGCCTCGGTGAAGGCCGTGTTGACGTCGGAGAACTTGTTGACGACCGAGCTCTCCTTGTCGTTGAGGAAGAGGAGCTTTTTCTCCTCGCCGTACTTCTGGAGGTCCTCCTCCTTCTTCTTGAGGTCGTCCCGGAGCTGGGCGATCGTCTCGCTCAGGAACTCCGAGGTCTGCTTGGTCGCCTCGTAGCGTGTCTCGACCGAGTAGCTGACGAACTCCTCGACCAGGGTGTTGACGATGTCGGCCGCCAGGACGGGCTGCGACGACGTGTAGCCGACCTGGACGAGCCTGGTCTCGGGCACGGGCGCGATGACGAGCCCGTCGAGGACGGCGAAAGCAAAGCTCGCCGCGGGCGCGGCCGCCGGGCCCGCCGCCGCCTTCTTCGCCGGGAAGACCCAGCGGAGCGAGAGGAGCCCCTTGACGGCCTGGAGCGGGCTCGTCCGCGAGGTCCGGGCGGTGCGGAACTCCGGCCGGGCGCCGAGGTTGAGCTTCTTGGCCACGCGCTCGGCCAGGGACCGGCTTGTCAGGAGCTTGAGCTGGGTGTTGAAGTACGTGCCCAGGTAGTCGCTCTGGTAGTAGCCGCCCGAGTTGAGGACGTCCTGGATGTTGACGAGGCTCGCGCTCGGCTCGTCGATGAGGATCGTGGCCGTGGCCCGATAGAGGGGCGTCGCCGTGAAGGACAGGACGGCGACGAGGGCGACGACGGCCCCGGCGAATGCCGCCAGGACCCACTTGCGCTTGACGACGGTCCTCCAGGACTCGAGGAGGTCGATCTCCTTCCGCGGAGGCGTGCTGCTCAGACCGTTCATGGCGGACTCCCTTCGCCCGGCCGTCCGGGCGGCCCGGCGTTTCAGAAAAGGCTCTCGGGGACGTAGACCGTATCGTTCTCCATGAGGGGGATATCCTTGACCTTGCCCTTGAGGATGTCCCTGGCGTTGACCTTGATCTCGATCTCCTGGCCGGAGGCCGCCCGGCGCCGGATGCGAACGGCGCCGCGGGCGGCCCGGTCGGAGAAGCCGCCGGCCTGGGCGATGGCCTGGGTCAGCGACGGCAGGCTGGACCGCCGGACCTGGAGGGCGCCCGGGTTCTTGACTTGGCCGAAAACGTAGATCGTGACGACCTTGTCGACGGGGATGTTGACGATGTCGTTCGGCTCGAGGGCGATGTTGAGCTTGGCGTCCCCCCTGACGAAGAGGTCGTCGACGGAGATGCGGATGGACGTCGACGAGCCGTCGGCGAACTGGCGGATGACGATGATCTCGCTGCCGGCGTCCCGGGTCATGCCGCCGGCCTGGGAGATGACGGACATCACGGTCTGCCGGCCGAGGAGCCGGTAGGGTCCGGGCTTCTCGACGGCGCCGAGGACGTTGACCCGCCGGCTCTCGTATTCCCGGATGAAGACAGTGACCTGCGGGTTGACGAGGTACTTCTCGCCCAGGACGGCGACGAGCTTGCGCTCGACCTCGGACTGGGTCAGGTTGTTGACATCGACCTCGCCGACGAGAGGCAGGGTGATCCGGCCCTCCTCCGAGACGCGGACGACGAACTTCTGGATCTCGGCGACGCCCAGGGCCGTGACCTCGAGGACGTCCTTGGGCCCGACCCGGTATTCGGCGCTGGCGGGCTGCTGGGCCGCCGGGCCGGCGGCCGCCGCCAGGGCTAAGGCCAGGGCCGCCGCTCCGATGATCATCGGTGCGATCTTCATCTGAGACTCCTTGGCGCCCGCATCAAAAATCGTAGGCCAGCGTCGCGCCGACGAAATGCCGGTCGATATCGAATCCGGGCGCGTTCGACCGGCGCCGGTAGAGGTTGTAGCTGACGCCGAGCCCGGCGTGGCCCGTGACCTTGACGGCCAGCCCCGCCGACAGGACGCGCGTCCGGTCGCGGCGGCTGTCGACGACGACGGGCCCGCCGCCCCACCAGACCTCCTGGGGCTCCGGGTAGCGCCACGCCGAGGCCTGCCAGCCGGCCTCGAGGCGCAGGAAGGGCAGGAGCTTGAGCGTCATCCGGCCCCGGAAGGCGTCCTCGACGAAATAATAGGCCGTGTCGAAAAAGGAAAAATAGGTGTCGCGCGTGTAGGCCAGGCCTAGCCCGAGACGGCCTTCGGTGAGCGAGGCGTCCGTGTCGGCCGTCAGCCCCGAGAAGCTCTTCCGGCCGGCCGCCCGCGGCACGAATGACTTGTAGCCCAGGGCGATCTTCCCCCGGACGCGGCCGAGGAGCGGGAAGCGGAGGCCGGCCGAAACCTGGCGGGAAAAGGCGTTCCGCCAGGCCGAAGCGGGGTCGGCGAAGACGTAGTCCCTGGCCCCGGCCGTGAGGAAGACGTGGCTTTGGGAGAAGACCCGGTAGTAGAGCTCGACGGCCGCCGACCGCTCGCGCCGGTCGAGCGTCCGGGCGTAGTCGTCGGCCTCGCCCGGGACGTCAGGGTTGCGGAACCGGAAATCGTCGACCGAGGCGGCGAGGCCGAGGGACGTGCCGCGGGGCGTCTCGAGGAACACCCGGGCATTCCAGCCGTCCTGGGTGTTGCGGACCGGCTCCCCGAACTCGCTCGTCGCCCGCCGCAGGAAGTTGAGGACATGATAGTCCCCGGACAGGGCCAGGCTGCGGAAGAGGAGGACGCGGGCGGCCGGAATAAGGCTGTTCGTCAGCGCCCGGAGCCCCGTCTCGCGGAGGTAGTAGTCGTACTCGGGCGTTTCCGTGACCGAGAGGATGACGGAGCTCCCGACGAACGCGTAGGCCTTGACCTCGGGGGAGATCGCGGCCACCGTGTCCGAAACGGCCCCCTCCTCGCGCGGTCGGTAGAGGATGTTCGAGTCGTAGCCGACATCGGCGATGCGGAGCGACGGCACGAGCTTGAGCGGTCCGACCCGCCATCCCGACCGCGACCGGGCGTCCTCGTATTCGTCGCGGAAGCTCCGGTAGGACTGGCCGGAGAGCCGGACGGACAAGGCCGCGGCAAGGGCGGCCAGAAGGAGGATCGGGAATCGTCTCATGCGCGCTCTCGCGCGGCCGGGCGCCGCCGGCCGCGGGCCTAGGACAGCCCCATCCTGCCGATGCCGTCCTTGACCGTCCGGAAGTATCTCATGAACGACAGCCGCTCAAGGAGGGCCAGGATGAGCCCGCTGTGCCAGTCGAAATCCGCCGTCTCCCGGATGATCGGGATGATGCCGTCGGTCCGGGCCAGGCGGAAGAGGTCCTCGACCCGGCCGTCGCTCAGCCGCGAGCACATCCGCCGGGCGTAATAGCCGACGAGGATCTCCTTCTCGACGGCCTGCCGCCAGCGGCGCTCGTACGCGGCCATGTCCGCCGCTCCGAAGGACGCGCGGCGGAAACAGGCCAGGATCGTCTCGGCGGCGAGGTCGGCGCAGAGGAGGCCGTAGCTGATGCCGCCGCCCGTCGTCGTCTTGACCTGGCCGGCCGCCTCGCCGACCGAGAGGACTCGGTCGGCCGTCGTCCGGGCCACGAGCCCCTGGGCCACCGGCCGTGTTCTGACCAGGGCGTCCCCGGCCGCCGGTCCGGCCTCCGCTTCCCGCGCCGACAGGAACTTCCGCAGGAGCGCCCTGGGCTCGCCCTTCGTCAGGAGGCCCAACCGCATCCTCTCTCCGGCCGGCACCGACCAGGCGAAGGCGCCGGGGGCGACGCCGCGGCCGAAGAAGATCGAGGTCGTCCCGCCGGGCCGGGCTGGCAGCTCGACCTGGGCCCCGCCCAGGAAATCCCGCGGCTGGCCGAGGCCGGCCTGCCTCTGCAGGGCGCCGTCGACGCCGGTGGCGATGACGGCCACGGCGGCGGAGTGGCGGACCGGGCCGGAGTCGCCGCGGCGGACCGTGAGCCGCACCCGGCCGGGCTCGACCTCGATCGTTTCGACCCGCGTCCCGGTCTCGAGCGCGGCGCCTTCGGCCGCGGCGGACTCGGCCAGGGCCGCGTCGAACCTCTCGCGGTCGACGACGCAGGCGAACGGCCGCGGGTGGGCGTAGGCGACGACGGCGCCGAACGGCGAGACGAGCCGGGCCTCGCCGACCTCGTTGAGGACGGGGCCGGTGCCGAGCCCGAACCGGGCGAAGACGTCGCGGCCGACGATCCCCGTGCAGAGGACGTCCCGCCCGACGGCCGCCTTCCGCTCGAAGAGGCGGACGTCGAGGCCGCCCGCGGCCAGACGGGCCGCGGCGCGCAGCCCGCTCGGGCCCCCGCCGATGACGATGACGTCGGAGCGTTTCTCGGATCTCATCGCCTCTTCTTCTCTCAGAGCTTGCCGCCGCGGCACTCCCACTTGCCCCGGAAGGTGATCCAGAACGACAGGGCGATGAGCTCGAGGTCCGCCCAGAAGCTCCTCGTCCTTATATAAAGGAGGTCGTAGCGGAACTTCCTCCTCCGGGGCGTGTCGCCCGGCAGGTAGACCTGGGCCAGCCCCGTCAGCCCCGGGCGGACGGCGTGGCGCTCTCGGCCGCCGCGGATATCGCCGACCGCCTCCGGGCCCGCGCTCGCGCCCGCCTCGAGCTCGCTCGGCCGCAGCGCCCGCGGCCCGACGAAGCTCATGTCGCCCCTGAGGATGTTAAAGAGCTGCGGCAGCTCGTCCATGGCCGTGGCCCGGAGGACCCGGCCGACCCTGGTCACGCGCGGGTCGTTCTCCGCCGCCTGGACCGGCCCCCGGCCCTTCTCGGCGTCGGGGACCATGGAGCGGAACTTGAAGGCCTTGAAGGTCCGGCCGTTCCGGCCGACGCGCTCCTGGGCGTAGAGGACGGGGCCGCCGTCCTCGAGCCGCACGGCCAGCGCGGCCGCCGCCGAGACGGGCAGGGAGAGGACGAGCCCGAGGAGCGAGAGGGCAATGTCGAAGGACCGTTTCAGGGACAACGCCCGCGACAGGGAGCGGGAACCGGGCGACGGTCGGCGGCCCGCGTCCATGAGCCGCGTCCGCCATCCCGCCAGGGCCAGGGCCAGCGCGATGCCGGCGCAGTCGACGGCCCAGTCGACCGGGCTGCCGCTCCGGTTCGGGACAAAGGCCTGCAGGTATTCGTCGAGGAAGCCGTAGGCCGCGGCCGCGGCTCCCGCCGCGAGGAGCCGGGCCGGCTGGAAGCGCGGCCGGCGGCCGCCGCGGAAGGCGCGATAGAAGAGGACGGCCATCAGCCCGTAGGTCACGAAGTGACCGCCCTTGCGGAAGATGACGTAGCCCATCCCGGCCGCGTGGCGCGAGGCGTGCGGGAAGAGCCGATGGAACGCCGCCACGAAAATCTCGTAGGTCCTGTGACTGGCCAGGGCCTTGTTGCCCACGGGAAAGACGAGGGCCATCAGCAGCAGCGGGGCCAGCCAGAATCTCAGGAACTTCTTCATCCGCGGTCTCTCGGAGTTCAGGATGCCATCCTCTCGACGAGGTCGTCGTAAGCGCGGAGGACGCGGTCCTTGGCGAAGTATTCTACGACATACGACCGCGCGTTGGAAGCGTAGGCCCGGCGGAGGTCCCCGTCGCGCCTGAGGTCCCGGACGGCCTCGGCGATGGCCGCCGGGTCGCCCGGCGCGACGGCGACGCCGCATTGGCGTCCGGCGAGGAGGGCCGCCACCTCGGAACCCGCCTCGGCCAGGCCCAGGACCGGCCGTCCTGCGGCCATGAAATTGTAGAGCTTCGAGGGCACCGAGAGCTGGGCCTTGGCGGCGTCGAGCGGCACGAGCAGGACGTCGGCCGAGGCCAGCAGGGCGGGCAGGTCGCCGTACGGCTGGAAGGGCAGGAAGGCGACGTTCCTCAGGCCAAGGGCCTCGGCCCGGGCCTGGAGCGCCGGCTTGCGGAGTCCCTCGCCGACGATGACGAAGAGAACGTCCGGGTCGGACCCCAGGAGCCGCGCCGCCTCGAGGACCCGGCCGAGGGCGACGTCGCTGCTGATGCTGATCGTCCCCGAATAGAGCAGGACGAAGCGGCGGTCGAGGCCGTATCTCCGCGACACCGGGTTATCCCGGTCGAGCGGCCGCAGGAAGTCCGTGTCGACCCAGTTCGGGATGACCGCGACCTTGGCGGCGGGCACCCCCTTGGCCGCGAGGTTGGCCTTAAATCCCTCGCTGATGACGGCGATGCGGTCGGCGACGCCGTAGACCCATCTCTCGAGGCCGCGGGCGAAGCGGATGCCGGCCGGGCTCCTCAGGATGCCCGACTCGATGGCCAGGTCCGGATGGATGTCCTGGACGTTGACCAGGACCCGCGCGCCGCGGAGGCGCTTGGCCGCCCAGGCGGGCAGGCCGAGCTGCAGGGGCGGCGTCCTCAGGAAGAAGACGTCGCCCTTCCGGAGCGCCGGGAGGTTCAGCAGGGCCCCGGCCGTGTACACGTTCCAGGCCGCCAGCCGGCCGAGCGGATGGGGGGTCTTGTTCGTCCAGAACCTCCGGACGACGAAGCCGTCGCTCCGGCGGGTCGCGCAGAGGCCCCGGCCCACGCCCGCCGCAGCCGTCCTCGGGAAGGTCGTGACGACCTCGACCTCGTGCCCGCGCGCCGCCAGATGCCCGGCCAGCTCGTTCATGAGGATGGGCGCGCTGCCGAAGTCCGGCAGGAAGTACATCGTGTGGAGGAAGACCCTCACGGCCGCACCGCCGATGCGTCCGCGAGGGCGGAAGCGGGGGGATGGTCGCGGCTCCAGACCTGGAGGTAGGCCATGGCGGGCACGAAGAGGAGCAGGTCGACGCCGTAGAAGGCCGCCGTCGATTCGAAGAAGCTCCGGGCCGTGAGGAACCCCAGCACGGCCAGCGATTCGGTGACCAGGAAGGCCGCCGGGCCCTCGGCCAGGGCCGCGCGCTGGACGACCCGCCGGCGGACGACGAGGACCCACAGGCCGACGATGGCCGCCGTGAAGAACAGCGCGCCGAGGAGGCCGCCCTGGATGAGCGAGTGGAGGTAGGCCATGTGGACGTGTTCGCCCTCGAGCATCAGCCGGTCGGCGTGGAAGCCGTGACCCGCGAGAGGCGAGCGGAGGGCGATGGCCAGGGCCTTGCGCCAGGTCGTTTCGCGGCCCGTGAGGAAGAAAGCGTTCTCCAGGCTGCCGTTGAAGCGCCAGACGAACCAGGCCTTGTAGAGGAAGTAGAAGACCCCCGGCACCAGCGCGGCGAGCCAGGTCAGGCGGCGGCCGGAGACGACGATGAGGAGCGAGCCGACGATGAAGCCGAGGATGGCCGTCCGCGATTCCGAAAGGGCCAGGCCGAGGACGGAGGCCGCCAGCAGGCCGGCCCAGAGGGCGCGCTTTGCGAGGCCCGGGCCGCGGAGCCGGGACAGGGCGATGAGGCCGAGGACGCCGGCGAAGCGCCCGACGCCGTTGGCCGTCTGCAGCCCGAGCCCGAACGGCAGCTTGTAGAGCCGCGGGTTGTGGGCGCCTCGCAGGATCGGCCAGAGCGGCCCGGCGATGTAGAAGAGGACCATGACCAGGATGACCGCGGCGTTGATGCTCATGACCAGGCCGAGCCGGGCCTCCGCGTCCCCCGTGTTGACGAGCGTCCAGACGACGAACGGCGCGGCCAGGAACAGCCCGCCCCAGTAAAGGGAGAAGAACGGCTCGGGCGAGAGGAAGAAGAAGGCCGCGCCGAGGAGGCCGTAGAGCGACAGGGACAGGAACGGGCCGGGCTCGAGGGCCAGGGCGATGGTTCTCTTCCGGACGAGGAGGACAAGGCAGACGGCCATGGCCAGGATCGGCAGGAACGGCCGCATCGTCAGGACGAAGCTCGCCGGCCCGGCGAGGAGGGCCTCGGCATTGAAGCGGGAGACGTCGCTGTACATCCCTCCCCACACGAGGACCCACAGCAGCCCGGTGATGAACACGGCGCTATCTCATGCCTCGCCCCGGGCCTTCCGGTAGATCGCGTCGAGGCGCTCCCCATGCTTGTCCCATAGGTAAAAGTCCTCGGCCCGCTCCCTGGCCGCCCGGCCCATGGACCGGCAGAGGTCGCGGTCGCGGGCCAAGACCATGAGGGCCCGGGCGAGCCCGTCCACGACCGCGTCGGGAGGGCCCGGGGCGACCTTGAATCCCCAGCCCGGCCGGACGTGGAAGCCGGGCCCGCCGGAATCCAGGCAGACGACGGGCAGGCCCGCGGCCATGGCTTCGACGACGACCGCCCCTCCGCCGTCGCGGAAGCTGGGGAAGAGGAAGACGTCCGAAGCGGCCATGACGGAGAGGAGTTCGGCCCGCGGCGCCCACGGGACGATGTCGACCCGCGACCCGAGGCCGGCCTCCTCGACCGTCCGGCGCAACCGGCCCTCCTCGGGCCCGCTGCCGACGACCGTCAACCGGGCGCCGGGGAACTCCAGGGCGAACGCGGCGAAGGCGCGCAGCCCGAGGCCGAAGCCCTTGAGCCGCTGGAAGCGGCCGGCCATGAGGACGCGGAACACGCCGGGCGTTGCGGCCGTCCGGGCCGGCGGAGCCAGGTCGCCGCGGGCGATGCCGTTGACGGGGAACTCCATGACTTTGCCCCGGCAGGCGACCGGGATGCGGTCCCGCGTCTCCCGGTTGCAGACGAGGATGGCCCGGGCCCTGCTCAGGGCCCGGCGCCGTACGGGGTCGCGGCGCCCGAGCCACTGCGCGGCCGTGCGGCCGAATTCCGACAGCCGTCCGCCGGTCGTGTACTCGCGGAGGAGAGGCCGCGGCGTGCGCTGGCCGCCGCCGACCGGGCCGTGGACGTAGGGCACCGGCAGGAAGGCGCCGATCCAGCTCGCGATCCAGTCGTTGCCGAACGTCGCGTGGTGGGCCAGGTCGAAGCCGACCTCTCGGTGGAGCCGCCGCGCCGCGCCGAGCGCCGCGACCTGCCAGAGGTAATAATAGATCCTTTGCCCGAACTCGACCCGGTAGAGAAGCCCGAACGGCGGCGGCAGCTCGAGGAAATGGAAGCGGGCGCCGTTCCCGCCGCCGGCGGCGAGCCCGGCCTTGACGCCCTCCCGGTTGTACGCGTGGGCGATGACCCAGACCTCGTTGAAGCGGCCCGCCTGCTCGACCAGGCGCCAGCCTGTCAGGTCCTCGCCCGGGTGGAGGGCGAGCGAGCCCGACGGATTGCAGGCGTAGGCGGAGATGAGGACCTTGCGTTCGGTCATCGTCCGTTCCGTTTCCGCCGGGCCGCCTCCGGCCCCGGCCCCGGGCCTAAGAAGCCGGCCATGTTCCCCCGGACGCGCCGGAGTTCCGCGCGTTGGCCGAGGAAGAGCCCGTCCGAGAGGCTCATGACCATCCGCACGACGAGGGCCAGCCGGCAGAGCGCCGGCGAGAGCTCCGGGTTCTTGGCCACGAACCGGAGCCGGTTGGCGACCTCCTTCCGCCCGAAGCGGTACGGGTCGGGGCGGGGCGAGGCATCCGGGTGGTGGGAATAGCGGGCGCCCGCCACGGCCACGAGGACGGAAGACTTGCCGGCGCGGTAGCTGAGGTCCAGGTCCTCGAGGTAGCCGTAGTCGGCGAACCAATCGTCGAACTTCGTCCGGCGCAGGACGTCGCGGCGCCAGACGACCGCGCCGCTCGGCAGCCAGTCCGTGCGGAGGTCGGCCGCGAGCGGCCCGATCATCGTCTGGAACCCCGACTTCATGACGGCCCCCGGCCGGCGGCCATAGAGGCCGGCCCGCTCGGCGAAGCGCGACGACTTCCAGCGGGCCGCCCGGAGCGGCGGATGGTTCGACATGTTGAAGGCCGCGCCGCCGACCTCCGCGGCCGCGGCGTCGAAGAAGGCCATCATCGCCCCGACCGCCCCCGGTTCGAGGAGGACGTCGTCGTCGAGGAAGCCGACGAAGGCGATGCCCGAGGACACGGCCTCGAGCCCGGCGTTCCGCTGCCGCGCCGTCGAGGGCGGCCGGAACGGGATATGACGCACGGCGAACGGCCGTGGCCCCCAGCAGAGGTCGGCGGCCGGCGCCGCGCCGCCGTCGACGACGACGACCTCGGCCGGCACGACTGTCTGCGCGGCCAGGCTTTCGAGCAACCGGGACAATGGCCCCGGCCGGTCCATGGTCGCCACGACGAAGGCCAGGTCCCGGCGGACGGCGCTCATCGGCCCGCCTCCCGCCCGAGGAACCCGCTCACGATGCCCCGGACCTCCGTGATGAAGCGGTCCGTTGAGAACAGGGCGCCGCGGGCCTCCAGCCGGCGCCGAAGGTCGGCCTGGCGCGCCGCGTCGCCGAGGACGGGAACGATCTTCCGGGCCGCATCCCGCTCGTCCTCGTAGGCGAGGTCGCCGTCGCCGACGACCTCGACCTGGCCGCCGGCCCCCGGGACCCAGACGATCATCCCCGCCTTGACCATCTCGGCGACGCCGATGCCGAAGGCCTCGTGGCGGCAGCCGGAGAGCCCGTAGCGGTGGCGGGCCAGGAGCGCGTCCCTGGCCTTCCCGTCCACGCACCCCTCGTAGCTCGCCCAGCCAGCCCGCTCCCGGCAGAGTCGGCGCACGGCTTCGGTCGTGACCCGGTCGTCGGCGCGGCCAAGGATGTGGAGATGAACGCTCGGCGCGGATCGCCGGACCTCATCCAGGACCGAGATCGCGCGCTCGACGCCCTTCTCCGGGGCCAGCCGGGCCAGGACGACGAAGCCGTTCTCGCGCTCCTCCCACGGCACGGCCGCGGCGGCGGCGACGACGACCGGCGGATAGAGGACGCCGCAGGGAAAGCCGAAGCGGCGCTCGAAGACGTCCCGCAGCCAGGCCGAGCTGGCATAGGTCAGGTTCCGGCGCCAGCCGGGCCGGGACTGGCCCGCCAGCGCCCGCCCGAGCCCGAGATAAAGGGACCGCAGCGGAGACTTCGCGTAGAGCAGGCGTTTCACCCCTGCGGCGGAGGGATGGAGCGAGCGCCGCAAGCCGTCGTCGAAGCTGACGTCCGCGAGGAGCTGGACTCCGGGACGGCCGAAGTCCATGACGTTATAGGCCGAAAAGAGGATATCCCATTCCGCCCCGTGGTCCTTGGCCCAGCGGCCCAGGCGGTAGGCCCGCAGGGCATCGAAGCGGCCGGCCGGACCCGGCGGCACCCGCAGGGAGACCGTTCCGACGCCCGAGCCGGCGAGGTCCGTCCCGTACAGCCCATCGAGCTTCGGGAGGTCGATGGGCCCCATGCTGACGAGCGTCACCCGGGCCGTGTCCCGGAGCGCCCGGGCCAGCCAGGCGGCCACGCCCTCGGAACCGGCCCCGCCCCGGAGGTCGGGGTGGAGGACGGCGGCCCGCGGGAGCGCCGTCATGAAACGCCTCCCGGCCCGGCCGCGGCGACGGGCCGCCCGCCGGCGCGGTGGAAGAGGAGCCGGGTCCTGAGGAACTCCCGCTCCGCGGGGTCGAGCAGGCGGCAATAGGCCACGGCCATGAACCCGGCCGTGATCACGGCCGCGCCCCAATGCAACAACCCGGCCAAAACGTCGAGGCCGAGGGCCGCGGCATAGAGAATCAGCGCCGTCACGGCCCGCCGCGCCCCGGCCCGCCAGAACGGCCGGAAGCGGACCCCACCGGCCGTGAAGGAGGCGGCGAACAGGAAGGCCGAGAAGCCGGCCAGCCTGATGGCCGTGGCCAAGGCGACGCCGGTGATCCCCCACAGCTTCGCCCCGGCCCAGGCCAGCCCCGCGTAGACGAAGAGCTCGACCAGCTGGTATTTCGGCGCGATGTCCACGCGCCCGATGCCCATCAGGTAGTTATTGGGCACGGCGATGACGCAGTTGACCAGGAACCCGGCCGCCAGGAGCTGGACGGCCGGCGTGCTCGTCCGGGCGAAGTCGGCGCCCAGCCAGAGCCGCAGGAAGTCTTTGGCGAAGAAGATGAGGAGGATCAGGACCGGGCCTGTCGAAAGGAGGAGCAGCTTCGTCGAGCGGGCGAAGAGCTCCTCGGCCTTTTCCGTGAGCCGTCCGCCATTGAGCGAGCTGAAGGCCGGGAAGAGGACCATGGCCAGGCTCCCGGGCACGACGCCGACGCGATTGATCGCTTCGAAAGGGGCGCTGTAGAACGTCACCGCGCCGACCGTCAGGACGGCGCCGATGGCCAGCCGGTCGACCGACGAGCTCAGCGCGTAGAGGACGCTCGAAAGGGCCAGCCAGCCGCTGAAGGTGAGGAGGGGCCCGAGGAGGCGCCGGTCGAGCCGGGGCGGCGTCCTCAGCACGGGCAGGACGCGGAGGCCGAGCCAGCCCCAGGCGAGAAGCCCGGCGGCGCGCGAGGCGAGGAGGAGGACGACGATGCCGGGCAGGCCGTAGCCGAGGGCCGTCCCGGCGAGCGGCAGGACGTAGAACAGGACATTGACCGGAACCTTGACGGCGTTGACCAGGTCGAACCTCTGGGCGGCCTCGAGGACGCCGCGGAACGACGAGCTGACGAACATGACCGGCAGCGACCAGCCGACCAGGCGCAGGGTCCGCACCGTCTCCGGGACGAACCGGCCGGGGATCTTCAGGAAATGCATGGTGACGAACGGGCTCAGCAGGACCAGGAGCAGGGCCCCGGCCGCGCCGATTCCCGCTTGCAGGAAGACGGCTGTCCAGACGCAGCCGGGAACGTCCCGCGTCTCGCCCTTCCCCAGGGCTTCGGCGACGTATTTCGTCGTCGTCCGCCCCAGCCCGAGGTCGAACAGGCCGAAGTAGCCGAAGACGACCCAGACGAGCGACAGGATGCCGAAGCGTTGTGCGCCGAGGCCGCGAACGACGAAGGGGATGGCGGCGAAGCCGGCGAGCAGGGGCACGACCAGGCCGACGAGGTTAAGGGCGGTGTTCCGGAAGAGCAGGCCGTGGCGGATCTCCAGCGGTCCGTCCGGCGCGGGACGTCGGGCGTCGGTCATGGTCTTGTCCGTCGGGTCTGCCGCTTTTCAGACAGGCTACCGCCGATGGACGGCAAGCGCCCACTCGCGCTCACGGTCCTCGGGTCTTCTACAGGCTGGTGCGGAAGGCAAGGGAGCCCATGATAGCAAAAACCGCCATGAAAGACGATGTGCGTGTCATGGGGCGCACCACGGGCCCAGCATAAGGGGGCCTCCCCTGGGGGACAATCGTCCGGCCGGATGAATCCAGGGGTGAAAATCCCCCGTCCCGCATCACCGCCGGGGGTGAGAAATCCATGGCCGTCTCACCCCCCGTCCGAGGCGTCCGTTTTCTTGACAGCCCCCGGGGGGTCATCTATACTGAGTTTTCGGCCGGAACGGCATCCTCGGAAAGGGAAACCATGGGCCAGATCGAGCGTGCAAGGAAGGGTATCCTCACCCGGGCCGTGAGGAAGGCGGCCGCGGCCGAGGGCCTGCCGCCGGAGGAGCTGGCCGGCCTCGTCGCCGCCGGCTTGGCCGTCGTCCCCTCGAACCCCCGCCACTCCCCCCCCCGTCCCTCCGCCATCGGCCGGGGGCTGCGGACCAAGGTCAACGTCAACCTCGGCACCTCCCGCGATTTCCCCCACCTGGCCGACGAGCTGGCCAAGCTCAAGGTCAGCCTAGAATACGGGGCCGACTCGGTCATGGACCTCAGCACCGGCGGCGACCTCGGCCGGATCCGGCGGACGATGCTGGCCCGCTCACCCGTGCCGCTGGGGACCGTGCCCATCTACCAGGCCGCGGTCAAGGCCATCGAGCGCCGCAAGGCCATCGTCGACATGACCGAGGACGACCTGTTCGAGGCCGTCGAGGCCCAGGCCCTGGAGGGCGTCGACTTCATGACCATCCACGCCGGCCTGACCCTGCGCGCCGTCGAGCGGCTGAAGAAGCAGGGGCGGGTGGCCGACATCGTCTCGCGCGGCGGGGCGTTCCATTTGGCGTGCATGCTCCATGGCGGCCGGGAGAATCCCTTCTACGCGCGCTTTGACCGCCTCCTCGACATCGCTCGCAAGCGCGACGTCACCCTGAGCCTGGGCGACGGCCTCCGGCCCGGCTCCGTCCTCGATGCGACCGACCGCCCGCAGGTCGAGGAGCTGCTGACCCTCGGCGAGCTCGTCAGGCGGGCCCGGGAGGCCGGTGTTCAGGTCATGGTCGAGGGCCCCGGCCATGTCCCGCTCGACCAGGTCGAGATGAACATCCGCCTCGAGAAGCGGCTCTGCCAGGAAGCCCCGTTCTACGTTTTGGGTCCGCTCGTCACGGACATCGCCCCCGGCTACGACCACATCGTCTCGGCCATCGGCGGGGCCGTCGCCGCCGCGGCCGGGGCGGACTTTCTCTGCTACGTGACGCCGGCCGAGCACCTGGGCCTGCCGACGCTCGACGACGTCCGCGAGGGGCTCATGGCCTCGAGAATCGCCGCCCACGCCGCCGACATCGTCAAGGGCGTCGCCGGCGCCCTCGAGCGGGACCGCGCCCTGTCCCGGGCCCGCAAGCGCCTCGACTGGGACGGGCAGAGGGCGCTCGCCCTCGACCCGGCCCGCTTCGACGCCGTCCGGAGGCGGCGACGCTCCCGGACCCGGGCCTGCTCCATGTGCGGGGACTTCTGCGCCATGCGCATCGTCGGCGAGTTCCTCGACCCGGACGGGAAGGGCGATGCCGGCTGCGCCTAGGCGGCTGCTCTTCGGCACGGCCGGCGTGCCCCTCTCCGCGGACGACGCGTCGACACTGGCTGCCCTAGACCGCATCAAGGAGCTCGGCCTGGACGGGCTCGAGATCGAGTTCGTCAAGGGCGTCAAGATGGGCCTCGACACGGCCCGCAAGGTCCGGGACAAGGCCGCCGCCCTCGGCCTCCGGCTGAGCGTCCACGCTCCCTATTACATCAATTTCAACTCGGAGGACCCAGGGGTCCGGCTGCACAGCCAGGAGCGACTCCTGAGCTCGGTCCGGGTCGGCTCGGCCTGCGGCGCCGGGTCCGTCGTTTTCCACGCCGGCTTCTACGGCAAGGACACGCCCGAGAAGGCGCACGCCGCGACCCGCCAGGGCGTCTCGGCCGTCATGTCCATCGTCCGGCGCGAGCGGCTCCCGGCCGTCGTCCGCATCGAGACCATGGGCAAGCGGTCGCAGTACGGGACGCTCGACGAGGTCCTCCTCCTCTGCCGGGAGGTCGACGGCCTTCGGCCGTGCCTGGACTTCTCCCACATCTACGCGCGGGAAGGCAAGGTCAACTCCTACGCTGAGTTCGAGCGCGTCCTGGGCAAGGTCGCCCGCAAGCTCGGGCCATCGGCCCTCAAGAACGCCCACATCCACATCGCCGGCATCCACTACAACCACGGCGGCGAGGTCAAGCACCTCAACCTCGACGAGGCCGACTTCCGCACCGAGCAGTGGCTCCAGGCGCTGCGGGACTTCGGCGTGGAGGGCCTGATCATCTGCGAGAGCCCCAACCTCGAGCGCGATGCGCTCATGCTCAAGGACCTTTACCGGTCGCAGGCGCTCAAGAGCTCCCCGGTGCCGCGCTAAGCTGGAGAGGGGACCCGCGAAGCGGGGGGGAACCGTGCGAACTGGTTCCCAGGGGGCCGGGGAGCTAGAGGCAATGCCCTGAGCCAAGCCGGGGAGAGAGATTCCTCCGGAATCCGGAGAAGAACCTTTTTTTTGACCTTGGCCCGCCGCCCGGCATATAATATCGCTTCATCCCTTCAAACAAGGAGCCGGACATGGTCGAAATCCGTTTCCACGGACGCGGCGGCCAGGGCACGGTCGTCGCCTCCAAGATCCTGGCCGACGCCATCGCCAAGGAGGGCAACTGGGTCCAGGCCTATCCCGAGTTCGGCGTCGAGCGCCGGGGCTCTCCGGTCGTCGCCTTCATCCGGATCGACGACAAGCCCATCTATGACAAGAGCCGCATTTACACGCCGGACGATGTCGTCGTCGTCGACCCGACCCTGGCCGAGGCCATCGACGTCACCGAGGGTCTCAAGCCCGGCGGGACGATCATCATCAACAGCGACCGCCGGCCCGAGGAGTTCGCCTTCCACGGCAAGTTCAAGGTCCGGGCCATCGACGCCACCAAGATCGCCGTCGCCCACCAGCTCGGCAGCCTGGCTGCGCCCATCGTCAACACGGCCATCGCCGGGGCCGTCATCAAGATCCTCGGCTTGACCAAGTTCGAGTCCCTGGCCGCGGCCATCCGGGACGGCATCGCCATCAAGCCGGAGGACAACGTCCAGGCGGCCCGGGAAGCTTATGAAAAGGCCTGAGGGAGGGACGCCATGAGACCGAAGAAGGCCAAGAAGATCGTCTTCAGCTCGGCCGAGGAGATGCCGCTCATGATCTGCTCGGTCGGCCACCAGACCCAAAACCTGACCGGGGCCTGGCGGAACATCCGGCCGGAGATCGACCGCGGCAAGTGCATCAAGTGCGGCATTTGCTGGAAGTTCTGCCCGGAGCCGTCGATCGACATCGTCGACGAGTGGCCGGTCGTGGATTACGACTACTGCAAGGGCTGCGGCATCTGCGCCGAGGAGTGCCCGTCCAAGTGCATCGTCATGGTGGAGGAGCGGCGATGAAAAAAGTCATCATGGGCAACCACGCGCTGTCCTACGGCGCCATGCTCTCCCGGGCCCAGGTCATCTCCGCCTACCCCATCACGCCGCAGACCCAGGTCGTCGAGCTCCTCTCGGAGATGTGCGCCGACGGGACCCTCGACGCCCAGTTCATCAAGGTCGAGTCCGAGCACTCGGCCATGGCCTCCTGCATCGGCGCCTCGGTCGCCGGGGCGCGGACCTTCACCGCGACCTCGGCCCAGGGCCTGGCCCTCATGCACGAGATGCTCCACTGGGCCGCCGGCGGGCGCCACCCCGTCGTCATGGGCAACATTAACCGGTCCATGGCCCCGGGCTGGTCGATCTGGACCGACCAGAACGACAGTCTGTCCGAGCGCGACACGGGCTGGATGCAGTTCTACTGCGCCTCGAACCAGGAGGTCGTGGACACGGTCATCCAAGCCTTCAAGGTCGCCGAGACGCTGATGATCCCGGCCATGGTCATCCTCGACGCCTTCGCCCTCTCGCACACCTACGAGGTCGTCGACGTCCCGGACCAGGCCCTGGTCGACAAGTACCTGCCGCCCTTCAAGCCCGCCATCAGGTTGACCCCCGCCGACCCTCGGGCCTTCGGCGGCCTGACCGGGTCGGAGCACTACATGGAGCTCCGCTACCGGCTCGAGAAGGACATGGAGAAGGCCCCGGCCCTCATCGAGGAGACCGGCCGCGAGTACGGCCGGCTCTTCGGGCGCGACCTCGGCCTCATCGACGCCTATCGGTCGGACGATGCCGATTTCCTGTTCGTCACTTCGGGCACGGCCGGTTACACCGCCCGGGTCGCAGTGGACGAGCTCCGCCGCTCCGGCGTCAAGGCGGGGAACGTCCGCATCAAGGCCTTCCGGCCGTTCCCCTTCGACCGGGTCCGCGAGGTCCTCGCCAAGGCCAAGAAGGCGGCCGTCGTCGACCGGAACTGCTCCTACGGCGCGGGCGGCATCTTCTACCAGGAGGTCAAGTCCGCCGTCTACGGCCGGCCGGGCATGCCGCCGCTCTTCGGCTACATCGCCGGGCTGGGCGGGCGCGACATCACCACGGAGTCGTTCAAGGAGGTCGCGGCGGACGCCCTGGCCAAGGATAGGGCCGACGAGGAGATCGTCTGGATCGGAGTCAAGAAATGAGCCAAGAAGCGAAGAAAGAGAAGAAGTTCACGATGACGCTGCCGGCCGACGAGCTGATGGCCTGCGGCCACTTGGCCTGTCAGGGCTGCGGGGCGACCCTGGCCATGCGCTACATGCTGAAGGCGCTGGGTCAGAAG
This sequence comes from Terriglobales bacterium, assembly GCA_035543515.1. Classification (GTDB taxonomy): domain Bacteria; phylum Acidobacteriota; class Aminicenantia; order Aminicenantales; family Saccharicenantaceae; genus DATKJS01. Next base: position 30,943 of record DATKJS010000009.1, on the reverse strand, counting down.
ACCGTCCTCTGCATCCCGGCCTGCTGCTGGGCCGTCATCGACGGGCCCTATCCCTACTCCTCGCTCGACGTCCCCATCTACCATTGCGCCTTTGAAACGGCCGCCTCCACGGCGACGGGGGTCAAGGCCGGGCTGGAGATGACGGGCGACAAGGAGACGACGGTCGTCGCCTGGGCCGGGGACGGCGGGACCTTCGACATCGGCATCCAGGCCCTGTCCGGGGCGGCCGAGCGGAACGAGGACATCATTTACGTCTGCTACGACAACGAAGCCTACATGAATACGGGCATCCAGCGCTCCTCGGCGACGCCCTACGGCGCCTGGACGACCACGACTCCGGTCAAGCACTTCAAGACCCGGCCGAAGAAGGACATCGTGGCCATCATGGCCGCGCACCGCATCCCGTACATCGCCACGGCCAGCGTCTCGCACCCGGAGGACTTCGTCAGGAAGATGACCAAGGCCAAGGCCATCAGGGGAACGCGCTTCTTCCACGTCTACGCGCCGTGCCCGACGGGCTGGAAAAGCCGGCCGGACGACACCGTCAAACTGGCCCGGATGGCCGTGCAGAACGCCTATTTTCCGCTCTGCGAGATCGAGAACGGGGACAAGGTCACGATCAACCTGAAGCTCAAGGACAAGAAGCCGGTTGACGACTATCTCCGCCTCCAGGGGCGGTTCCGTCACCTGAAGCCCGAACAGGTCGCGGTCATCCAGGCCGAGGTCGACGAGCGCTGGGAGCGGCTGCTGAAGAGCGCGGGGGGCGCTTGAGACGGCTCGCCTCGATGGCGGCCGTCGGGGCCGTCCTCCTGGCCTTCGGCTGCACCCCGAGCCGGAGCCAGAACGGGGCGGAGCCGGCGCCCGAGTTCACGGTCAAGGACCTCCGCGGCCGGACGGTCTCGCTCGCCGACTACAAGGGCAAGGTTCTCGTCCTGAACTTCTGGGCGACATGGTGCGCGCCGTGCCGGGAGGAGATCCCGGATTTCGTCTCCGCCTACAAGGAGCTGAGGGGCCGCGGGCTCGAGATCCTCGGCCTCTCGGTCGACACGCTGCCGCCGCAGGACCTCCGGGACTGGGTCGAAACCGTCGGCGTCAACTACCCCGTCGCCCTGGCCACGCGGGAGATCGTCGCCGCCTTCAAGCCCGGCGGATTCGTCCCAGCGACGATCATCATCGATGCAAAGGGCCGGATCCGGTACCGCAACGTCGGGGCCATGGACAAAGAGGCCCTCTTGCGGCTGTTCAGGGAGTTCTCGGACTGACGCGTCTCCCCTCTACCTGCGGCGGACCGGGATGACCCCCGCGGCCTCGAGATCGGCCAGCTCGGCGTCGGAGTACCCCAGCTCGCGAAGGAGGGCCGCGGTGTGCTCCCCGTGTTCCGGGCAGGGTCCCGGCTCGCCTCCCGCCAGCCGCCGGAGCGGGTTGCCCAGCTCGACCGCCGTCTGCTCCCCCGCCCGCACCAGCCGCACCACCCCGCGCCGGCGGGCCTGGACATCGAGCAGGGCCTCCTCGAGCGTCAGGACCGGCTCGCAGCAAAAGTCGCCAGTCCTGGCCAGGGCCGCCCACTCGTCGCGGCTCCGCCCGGCAAAGACGGCGGCGACCTCGGCCAAGGCCTCGGGCGATTCGGAATACTGGAGGTCGGCGAGGTCCGGCCGGCCCGCGGCCCGGCAGAAATCCGCCCAGAACTTCGGCTCCAGAGCGGCCAGGGCGAACTCGTAACCGTCCTTGGTCCGGTAGACGTGGTAGCAGGGGTACTTGCCGGTCAGGTGGAGCTGGCCCCGGCCCCCGCGCTCGCCGGCGGAGAACTCGGCCACGGTCATGATCAGCCAGGACATGGCGCTGTCCATCATCCCGATGTCGATCGTCCGGCCCTCGCCGGTGCGCTCGCTCTCCCGGAGCGCCGCAAGGACGGCCACGGCCGCGTACATGCCGGAGCTGAGGTCGGCCACCTGCACGGGCGGGACGGCGGCCGGCCCTCCCGGCGCGCCCGACAGGCCGAGGATGCCGGCCCGGGCGATGTAGTTGAGGTCGTGGCCGGCCCGGTCCCGCAGGGGCCCGTCAAGGCCGTAGCCGGAAATCGAGCAGTAAACGAGGCGGGGGTTGACGGCGTGGACGGCCTCGAAGCCGACGCCGAGGCGGTCGGCTGTGCCCGGCCGAAAGCCCTCGACGATAACGTGGGCCGTGCCGGCCAGACGGAGGAAGGCCTCGCGGCCGCGCGGGTCCTTGAGGTTCAGGGCGAGGCTCTTCTTGCCCGGGTTCAGGGCCAGAAAATAGGCGCCCTGCCCGGCCCTGAAGGGGCCCATGGCCCGGATGGGGTCGCCGCAGGCGGCGTCCTCGACCTTGATGACTTCCGCCCCAAGGTCGGAGAGCAGAAGCGTCGCGAAGGGGCCCGGCAGGAGCCGGGACAGGTCGAGGATGCGGACGCCGTCGAGGGGCCTCTCGTTCATGGCGAGGATGGTCTTACCATACAACATGGGGACCGGTCAAACGCCCGCCCGGCGGCTGGGAATTGACATCCCGCGCCGATACTTGAATAATGGAGGTCCGCGCGGCGGCCGTCGGGCGCGCGACCCTCAGGAAGGAGAGAGCGACGCGATGCCGGTGAGAATCGCAGGGATCGGCAAGTGCCTTCCCGGCACCGACGTGCCGGGCCGGGTCGTGACGAACGAGGAGATCGTCCGCATCCTCCTCGACCATCGCGCCATCAGGCCGGGCGCCGGCCGGCCCTGGACGCCGGAGGAGCTGACGCCCCAAAAGATCGTTGACCTGGTCGGCATCCGCGAGCGCCGCTGGGCGGCCGACGAGGTCAACACCTCCGATATGGGCCTCGTCGCGGCGGAGAAGGCCCTGAGCGAGGCGGGGATCGGCTGGGAGGACGTCGGCGTCCTGGCCTTGGGCACGTCGACGCCCGAGGCTGTCTATCCCTCGACGGCCTGCCTGCTCCTCAACAAGGTCCTCCGGAAGAAGGTCGGCTCCGGCGAATGGACCGAGGCCGAGGCGAGAGGGAAGCTCCGCATCCAGGCCTTCGACATCCTCGCCGCCTGCACGAGCGGCCTCTACGCCATCGACCATGTCCGAAAGTCGCTCCTTTTCCCCGAGACGCGCTATCGCTACGGGCTCGCCCTCGGCACTGAGGTCCTCAGCCGCATGCTCGACCTCGCGGACAGCAACGCCGACCTGTGGGGGGACGGGGCCGCCGCCGTCGTCCTGGAAAGGACCGACGAGGGGAAGGGCATCATTTGCTCGCTCACCGGGACCGACGCTTGGGGGGCCGAGACCGCCTACAGCGTGGGGCAGGGCAGCCGCAAGGACCAGATCGCCATCCCGACCAACGTCCTTATCCGGGGCCACGAGATCCAGAAGTTCGTCCTCAAGATCATCCCCGAGCTCATCGTCCGGACGCTCGACGCCGCCGACGCGGCCGCCGGCCGTCCCGGGACCTATCGGCTGGAGGATATCGCCCTTTTCGTCACCCACCAGGCCAACGCCCGGATCTTCGAGTTCCCGGCCAAGAAGCTCGGCATCCCCGTCGAGAAGTTCTACATCAACGTCGACCGGCGGGGCAACTGCTCGTCGACGTCGTCCCTGCTCGCCCTGCGCGAGGCCGTCGAGGAGGGGCTGCTCAAGAAAGGGGACCTGGTCATGGTCATCAGCTTCGGCGGCGGCCTGACCTGGGCCTCCCTGCTCATCGAGTGGTGAGCCGCCGCGGCCGCGCCGCGCCCCGGCCGACCGCGGGGAGATTGACTCCGCCCGCCGGATGGCATAAATAAACAGCCGGGTGACATGACAAACGTCCTGCTCCAGGAAACGGCGGCCGCGCCGGACATCGCCGGCGGCCTCCCCTACTGGCTCTTCTGGTTCCTCCTCTGCGTCATCCTCCTCCTGCTCGCCACGATCTTCCTCCGGGACAAGGACCTCCGGCGCCGCATGAGCGCCTTCCTCTCCGGGACGCGCCGGAGGATGCTGAGCCTGCGGCTCCAAGCCAAGCTCAAGCGCGAGGAGGAGAAGAAGTCCGCCCTCTGGAGGGAGCTCGGCCGGCGGGCCTGGAGCGAGGACGTCACCGCGGCCTCGGTCGCCGCGGAATGCCGGAAGCTCGCCGCCCTCGAGGAGGAGATGCACGCCCGCCGGATGGCCTGGCACGAAGTCTACTCGCGGATCGAGGCTCTCGGCCGCGAGCACGAGCGGGAGACCGGCCGGATCCGGGAGGCGGTCAGGGAGCAGGAGGACCTCCGCCGCCCGCTCGAGGAGCAGCGGCGGTCGCTGGGCGCGCGGAAGTCGGAGATCCTCGACGCCATCGGCGGCGCGGCCTGGGAGGTCGATTCGGCCGGCAGCCAGCTCAAGGCCCTCGACAGGGAAGCCCGGACGGCCGAGGGGAACGCGAAGCTCTCGGACATTGAGAAGGCCGAGCGGCTCAACCGGATCAAGGAAAAGGCGGACGCCCTGGCCGGCCGCATCCGCGCCCTCGAGGAGAAGCTGCCCATCCTCCATGAGGAGCGCCGGGACCTCGAGCGGCTGCAGGCCGAGGCCGAAGACCGGGCCGAGGTCTTCGGCCGGCGGATCGCCAGGCTCGATGGGGAGCGGGCGGCGGCCGAGCGCGCCCACGAGCGGGAGCTCCAGGAATGGCTGAGGAAGAAGCAGACGATCCAGGACGAGATCGTCCGCCTCGAGCGGCTCATGGAGCCCCTCTTCGAGAGCATGGGGCGCTCCCTCGACGAGGACCGGGTCGACCACGACGAGCTGGCCGCGGTCTATTTTGAGATCGACGCCGTGAACCGGGCCATCGCGGCCGTCGAGGCCCGCATCGATCGTCTCCGCTAGGGACGGTCCCCCCCGGGCGCCCTTTATTAATCCCGGCCGGCCGGATACAATAGTCGCATGACCAAACCGCGGCTCCTCGTCCACGTCTGCTGCGCGCCGGACGCGCTCTACGTCCTCGGCCTCCTCCGAGACGAATTCGACGCCGCCGGATTCTTCTCCAACGCCAACATCCACCCGGCCGCGGAATACGTGAGGCGGCTGGAGGAGGCGCGGAAGGTCGCCGGCCTTCTCGCCCTTCCCCTCGTCGAGGACGCCTACGAGCCCGACCGCTGGCTGGCCGTGACGCGGAAGTTCCGGGGCGAGCCGGAGAAGGGGCGGCGCTGCGACGTCTGCTACGCCGTCCGGCTGAAACGGACGGCCGAGGAGGCCGCAGCCCGCGGCTTCGACGCCTTCGCCACGGTCATGAGCCTCAGCCCCTGGAAGAAGGCGGCCGTCATCAACCGCATCGGCCGCCAGTTCGGGGAACGCTACGGCCTCCGCTTCCTTGAGGCCGACTTCAAGAAGAAGGACGGCTTCAAGAAGAGCGTCGGCCTCAGCCGCGCCCACGGCCTCTATCGCCAGGACTACTGCGGCTGCGCCGACAGCCTCGAAGCCCTGGGGGCCCGGGGCCGATGAAACGGCCATCGCGATGAAAGGCAGGAACCGGGTTCCGGCGACGCGGGTCCTCGCCTTCGGCGTCGTCCAGGGCGTGGGCTTCCGGCCGTTCGTCTTCCGCCTCGCCCGGCGCCTGGGCTTGGCCGGCTGGGTCAAGAACATCGGCGGCGGCGTCGAGATCCAGGTCGAGGGCGGCAGGCCGGCGACCCATGCGCGCTTCCTAGCCGCCCTCCGGTCGGAGCTCCCGCCGCTCGCCCGCGTCGAGCGGCTCGAGGCGCGGCCGTCCCGGCCGACGGGCCGGCCCGGCTTCGCCATCCGCAGGACCCGGGCGGGCCGGAGCTTCGTCTTCATCTCGCCCGACATCGCCACCTGCCCCGAGTGCCTGGAGGAGGTCCGGACGCCCGGCGCGCGCCGCTTCCGCTATCCCTTCACCAATTGCACGAACTGCGGCCCGCGCTACACCATCGTCACCGGCCTCCCCTATGACCGGCCGCGGACGACGATGGCCGGCTTCCCCATGTGCCCGGACTGCCGCCGGGAATACGAGGACCCGCTCGACCGCCGGCACCACGCCCAGCCCATCGCCTGCCCGGTCTGCGGTCCGCGGGTGACGCTGAAGGACGCGCGGACGGGGAAAGTCCTTCCGGGCGGCATCGCGGAGGCGGCCGCGCTCGTCCGCAAGGGCCGCGTGCTGGCCGTCAAGGGCCTGGGCGGGTTCCATCTCGTCTGCGACCCGACGAACAGGCGGGCCGTCCTCCGCCTGCGGCGGGCCAAGGCCCGGCGGACCAAGCCCCTGGCCCTAATGGCCCGGGACATGGGCGAGGCCGCCAAGGTCGGCCGGGCCGGTCCGGCCGAGCGCCGCCTGCTCCTCTCCTCGCGGCGGCCGATCGTGCTGCTCAAGAAGCGGCAGGACCTCCCGCTCATCGCGCCGGGCCTCGACGAGGTCGGCGTCATGCTGCCTTACACCCCCCTCCATCACCTCCTGCTCGCGCCCCTCGGCCTCATCGTGGCCACGAGCTCGAACCCGAAGGACGCGCCGATCATGAAGGAGGAGGGAGAGGGGGTCGGGCGGTTCGCCGACGCGGTCCTCACCCACGACCGGCCGATCGCCATGAGGGCCGACGATTCCGTGATCAAGGCCGCCGCCGACGGCCCGCTCTTCGTCCGGCGCGCCCGCGGCTACGTCCCCTATCCTCAGGCCGTGCCCGAGGCCCTGCGCCAGCGCCTCACCCTCGTCGCCCTCGGCGGCGAGCTTAAGGACACGGTCTCGGTCTATCGCGACGGGTACGTCGTCACCAGCCAGTTCCTGGGGGACCTCGATGATTACCGCAATTTCGGCTACTTCGAGGAGACGCTCGCCCACCTCGAACGGCTGTTCGGCGTCCGGCCGGAGGCCGTCATCACCGACCTCCATCCCGATTTCCGGACGACGCGCTACGCCGACCGGATCGGCCTCCCCCATCACCGGGTCCAGCATCACTTTGCCCACGTCCTTGCGGCGCTCCTCGAGCACGGCGTCGCGCCGGGGACGAAGGTCCTCGGCGTCGCCCTCGACGGGTACGGATACGGGGACGACGGCACGGCCTGGGGCGGCGAGTTCCTGCTGGCCGATTACCGCGGATACGAGCGCGTGGCCCGCTTCAGGCCCGTGCCGCTCCCGGGAGGCGACCTGGCGGCGCGCGAGCCGTGGCGGATGGCCCTGGCCTACCTCGTCGAGGCCTTCGGCCCGGACGCCCCCGTCCCCGCCGCCCTGCGGAGGATCGGCGCGGCCCGGCGGGCGGCCGTCCTCGAGCTCGTCCGCACCGGCGTCCGCAGCCCCCTCGCCTCGAGCTGCGGCCGGCTCTTCGACGCCGTGTCTTTCCTCTGCGGCACGGCGCCGGAGCGGATGGAGTACGAGGCCGAAGCGGCCATGCGGCTCGAGGCGGCGGCCGAAGGTCGCGCGGCGGGAACGTATCCGGTCGGCCTTGCGGAGGCCGGGCCGGGCCGGCCGGCCGAGGCCTCCTTCGCCCCGCTCATCAGGGCCGTCGTCCGCGACCTCGGGAAAGGCCTCCCGGCTAGCCACGTCTCATCGGCCTTCCACAACTCGCTGGCCGGACTCATCCTGCGGGTGGCGTTGAAAACAAGGGAAGAGCGGGGCACGGACACGGTCGCCCTGGCCGGAGGGGTTTTCCTCAACCGGGTCCTGCTCGATCGGACGACCCGGCGGCTCGGCCGGGCCGGCTTCCGGGTGCTGCGGCCGGTCCTCTACTCGCCGAATGACGAGTCGCTCTCGCTCGGGCAGATCGGCTGGGGGCTGGCCAACTTGGGGCAGGCAAAACGCTAGCTCAGGGGCGCCGGGGCCCGGATGGCGGCTCGGGCTCGGACGGCGGCGAAGCCGACACGGAAGCGACGTCCACCCGGATGCCGCCGACGAGCGACAGGATGCCGTTCGAAACGGCAGCGAGAAAGAAGCCCGCCGGCCCGGCCGTGATGAAGCCGAGGAGGCCCCCCGCGATCGTGTAGACGACACCTCCCAAGAGCTTCCCCTGGGTGTCCGTGAAGAACCCCGGCAGCGACGAGACCAACCCCGGAAAGAGGCCGGTCACGCCGACGAGAAGGCCGAGGAGCATGCCGCCGAAGACGCCCAGGATGCCGAAGAACCAGAAGAAGGAGGCCGGCTGGACGGCCCGGATGACGAGGGTCCTGGCCGGGGCCGGCGGTGCGGCCTTCGCTGCGGCGGCCGCCGCCGGCCCGGCCCCGGCGGCCGGACGGCAGGCGGGGCAGGCCCCGCCGGGAGCCTCGAGCCGTGTCCCGCACCGCGGACAGAGCGGCCTCTCGACGACCGACTCCCGGCCGCTGCCGCAGCGGGCGCAGGTTTCCGCCTCGAGGTCGTTCTCGAAGCCGCAGTAGATGCAGATGGCCTTGCGCTGGCTTGCCGAAGGCGGTTCGGCCTGGACCCAGCCGCTTCCGTCGGAACAGTACCACTTGCCGCTCTGGACGCCGATCATCCAAAAGCGGCCCGCATCGTCCCTGATGCGGAGCTGTTTCAGGGCGTCGATGAACTCCTGCTGTGAGATCGCGCCCTCGCTGAAATCGGCCTTCAGGCGGGCCAAGGCCGAGGCCACTTCGTGGAATTGGTCGGACATCTTATCCGTCTCCCAGCCCGGGCCGCGGGTCCGCCAGGAAGTCCTTATTTTTCATGTAGTTAATAACTCGTTGAAAAGGCATCAGTTAGCGCGGTGACGACTTTTTGTGCAATCCGGCGTATGTGCAACAAACAACGGCGATTGGGTTTCGAAAGAGGCCTCTTTTCCACAGCTTTTTCACAAAATGTGTGAATAATTCCGGCCGGCATTTCGATGCCGCCGCGGCTATCTTACACCCGCCGGCGCCCGCTTTAAAAGGGCCAGGAGGCTCGTGCCCTGGATCGGGTCCGGGATGAACGAGAGGACAAAGACGATGATGATGACGACGGCCAGGGCGAGCCGCCGGCGGTCGAGCGGAGCATCCTCGTCGACGACTCTCGGATGCTGCCAGCGGAGCGCCAACCGGTAGAGGCGGCCCGGGCGCTTCAAGCGAAGGACGAGCCCGTAAAGGAGTCCGATCGTCCCCCAGACGAGCCAGGCGACGGAGAAAAAGACGCCCAGGACGAGGAACGCGGCCAGGGCGACGCGGGAGACGATCTTCCTTCTCCGCCCGGCCAGGGCGTAGGCGATATGGCCGCCGTCGAGCTGGCCGAGCGGGGAGAGGTTGAGGGCCGTGACGAGCACCCCCACCCAGCCGGCGAAAGCGACCGGATGGAGAGTGAGCCCGGCGGCATGCGGCCCGAAGAAGAGCAGGCCGCCGAGCTTGAGGAGCAGGGGCTCGCCCAGGGAGATGGCGCCCGGCTCCTGGACGGCAGCGACCCTGGAAAAGCCCAGCCCGACGAGGAGAGCCGGAAAGGCCAGCGCGGCCCCGGCCAGCGGCCCGGCCGCGCCGATGTCGAAGAGCTGACGTTTCCACGAGATGGGCGACTTGATCCTGATGAACGCGCCGAACGTGCCGAACAGGCTGGGCGACGGGATACAACCCGGCGTCGGGATGAAAAACGGCAGGTTCGGGGCGGGGAAGAAGAACGGCAGCGTCGCCGCGAGGCCGTAGCGACGGCAGGTCAAGTAGTGGCCGAGCTCATGGGCCGTCAGGATGGTCATGAGGACCGCCGCGTAGAGAACGCCCAGGATCAGGACCCGAGGTTCGAAGTATGCCCCGGCGGGCGGCGTTCCGGCCGAGGCGGCCGAAGAGGCCGGATGGAGATAGCCGAAGCCGAGATCGAGGCCGACGCCGACGGTCGAAAGGACGGTCAGGGCGAAGAGGAGGGCGTTCAGCCACGCCCCGCGCAGGGTCGGCCTCGATGTCGGATCCATGGTGGGCGAAAAAAAAGAGGAGTGAAGAACCTTCACTCCTCGTTCTGTCGGGAGATCGGCCCGGCTTACTTGCCCTGGAGCCGGAGGTGCTTCGCCTCGAGTTCCGCCCTCGTCTCCTTGTGGTCGGGGTCGGGGACGCAGGCTTCCGTCGGGCAGACCGACGCGCACTGGGACGAATCGAAGGACCCGACGCACTCGGTGCACTTGGCCGGGTCGATCACGTAGCGCTCGTCACCGGCCGAGATGGCCTGGTTCGGGCATTCGGGCTCGCAGGCGCCGCAGTTGATGCATTCCTCGGTGATCTTATAAGCCATCGATTTCCTCCTCCGAAGGATCCAAATTCATTATAGCCCATCGGGGGCCGATTACAAGACCGCGCCTATTTCCGCAGGCCCAGGCGCGCGGCCTTCGTCGAGGCCTCGTAGCCGTAATAGGTCTGCGCGTATTCGGACTGGAGCGTCGTGTACAGGTCGAACGCCTCCTTCGTCTGCCCCTTGAGCTCGTAGGCCTCGGCCAGGTGGAAGAGGACGGCGTCGATCGGATAGCTCTTCGGCTTCTCCTCCCGGACCTTCTGATAGATGGCGATGGCCCGGTCGTACTCCTTCCTCTTGATCAGGAGCTGGGCCTTGAGGTCCTCGGCCTGGTAGTAGAGGTCGTCCTTCGGCGCGGCGGGGATGCGGCCCAAGTAGGATTCCGCCTTGGCCGTGTCGCCCTTGCCGGCCCAGTATCCGGCCAGCTCCAGGCAGGCCAGCCGCGCCGCCGGCCCGCCGGAGGCGAGCGTCTCGAGCCGGCTCAGGTTGCCGGGCTTGGCCTCGAGCTCCTGGGCCAGGCTGACGACTTCGCCGACGGCTCGGCTCCGGACGGCCTGGGCGTGGGAGCGAATGAGGAAGAGGGCGGCGAAGACGACGATGGCGACGGCCACGACGACGCCGGCGATCGCGATCTCCCTCTTATATTTCTCGTAGAAATCGACGAACCAGGAGAAGCCCTCCTGCATCTCGTTTTCTTTGAGGTGATGTCTCTCTGTTCTTTTCATGCCTCTCTCCGCATGGCCGGGATCGCGGTCTTCCTTTTTAGCACAATCCCCCCCCGGGGGTCAAACCTGGGGGCGGAGGGAGGATCGATCACGGCCCGGCCCCGTCTCCTTGGCTCACGCGAAGAGCTTCTTGGCCAGGGCGGCGAGGTTGCGGGCATGCGCCCGGCAGCAGTCGAGGGCGCGCTTGTCGGGCCGGCCGATCGAGACCGGGCCGTAGTGGTCGAAGCGGGGGTCGCCCTGGACGACCATGCCATGGATCAGGAGGGCGTGGAGGAGGTCGAGGATCGTCGTCTCGTTGCCGCCGCCGATGTTGGCCGAGGAGGCGAAGGCGCCGCCGACCTTGCCCTTGAGCTTGCCGTGGAACTTGACGCTTTCGTCGAGGAGCGTTTTCATCTCCGCGGCCATCGAACCGTAGTAGGTCGGCGAGCCGAGGACGATGCAATCGTAGGCGAGAAGGTCCGCCGCGGCCGTGTCCTGGACCTTCTTCAGATCGGTTTCAAGGCCCTCGGCGGCCAAGACTTCGGCGATGCGGGCGGCCATCTTCCTGGTGTTCCCGGTCCGCGAGTGGTAGCAGACGAGCGCTCTTGGCATCGGGGCCTCCTTGTCGGAGGCGATTATGTCAGAGCCGCGCCGCCCAAGTCAAACCGCTCCCTGCCGTAGGGGTCCTGCCCGTCGTGGATCATGGGGGTCGAGCTCGGGGCGTTCCCTTCGTTCGGACGCGGGTTGTCTCCGGCGCCTGTTTGGAGTGGAGGCTGCCCCGAAGGCCCCTCGGGCCATCGGGCCGAAGCCAGGGCAGGTGGCGACTTGGCCGTCTGAGAGCCCCCGTTTGGAAGGGGACCCGTGCCGTTCCGCAACGGAACGGTACGGGGGACCCGGGACAGGTTCCCGGGGCCGGGGGGATAGGGACGGCCTTGGCGCCGCCTCGCCTAGTGACGCGCCGGAGCAGGACCCGTTCGGCCGAAGCGGGTCAATACTCGAAGGTGATGAGGCCGGTCTTCTGGCGGACCTGGGCGCGGATGGCGCCCCTGGTCACGCGCCCCTCCTTCTCGGCCTTGATGGCTTTGAAGAGCTCCCACGTCGTGACAAGCCCGTTGCCGTCCTTGGTCGCCTCCTCGACCTGGAGGGCCGAGAAGGGATTGCCGCGCGCCCGCGGGTCGGCGGCGGCGAAGTAGTTGCCGACGAGGAGGGCCTTCATCTTCGTGTTGTCGAACTCCTGCATGCGGCGGCCCTTGTATTTCTGGAGGAGGGCGCAGTCGCCGTCCGCGGCCGCGGCCTGGCCGCTCCGGACGAGGACGAGCACGAGCTCCTCCTTTCGCAGGCTGGCTTCGACGGACGGGCCGCCGGCCTCGACGAGCCAGGCGTCCTCTTCCTTGCTGCGGATGACCTTCTTCCAGTAATCGTTGACGTCCACGACGCGGCCCCAGCCGAAATGCCGGAGGGCCTGGAGGGCGGCCTTTGTCAGGTCCGCCCCGTCCGCCGTGAGGAGCTTGTGGAACTCATCCTGGCCGCCCGCCTTGGCCTCGGCGATCTTCCGTTCGATCTCGGCCAGGAGCTGCTCGTGGCGCTTCTTCTCCTCCTCCCTGCGGGCGAGGAGCTCCTTGAGCTCGGGGAAGACGAACTCCTGGTCGTCGATCCACCGCTCGGCCGCGACCCTGGGCGCCGCGGCGGCCATCGGCATCGTGTCCTTGAGGAGATAATCGATGATCTCCACGTTCTTGGGCCCGAACGACGGGAGGAGAAGGATGGAGCCCTTGCCCCTCCCCGCCAGGAGAGCGACGGGGAAGCCGTCGGCGCTCTTGGCCAGGATCTCCAGCCTGCCCTCCGGCCCGGCCCCTTCCCAAACCCCTTCGGCCGACGCCTCGGGCAGCAGCTTGAAGGCCTTGGCCATGAACGGCCGGAACCTCTCGAAGGGGACGTGGAAGAGGGCCCGGGGATTGAAGAGGATGGAGTCGCTCCGGGCGCTGTCCCGGAGCTGGAGCCGGGGGATGGCGCCGACGATGTTCGTCAGCTGGTAGACCTCGCCGCCGCCGATGAAGCAGACGACGCGGGCGCCGGCCTCGAGCCGCCGGGCCAGGGCCTCGTGGACATCCGAGTGGAGCGCGCTCCGGCCGTTGGCGGCGTGGTTCTCGAGCTGATAGAAGATGGCCTCGCTGTCGGCCGGGATCTCGAGCGGAGCCTCCGTCCCCGACCGCCAGCCGGTCGACAGGAGCTCCACGTCGTATCTCTCCTCGGCCAGGCGGCCGCGGGCCGTATCATCGAAATCGAGCAAGACGACTTTGGCCATGGGGCCGGCTCCTTTCAGCGCGTGCGGCGGCAAGAGGGTCGCCTCCCGCCGCCCCCATCTTCGGAGGCCCTCCCGGCGCCGTCAATCACCCCTTGAGGTGAACGCCGGGAGGATATTCCCGGAGGAGGCGCCCGGCCGGGAGTCCCGGGGTGGGGACCCCAGCCTCCAGCATCCCTATCATAAGGTTTTGTCGGGCCAGAGGCCGGCGGGTCGAAACCCGGGGACGGGGAGGGCCATATCCGCCCGTGTCTCCGGGCATGGCCTCACCCTCCGGGGTGGGAGAAACGCCCAAAAAGTCACCCCGGAAATCATTCCCAGGAGGGATTCGCGGCGGACGGAGATGTCGTAAGCTCTCCCCATCATGTGGCCGCAGATCGCCGCCAAAAAGGCGCGCACCGACCCCCCCGATAGGCCGAGGGCCATCGGCGCCATCCCGCCCGACGTCGAGGCTGAGGTCCAGGACCTCCGGCGCCGCCTCTCTGAGCTGCAGGCCGCGGCCGTCCGGGAGAAACGTGCGGAGGAGGTCCTGCGGGACAGCGAGGAGCGCTTCCGCCGGGTCTTTGAGGAGGGTCCCCTCGGCATGGCCATGTCCGACGCCTACTTCCGCTTCACCCGGGCCAACGCCGCCCTCTGCCTAATGCTGGGCTATTCGGAGAAAGAGCTGACGACCCTGACCTTCAAGGAGATCACCCACCCCGACTATCTCAACGGCGACTCCGAGGCGATGAGGAAGCTCCTTCGCGGCGAGATCCCGGTCTACCGGACCGAAAAACGCTACCTCCGCAAGGATAAAAAGACGATCTGGGGAGCAGCGACCATCGCCGCCGTCCGCGATGCCGAGGGCGGATTCCTGCACTTCCTGGCCATGGTCGAGGACATTTCCGACCGCAAGCAGGCCAGCCACGCCCTCGCCCTGAGCGAGCAGGAGATCAGGAAACTCCAGGAGAACGAAGAGAACTACCGGAAGGTCTTCGAGCTGGCGCACGACGCCATGTTCCTTATGGATACGGAGCGGTTCACCAGCTGCAACTCCAGCACGCTGAAGATCTTCGGCTGCGCGGCCAAAGAAGACATCGTCGGCCATGCCCCGTGGGAGTTCTCGCCCCCGCGCCAGCCCGACGGCCGCGATTCGCAGGAGAAGGCGCGCGAGCTCATCGCCGCCGCGTCCGGAGGCCAGGCCCAGCGGTTTTCCTGGCTCCACACCCGCAAGGACGGGACGGAGCTGGCGGCCGAGGTCTCGCTGACGGCGCTCGTCCTGTCGGGCAAGCCCGTGATCCTCGCCGTCGTCCGGGACACGACGGAAAGGACCCAGGCCGAGCGCCTCCAGAACGCCGTCTACCGGATCGCCCAGGCCGCGGACGAGTCCGCGAACCTCGACGACCTCTACAAGTCCGTGCACGAGACCGTGCGCACGGTCATGCCCGCCGGGAACTTCTACATCGCCCTCTACGACGCCGTTCGGGACCTCATCAGCTTCCCCTATTTCGTCGACGAGGTGGACAGCCCGCCGGAGCCCGTGAGGCCCGGCAAGGGGCTGACCGAGTACGTCATCCGGACGGGCCGGCCCCTCCTTTGCGACGAGGCGACGGACACGGAGCTCCGCGGCCGCGGCGAGGTCGAGGTCGTCGGCGCTCCCTCCGCGATCTGGCTCGGCGTGCCGCTCATCGTCGACAAGAAGACGATCGGCGCCATGGTCGTCCAGCATTATTCCGATCCCAAGGCCTATGGCCAGCGCGAGCTCCGCATGCTCGAATACGTCTCGTCGCAGGTCGCCAAGAGCATCGAGTACAAGAGGACCGAGGACGCCCTGAAGAAGAACGAACAGAGGCTGTCCCTCCACATCCGGCAGACGCCCCTGGGCGCCATCGAATGGGACACGGGCTTCCGCGTCCTCCAGTGGAACCCGGCCGCCGAGAGGATCTTCGGCTATCCGGCCGCCGAGGCCATCGGCCGGCACGCCTCGTTCATCATCCCCGCGGTCTTCCGTGAGCACGTGGACGGCATCTGGCAGGACCTCATGGCCGGGCGGGGAGGCATCCGGAGCACGAACGAGAACGTGACCAAGGACGGCCGGACCATCTACTGCGAATGGTACAATACCCCGCTCAAGGACGGGGAGGGCCGGACGATCGGGGTCGCCTCTCTCGTCGAGGACGCCACCGAGAAGAGGAAGGCCGAGGAGGCCCTCCGGGACAGCGAGGAGCTCTACCGGAAGCTCCTGAGCTCCATCCCGGACGTGATCATCCGGACCGACCTCGAGGGCAACATCCTGTTCGCCAACGACGTCGCCGTCCGCTCCGGAGGTTTCGTCAGCGGCGCGGACCTCGCCGGACGAAGCATCTTCTCCTTCGTCGCCCCCGAAGACCTCGAGCGGGCCAAGTCCGGCGCCAGGGCCATGTTCGACACGCGCATCCCCCCCTCGGAGTGCCAACTCGTTTTCAACGGCGGCAAGAAGGCCCTCTACGAAATCAACGGGGCCGTCCTCCGCAACCAGGACCAGACACCCTACGGGATGGTCTTCCTCTGCCGGGACATCGCCGACCGCAAGCAGGCCGAGACAAACCTCCACCAGAGCGTGCGGCAGCTGCGCACGACCCTGAAGGCGGCCATCGATTCCCTGGCCTCGGCCATCGAGATGAGGGACCCCTACACGGCCGGCCACCAGGAGCGGGTGACCCGGCTGGCCACGGCCATCGCCCGGGAGATGAAGCTCGGGGACGAGCGGATCGAGGGCATCCAGATCGCCGGCATCATCCACGACATCGGCAAGCTCTACGTCCCGGCCGAGATTCTCAGCAAGCCGACCAAGCTGAATGAGCTCGAGTACTCCATGGTCAAGATGCACGCCCAGGTCGGCTACACCATCCTCAGCAAGATCGATTTTCCCTGGCCCATCGCCCGGATCGTCCATCAGCACCACGAATTCGTCAACGGCTCGGGCTACCCCCAGGGGCTGGCCGGAAAGGACATCCTGCTCGAGGCGAAGATCCTCTGCGTGGCCGACGTCGTCGAGGCCATGTCCTCGCACCGTCCCTACCGCCCCGCCCTCGGCCTCCAGGCGGCCATCGAAGAGATCTCCCAAAAGAGGGGCATCCTTTATGACCGCGAGGTCGTGGACGCCTGCCTGCGGCTGCTCTCCGGCAAGAACTTCAAGTTCGATTGAACGGCCCGGCCGGGCCGTTGACTCGGCCCGCCGCGCCTGGTATCCTTCGCCCGGAAAAATGACCGACACCGGACATCCCGCACGGACGAGCACGGGGCCGGCCGCGGCCCTGAGGGCCGCGGCGGGGCTGGCCCTGCTCCTTGCCCCTCTCTTCTGCCGGCCTCTTCTCGGCGGCGAGGCGCCCGTCCGGGACTACCGGCCGTGCTGGGCCCTGGCCACGCCCCGCGGGGGCGCCGCCCCGCTCGTCGTCCTGCGGACCTTCGCCCAGGGACGGGCCCGCCGCGTGCTCGTCATCGACCCGACGACGCTCGCCACCGGCCTCCGGGACGTTGTCGACCTCACCATCGAGCCGGGGCCGCGCGAGGCCGTCGAGAAGCGGTTCGCGGCGACGCCGTATTTCGCGGCCCTCCGCGACGCCGCGGCCGGCGCCGCCGCCGGCCGGAGCGCCGGGCTCGACCGTCTCCTCGCCTCGCCGCCGGGCATCGCCCTGACCGTCGACCTCTGCCCGTCGCGCAAGCCCATGGACCGCCGTCTCTTCACCGAGGTCGTCCGGGAGTTCGGCCGGGAGGAGAGGCCGGTCCCGGTGGCCGTGGCGGTGACCGGCGTCTGGATGGAGGAGCATCCGGCCGACCTCGACTTCCTCAAAGCCCTCAAGAGGTCCGGCGACATCTCGGTCACCTGGATCAACCACTCCTACCATCACCGCTGGGACAAGGCCCTGCCTCTCAGCCACAATTTCCTCCTGGAGAAGGGGACGGACGTGGCCGCCGAGGTCCTGCGGACGGAGGCGGCGATGATCGAGCGCGGCCTCGTCCCCTCGGCCTTTTTCCGCTTCCCCGGGCTCGTCTCCGACCGCGAGCTCCTGCTCACGATCGAGTCGTTCGGCCTCGTCCCGGTCGGCAGCGACGCGTGGCTCGGGAAAAATGAGTGGCCGCGCGAGGGCAGCATCGTTCTCGTCCACGCCAATGGGAACGAGCCCTACGGCATCGCCCGCTTTCTGAAACTCCTCCGCGAGGAGCGGCCGAGGATCGTCCGGCACGAGTGGCTCCTGCTCGACCTGCGGGAGGCGACGGTGGCCAGGGAAAAGACGCGGGGAGCGCGCTAGACCGGCCGCCGTCTCCGGTCCTCCATCCCCTATTTCACGGTGACGGACTTGGCCAGGTTGCGCGGCTTGTCGATGGGCCGCCCGAGCTTGTCGGCGACATAGTACGCGATGAGCTGTCCGGCCACGGCGGCCAGGATGCCGAACTTGCCGTCATTGCCGGTCCGCACCGCGATCGTCCTGGGCCGGCGGCATAGGACCGGGTTGTTGGTGATGGGGATGATCCTCGCCCCCCGGGCCTCGACCTCCTTCGTGTTCGAGACGATGTCCGCGTCGCTGTTGTTGATGATGCTGATGACCGGGGTGCCGTCCTCGATGAGGGCGATCGTGCCATGCTTGAGCTCGCCGCCCATCATACCCTCGGCGTGGATGTAGCTGATCTCCTTGATCTTGAGGGCGATCTCGCGGGCCACGGGATAGGTCAGGCCGCGGCCGATGACGTAGAGGTCGGGGGCGGCGGCGACCGGCTCCGCGATCCTCCTGATGTCCTCGCGCCGGCGCAGGAGGCCCCGGATCCGGAGGGACAGGTTGCTGAGGTCGACCTTGAACCCGAACTCCCGGGCCAGCCGGAGCATGAAGGCCGATTGGCTAACGAAGGCCTTGGTGCTGGCGACGCAGACCTCGGGACCGGCGAGGAGGTTCAGGCTGAGGTCGGACATCCGCTGGATCGTCGAGTACGGGACGTTGACGAGGCTGGCCACGCGGCCGCCGCACTCCCGGGCGTACTTGAGGGCGTCGATGACGTCCATCGTCTCGCCGCTCTGGCTGAGGGCGACGATGAGGGTGTCGCCGTCGACCTTGGCGAAATGGCGGAACTCCGAGGCGATGAGGGTCTGGTTCTCGACGCCGACCTGGTGGAGGAAATAGGCGCCGAGGAGCGAGGCATGGTAGGACGTGCCGCAGGAGGCGAAGATGATCTTCTTCGAGCGGCGGACGAGACGGACGAGCCGGTCGAAGGCCGGCTTCTGGTCGTGGTCGAGGGAGAAGAGGAGCCGGTCCACGGCCGCGGGCTCCTCCAGGATCTCCTTCATCATGAAGTGCTTGAACGTCCCCCGGACCGACGATTCCTGCTGGGCGGGGAAGGTCCGCAGCGGCCGGCGGACGGGCCGGCCGCGCCGGTCGAAGAAGCGGAAGCCGTCGGCGCGGACGACGGCGTACTCGTCGTTCTCGAAGAAGGCCGCCCGGCGGGTCAGGTCGGAGAAGGCGTAGATGTCGGAGGCGACGATGCTCATGCCCGGCGCGACGCCCAGGACGAGGGGCGAGTCGCGCTTCAGGGCATAGACCTGGTCGCTCCCCCTGAGCATGAGCAGGACGGCGAAGGTCCCCTCGGCCGCGCCCATGAAATCGGTGACCACGGCCCGCATCGGCTTCGTCCGCAGGCCCTCCTCGAAGAAGTGGCTGATGACCTCGGAATCGGTCTGGCTTGTGAAGCGGTGGCCCCGGCGGACGAGCCCTTTCTTCAGGTCCTCGAAGTTCTCGATGATGCCGTTGTGGACGACGGTGACCGAACCGTCGCAGGAGGCATGGGGGTGGGCGTTCTCTACGGTGACGCCGCCGTGCGTCGCCCAGCGGGTGTGGGAGATGCCGGCCCGGGTCAGGCCGCGGCCGTCGGTTTGGATCGGCCCGACGGCCTTGACGACGTCGCGCCCGTCATAGTAGCCGTAGGAATCGTAGCCGCGGTATTCGAGGCGCTTGAGCCTCTCGAGGAGAAGCGAGGCGGGGAACTCCCGGCGGGAGACGATGCCGACGATGCCGCACATGTTTCCTCCGCGGGGACTCCCTTCTCAAACCCGTGACAACACTATAGGGCAAGAACCCCCGGATGGTCAAGAATTGGCAGGCTGGGATGCCTCCGCAATCATATTAATTGTTTTATTTACTGATATATAAAACCCATTCGAGCGACTCTTCAGCGCGGGAAAAAGGGGCCTAGGCTGATTGTCAATATGTTCAAAAAACGAACAGCTTGCGCTTTTTTTGGAGCTTTTAAAAGCTCCTCAGCGCGGCCTCCTCATTTTCATAGGGCGAGAAACAAGGGTCTATTCCGGGATAGCGATTTAATAACTTCTTGGGAAGACAGGCCAGCTTGATATTCCCGGCCCCGATGAATTACGATTCCTGGGGGATGAAAATCGTGCCGAGAAGATCGATGAGGACATTCATCATGATCGGGTTGGCTTTTCCCATGATGGTAACATGCCGGGCGGCAAAAGAAGACCCCTGGATCGGGCAAGTTGACGCCGTCTTCTCCGGCCTGGCGCCGTCCAAGGAACCCGGCGCGGCCGCGCTTGTCCGCAAGGACGGGCGCACCGTCTTCGAGCGCGGCTACGGAGCCGCGGACCTTCGGACGGGACGCCCAATCGACGGCCGGACGAACTTCCGGCTGGCCTCGGTGACGAAGCAGTTCACGGCCGCGGCGGTCATGCTCCTCGTCCACGACGGGAAGCTCCGCTACGAAGACAGCCTGACCTCCCTCATCCCCGGCTTTCCCGCTTACGGGCACGGCGTCACCGTCCGCCATCTCCTCAACCACACCTCGGGCCTGCCGGATTACGAGGACCTCATGGCGCCGGCCGACCCGTCCGTGCCCGTCGAGGAAGCCCAGATCACGGACGCCGGGGTCCTCGCCCTGCTCGAGAAGCAGGCGGCGGGAAGGTTCGCGCCCGGGACGCGCTGGTCCTACAGCAATTCGGGCTACGTCGTGCTCGGGCTCATCGTGGCCCGGGTCTCGGGGCGGTCCTTCCCCGAATTCCTGCACGACCGCATCTTCGTCCCGCTCGGCATGACGGATACCATGGCCCACGTCCGCGGCCGGGACGAGGTCCCGCGGCGGGCCTACGGCCATACCAAGGAGGCCGGGGCCTGGCGCGAGACCGACCAGAGCCCGACCTCGGCGACGCTCGGCGACGGCGGCGTCTATTCCTCGCTCGACGACCTCGCGCGGTGGGACGATGCGCTCCGGCTCCACACGCTCCTCAGCGGATCGGAGATGCGGCCCGCTCTCGAGCCGGTGAGCGTCCCCGAGGCGGGGCCCGTGGGGCCGGACGGCGCGCCCGCCGCCTATGGCTTCGGCTGGTTCCTTGACCCGTGGAAGGGCCGGCCGCGGATGTGGCACTACGGGGAGACGATCGGCTTCCGGACGGCCATCCAGCGCTTCACGCGGGACGGCGTCACGGCCGTCGTCCTCGCCAACCGCGCCGACCTCGACGCGCAGGCGCTGGCGCTCGGGGCGGCGGCGCCGTTCCTGGGAAGTTCGGGAAAGTGAGGGGGCCGGGAGGCTCAGGCGCCCGGCGCGGAGGTCGGGACCCTGCCGTTCGTCCCGTAGAGGTGCTTGATCAGGGCCAGGACCTTCCGGGACGTCAGGCGGAGGAATTCGACCCCGAGCTCGAAGAAGCCCGTCCCCGTCTGCCGGTCGACCCACGTGACGCGCGCGTCGACCGTGACGGGCTCCCCGGCCCGCTCGAGGTCGAGGCGGAGTCTGAGGACGTCGCCGACCTCGAACCGGACCCCCGAGAGGAGCCTCGCCCCTCCGGTCGAGAGGTCGTAGGTCCGGGCCCGGACCGCCCGGCCGCCGCGCGCGGGCGAGACGGGCCGGATGGTCACGGCGCTCTCGTCGAGGAAGCGGGGTCTCTTGCGTCTGTCCACGCCGCATGTCCTTTCGGGGCGAACGACCTCCCACCGGCCATTGTGCCGCCGGGCCGCGGCGGGCGCCATCGCCTCGGACGGTGATTCGGGGGATGATTTCTATCGCCTTGACATCCCTTCCGCGGGGGCTCTATCATCCGGGGCGTCGAGGAGGTCCCCATGAAACGAAAAGGGCTCGCCTGTCTCGGGATGGTCGCGGCCGCGGCCGTGCTCCTGGGCACGATCGCCTCCGAGCAGAGCGGAGGGACGGGAGCGCTGCTCCCCGACGGCCGCGAGTTCGTGTCCTGGGAGAAGCCCCTCCGGTTCTCGAGGACCTATTATGTCGACAACCGGGACCCGCGCGCCTCCGACGCCAATCCGGGGACAAAGGAGCTCCCCTTCATGAGCATCGACCGGGCGGCCCGCGTCCTCGCGCCCGGCGAGCGCGTCGTCATCATGGCGGGCGTCTACCGCGAGCATGTCGACCCGGCGCGCGGCGGCTCGGGCCCGGACCGCATGATCAGCTACGAGGCCGCTCCCGGCGCGGCGGTCGTCGTCAAGGGCTCGCGGCTGGTCGAGACAGGATGGCAGCCGTCGGCCGGCTTCAAGCTCGACGCGCCGCCCGCGGCCCTGGCGAAGATCAGGATCTTCCGCCGCTCCCTCGAAGACATCGATTTCCGCGGTTACAACCCGTTCGGCATGGCCAGCATCATGCAGGACCGTGTCTACCTCATGCCCAAGCCGGAGGAGCTGTGGCGGCATCTCGTCCGCCGCGGCATGGTCTTCGTCGACGGACGGCGCCTCAAGCAGGTCGAGCTTTACCGGGACCTGGCGGGCGCGGACGGCGCCTTCTGGTGCGAGCACGACGGGCTCGCCATCCACATCCGCCTCCCGGGCGACGAGGACCCGGGGCGGCACCAAGTGGAGCTCGCCGTCCAGGAGCAGGTCTTCGCGCCGCGGACGCAGGGGCTCGCCTACATCCGCGTCAAGGGGATCACGTTCGAGCACGGCGCCAACGCCTTCCCCGTGCCGCAGCGCGGCCTCGTCTCCATGAGCCGCGGCCACCACTGGGTCTTCGAGGACTGCGTCTTCCGGCACGCCAACGGCGTCGCCCTGGATATCGGCGCCCAGGACTGGGACATGGAGACGCCGGCCGTCGTCGGGCACGCGGTCGTCCGCCGCTGCCACGTCGACGACGCCGGCGTGTGCGGGATCGCCGGGATGGCCGTCCAGGACACCCTCATCGAATCGAACCTCATCGAGCACGTCGGCGACCGCGACGTCGAGCTGGCCTGGGAGACCGGCGGCATCAAGCTCCACGCGACCAAGAACTGCCTGATCCGCGGGAACGTCATCCGCCATACCATCCACGCCGAGGCCATCTGGCTCGATTACGAGAACTCGAACACGCGGGTCACCGGCAACGTCCTGGGCGACAACCTGGAGACGCTCCGGGGCGGCATCTACCTCGAGGCCTCCCACTTCCCCAACATGATCGACGACAACATCATCTGGAAGTCGACCGCGGGCGCCGGCGGCGGCTCCTACAACATGCCCGGCCACGGCGGCTGGGGCATCACCGTGGACGGCAGCGACGAGACCGTCATCGCCCACAACCTCATCGGCCTCGCCCAGGACGCGGGCATCAAGTTCCGCAACATCGAGAGCCGAATCGTGACCGGGCGCGGCGGGACGACCCGCTGGAACAAGGTCTTGAACAACATCTTCTACCGCTGCGGCAAGTCCATCGACCTCGCGAACCGCGACAACACCGTGGACGGCAATCTCTACACGAAGGACTGGGGAGAGGCTAAAGACGAGACGCAGGGCGTCGGGCGCGGGTTGAACTGGATCCCCGATTCGGGCACGACCCTCGAGCTCGACCTCGAGGCCTGGCGCAAGTTCTTCGGCTTTGACAAGAACGGGGCCTATGCGGGGATGACCATCGACGTCGACCTCGACGCGCTGACCATGACCTGGTCGGTCGGCGGGGCGCTCGCCGAGTATCCCGCCGGCAAGCACTTCGGGCTGGACCTTGTCGGCCGGGCGGCCCCGGGCGGTCTCCGCAAGCCCGGCCCGCTCGTCGCCGTTCCGGACGCGCCGAGCAGGGTCGGCATCGACCCCAGGTGGGGGGTCAGCCACTGACCTCGGTCTCGGCAAGGTCTTCGGCTTCGCCGCCTCCGTCTTCCTAAGGTCCGTTCCTAGGCGCGCGGCGACCGCCGTTCCTTGACATTTCCCGCCCATCATCTATACTTCCTGGGTCATGACACGAACGAAGTTCCTCGACCCGGCCCTTTGGCTGTTGGTGGTTTCCGCGGTGGCCCTGGGCGCGTGCGGGAAAGAAAACGGAGGGTCGAACATCCTCCCGGAGGCGACCCCGCCGACCCTCTCCGTCGGATACGCGCACGCCGCCGCGGTCAGGACGGACGGCACGCTCTGGACCTGGGGATGGAACGCCTACGGGCAGCTCGGAGACGGGACGACCACGGACTCCTATGTGCCGGCCCAGGTCGGCTCCGGCACCAATTGGGCGACCGCGGCCGCCGGCTACGGACACACCGTCGCCGTCAGGACCGACGGCACGCTGTGGGCATGGGGGGCCAATAGCCTCGGACAGCTCGGCGACAATACGGTCACGAGCCGGACGACGCCCGAGCAAATCGGCACGGACGCCAACTGGCGCTTCGTCGCCGCGGGGGCGTTCCACACGGTCGCCATCAAGACCGACGGCACGCTCTGGGCCTGGGGGCTCAACGGCTCGGGGCAGGTCGGCAACGGCTCGAGCACGACCGCCTACAAGCCGGTCAAGATCGGCGACGGCACGAACTGGCACTCGGTCGCGGCCGGCTACGCCCACTCGGTCGCGCTCAGGGGGGACGGCACGCTCTGGTCGTGGGGGCTCAACACCAACGGCCAGCTCGGCAACGGCACGACGACCCTTGGCAGCAAGCCGACCCAGGTCGGCACGGCCCAGACCTGGAGGTTCGCGGCGGCCGGATACTACCATACGATCGCCGTCAAGTCGGACGGCACGCTCTGGGCCTGCGGCTGGAACGGCTTCGGCCAGGTCGGGAACGGGACGACCACGGACGCCACGAGCCCCGTCGAGATCGGCACGGCCACCGGCTGGCAGTCCGCCGCCGGCGGCTCCGGGCACACCCTCGCGGTCAAGACCGACGGCACGCTCTGGTCGTGGGGCAACGACGGCAACGGCCAGCTCGGAGACGGCGGGACGACGGCCACGAACGCTCCCGCCCAGGTCGGCACGGCCGCCGACTGGCGGACGATCGCCGCCGGCTACGAACACTCCGTAGGCGTCAGGTCCGACGGCACGCTCTGGTCATGGGGCTGGAACGGCTACGGACAGCTCGGCAACGGCACGACCGCGGACAGCGGCACGCCGGCCCAGGTCGGCACGGCCGCGACCTGGCAGTGACCGGAAGGCCCGCGTTCGGGCGCGGCCTCGCGGGATCTCTCTCTCCAACATCCTCCGGGACGAGGCGTCAAGTTCGTCCCGCACCCGGATCGCGGAGCTGTGAGGGGATCCGTCCCTCGGCCGTTTCCCAATCCCACAGGACTCCCAGGACCCACCATCGTCCCCCGTCGAACCAGAGCTGGATGCAGTTGACCCCGCGGGCAAAGGGCGCTTGCCCCAAGGCATGGGTGCTGGCGTAGGCGCTGACGACCTGGGCCAGGCGGCCGAACCGGAAGACCTCCCGGCCCGTCTCGTATTCGTAGAATTCCCCGGCGGCGAGCCGGGGCCCGGTGGACTCGATGAACTCCTCGGTCGAAAAGACGGCCAGGCCCGGCGTCGGCGCCGCGCCGGGCGGGGCGCCCGCGGGGAGCCCGCGCATCATGCGGGCCGCGGGGTGCATGAGGAAGCGTTCGCGGGCCCAGTCCCTGGGGCCGGCCGGCCCGGAGATGACGTCATAGATCGCGTGGATGATGGCGTCGAGCGAAGCGACGTCCTTTGCGTAGTCCATGGTCCTCTCCTTTCGAATCCGGCCTCAAGCCCAGTCCGCCAACGGGTTTCTCGCGACCGTCACTCGAGCCTGACCTTCACCCCGAAGGCGGGCCAGGGGACGAACAGACGACCGCCGCCGTTCCTTGACTGAATTCATAAGCCCTCACCCGCAGGGAAGTCAAGCGGCGCCTCCGGCCTTATCGAGGCGCGAAGGTCCTCCGGGCCATGTCCTCATCCGGACGGCGTCTTTGCCGAGTGCGGCTTCCCGTTGACTGGTTCCCGATGCGATGCTAATGTTTGGTCAATCATCGCATGATGGTCGTCGATTGAAAGGTGGATCGGGAGACGGGTCTTTGGATCGATCCGACATGGCCTATATCGCCATAGCTCCCTCGAAAGCGCTCGATGAGGCCCTCTTAAAGAGGGCGGCTTCTCTCGTCAACAAAGAGATCTCCGACATGCGCCTCCTGCTCGCCGGAGAGATCCCCAGGATCGTCGCCGCCTACCCCGGCGCCGAAATGGCAGACTCGATCGCTCAAAGCCTGAGGGATGCCGGTCTCATGGCTCTTGTCTGCAGCGATTCCGAGCTTCGAGACCGGTCGGTCAGTTTCGTGGCGCATAGGATACGACGCGGAGAGGGAGGAGTCATCTTCTGTGACCGGCAAGGCGGGGAGCTCGGACTCGAGGCAGGCGACGCATTCTTGATCATCAGGGGAAGGATGCCCGCCGCGGTTCAGGAGAAGACGTCAACGACAAGGATGAAGCTCAACGTGCCGGCGACGTTGCTGACAGGCGGCATCCCGGTCATGCGTCGAGTCACCCAGAAGACCGCCAAAGAGTCGTTCCAAGCCGAGGATTTCGTGAGGGTCTTCGACAGGAGATCCTCTGCCCCCCGCGTAGAGATGCGGCAGAACCACGTTGACTACGCTTTCCTGGGTTCTGAGCTGACCCCCTCCGCTCCGGCGAACTTCGATGTCCTTGTCACAAAGCTCCGGGAGCGGTTCCCGCTGGCGATCTTCGATGAGCGGCTGGTCCGGCGTTTTGGCGCCGATGTGCCCGCCGCCGGACCCGGGGAGGCGGTCGAGGTCAACTGCAGGTTGATCTACTTATGCCACCTGGCCATGGAGCGCTGGGGATTTAAGTGAGTGTCTGGAAGGGCACGAGGGCGGCCGATGCTCCATCCCTTCCGACGCGCCGATAGGCCGGGGGTCCATCGACCTTTCAAGTCGCTCGCTGCTGAGTCTGGAGTCCGGAGCGCGGATGCCTTGCATGGTGAAAAACGGAAGTGCCCCTGGCCTGACTCGAACAGGCGACAAACGGATTAGGAATCCGCTGCTCTATCCATACTGAGCTACAGGGGCAGTCAACGGAATCGACCTTACTATAGCCGAAAAGCCCCCCCGTTTCAATTTGACGGCCGGCCGCCGCGGGACTATTATTTTTGCGGCAAGCCGCAGAGGGCCCGACAGATGGCTTCATTCACCCTTGAGCTGATCCTTCCCACCTGGAAGGCGGCTAAATGGGAGAAAGGCCTCAGGGTGCCCGAGCTGACCCTCCCCGTCCTGGCCGCCCTCACTCCCCCCGGGATCGACGTCATCCTCACGGAAGAGGAGGTCGAGGACGTCGTCTACAAGAGCGGGGTCGACCTGGTGGCCATCAGCTACATGACCCCCATGGCGGCCAGGGCCTACGAGATCGCTGACGAGTATCGGCGGCGCGGCGCCAAGGTCGTGCTGGGCGGCATCCATGCCTCGGCCCTGCCCGAAGAGGCCGGCCGGCACGCCGACGCCATTGTCATCGGCGAGGCGGAGAAAATCTGGGCGTCCGTGCTCGAGGATTTCCGGACCGGCCGGATGAAGGGCGTCTACCGGGCCGCGGCGTTCTCCGACCTGCGCGGCCTGCCGACCCCCCGCCGGGACCTCTTGAAGAGGGCCATGACCTTCTCTCCCTATTCCATCCAAACAACGAGGGGCTGCCCGTTCGGCTGTAACTTCTGCTCGGTCACCCGGTTCTTCGGCGGGAGCTTCCGGAGCCGGCCGGTCGAGGAGGTCGTCCGGGAGATCGAAACGACGGGGAAGAAGACCTGGCTCTTCATCGACGACAACATTATCGGCAACGAAGTCTACGCGAAACAGCTGTTCCGGGCCATCGCCCCCCTGGGGATCCGGTGGGCGGGCCAGAGCACGACGCTCCTGTCAAAGAACGCCGAGCTCCTGGACCTCGCCGCGAGGAGCGGATGCGTGGGACTGTTCATCGGCTTCGAATCGCTCAACGAACAGAGTATGCGGGAAGCCAACAAGGGCTTCAACAAGGTCCGGGATTACGAGGAGGGGATCAGGAGATTCCACGACCGCGGCATCCTCCTTCTGGCCTCCTTCATGTTCGGCTTCGACCACGACGACACGAGCGTTTTCGAGAGGACCGTGGAGTTCCTCATCAGGAACAAGGTCGCCGCCGCCAGCCTGCCCGTCCTCGTCCCCTATCCGGGGACGAATTTCTATCGCCGGATGGAGGAGGAAGGCCGGATCCTGACCCGGGACTGGTCCCTGTACGACTGCGACCATGCCGTGTTCCGGCCGAAGCTCATGGAACCCGAGGTCCTGGAGGAGGGGGCCCGGCGGGCGATCGCCGAATGCTACTCACGCTCCTCGATCCTCTCCCGCTTCGCCGGCAATTGGCGGCACCCCATCATCTACGCGATGGTCAACGCGAGCTACCGGGCCAAGAACAGGGAGATCCTGTCCTCCGCGGCCGGGACTTCGGAGCGGGGCCGCGGATCTTCGAGGCCCTAGAGCCGGCCGGTCAGCGGGGCAGCCGGCGGCGCGCTTTCCTCTGGCAACGCGGGCAGCAGTAGGTGCCGCGGCCGCCGACCACGGTCCGTCGGACCGGCCGGCCGCAGCGGCCGCACGGCTCGCCGGCGCGGCCGTAGACCTGATGGAACTCCTGGTAGCTCCCCTCCCGGCCCTCGGCGTCGACGTAGTCGCTCAGGCTGGAGCCCTTCGCCTCGATGGCCCGGGCCAGGATCTTCCGCGCCGACTCCCACAGCCGGCGGAGGTCGTTCGCCGTGAGCGCCGGGGCCGGCGTCTCGGGATGGACCCCGGCGTCGAAGAGCGTTTCGTCGGCGTAAATGTTGCCGATCCCGGCGACGACCGTCTGGTCGAGGAGAAGGCTCTTGATGCGTCCCTTCCTTCTCCCCACGGCGCGCCGGAAATCCTCGAAGGCAAGACCGAGCGGCTCGGGCCCGAGCGAGGAGAGCTCCGGGCACGCGCGCTCCGGCTCGCCCCGGACGCAGAGGAGGAAGCCGAACTTGCGGACGTCGCGGAAGCGGAGTTCGGATCCCCCGTCGCGGAACGTCACGACGAGCCGCGTGTGCCTGTCGGGCGGCGCCGCGCCGGGCGCCGCGAGCAGCAGCTGCCCGGTCATCTTCAAGTGGAAGACAAGCGTCAGGCCGCCCTCGACCTCGAGGAGGGCCATCTTGCCCCGGCGGCGCGCGCCGAGGACGCGGCGCCCGGCCAGGACGGCGAGCCCTCCCTTGGGCGGCCGGCGCAGGAGCGGCGGGAAGAGGAGCTCGGCCCGCGCAATCGTCCGGCCGCTGACGCCCGGGGCGAGGCCGCGGACGATGGTCTCGACCTCGGGCAATTCGGGCATGACGACATTCTATCAAAAAGAAGCGGGACAGTCCCCTTCCGGGGACAGTTCCTCGACCCAAGACGGGGTCAAGCCCGCTTTTCTTGCCCCTCGCCAGAAAGGACAAGAAAAGCACGCATGACCCCTCCGTATAAAGATTTGACCCCGTCCTGGTTTTCGATTAAGATGTCCCTCCGATGAAGCTCAAAGGCGCCGCTTGCGCGATCCTCGGCTGGGCCGTGCCGGGGCTCGGCCATGCCGTCCAGAAGAAATACGTCCGCGCCGCGCTCTTCTTCGTCGCCATCCTGGCCATGACCGGCATGGGCCTGGCCATGGGCGGCCGCGTCTATCCCTTCCAGACGGACAACCCGCTGACCATCCTGGCCTTCTTCGCCGACATCGGCAACGGCCTGTTCTACGTCCTGGCCCGGCTCTTCGCCTGGGGCCCCGGTCAGCTCGAGCGGGCGACCTTCGAGTTCGGCACGGCCTACATCGCCGGGGCCGGGCTCCTGAACTTCCTCGTCGCCCTGGACGCCTACGACATCGCGGTGGGGAAACGGCCGTGATCTTCGAAAGCCATCTCTTTTCCATGATCGTCTACGCCGCGCTCGTCTCGCTCGTCATGGCCCTCATCCGCCGCACGGAGAAGAAGGACCGCGTCCGCTACGGGCTGACGCTCTTCGCCATCATGACCGTCGGCGCCGTGGCCTTCGGCTGGTTCATGTTCCTCTTCATCAGGAAATAGGCGCGGCCCGGAGGCCCCGGACGCGCCGGACCCGCGAACGATGATCGAGCTCTTTCACGTCTGGAAGCAGTACCAGAAGCCCTACTGGGCCCTCTCGGATGTCACCCTCCAGATCCGCGCCGGCGAGTTCTACTTCATCACGGGCCCCAGCGGTTCGGGCAAGACGACGCTCCTGCGAACGATCTTCCGCGAGATCCTGCCGACGGAAGGCCAGATCCTTATCGACGGCGTCAACGCCCTGAAGATCCCCGACTCGAAGATCTGGAAGCTCCGGCGGCAGATGGGCATCGTCTTCCAGGACTTCCGCCTGATGTTCCACCGCACGGTCTTCGACAACGTCGCCGTCCCCCTCCAGGTCATCGGCGTCAACCGCAAGGAGATCCGGCGGCGCGTCTTCGCCACCCTCCAGAAGGTCAGCCTCCACCAGAAGATGTGGGAGCTCCCCTCGCGGCTCTCCTACGGCGAGCAGCAGCGGGTGGCCATCGCCCGGGCCGTCGTCAACAACCCCGAGATCATCCTGGCCGACGAGCCGACGGGCAACCTCGACCCAGAGCTGGCCTTCGAGATCGTCAGCCTGTTCAAGGAGATCAACCGGCAGGGCACGACCGTCATCATCGGCAGCCACGACCGCGAGCTCATCCGCCACTTCGGCGACAATATCCTCTTCCTGCAGAAGGGAAAGATCGTCGGAAAGGAAGGACGCTGATTTTCGAGAAGGCCAAGTTCTACCTCCGCGTCACGGGCAACAACCTCTGGCAGTTCCGGGCCCGGAACGTCTTCTCCGTGACCATCATCTGCCTCTCGTTCCTCATCGTCGGCATCTTCCTCTCCCTGGCCAACAACCTCCGCGACACGGCCCGCGACCTGGCCAACAACATGACCATCTCGTTCTTCCTCGCCCGGGACCTCCCGCCACAGGAGACGACGGCCCTGCTCCGGGAGATCGGCCAGCCGGCCTTCATCGAGGACGTCCGCTTTGTCCGGCCCGAGGAGGCCATGGAGCGCTTCCAGGCGAGCTTCCCCGAGCTCCGCGATATCCTGGCCAACCTCAAGACCAACCCCTTCCCCCCGTCCATCGAGGCCCGCGTCCGGAGCCGGGCCTCGACCTCGGCCGAGCTCGTCGCCTTTGTCGCGGCGATGAAGGCCCGGCGCGGCGTCACGGACGTCCAGTTCAACCAGGACTGGGTGGAGAAGATGCAGGGCTTCAGCCGGCTGGCCTCGGCCATCGGCGCCTTCCTCGGCGGCATCCTCGTCCTGGCCTCGCTTTTCATCGTCTCGAACGTCATCAAGCTCAACGTCATGGCCCGACGGAACGAGATCGAGATCCTGCGGCTGGTCGGGGCGACGAACCTCTTCATCCGCATTCCCTTCTGGCTCGAAGGGCTCGTCCTCGGCCTCCTCGGCAGCCTCCTCTCGCTTGGGCTCCTCTTCCTCGTCATCAAGGCCTTCCCGCTCTACCTCGGGCCCTCGCTCGGCGCCCTGCGCGAGCTCCTGCGGTTCCGCTTCCCCGGCCTGACCCAGAGCCTGGCCCTCCTCCTCGGCGGGGCGGCGACGGGCTTCACGGGCAGCGCCACCTCGGTCTCGCGCTTCCTCAAGGTCTAGGG
>DATKJS010000008.1:0-13729 GCA_035543515.1 Terriglobales bacterium | reverse complement strand
GTGTCAATCGGGTTGGGGCCGGCGGGGCAAATTGACAACGCCCGGGAATCGGCTAAAATGAGGGCCGTGGGCGATTAACTCAGTGGCAGAGTACTACCTTCACACGGTAGGAGTCACAGGTTCAAATCCTGTATCGCCCATCCTTTACCCGAAACGCGGTCCTTTTCGGAGCCCCTCTTGAATTCCAAGAGGGGTTGGGGAGATTAAGATTTCATAAGAGGTTGGACGCGTTTCGGCAGACCTAGAAACGCGGTCCTTTCGATTCCCCCTTAATTGACTAAGGGGGATAAGGGGGATTAAGAAACTCGATCAGAGTCTTGGGACGCGTTTCGGCAGACCTAGAGACGCGGTCCTTTTCGGAGCCCCTCTTGAATTCCAAGAGGGGTTGGGGAGATTAAGATTTCATAAGAGGTTGGACGCGTTTCGGCAGACCTAGAGACGCGGTCCTTTCGATTCCCCCTTAATTGACTAAGGGGGATAAGGGGGATTAAGAAACTCGATTAGAGTCTTGGGACGCGTCTGGGCAGACTGTCATCCGAAACGCGGTCCTTTTCGGAGCCCCTCTTGAATTCCAAGGGGGGTCGGGGTGATTAAGACTTGGAAGGAGATTGGAGGCGTTTGGGGGGCAACGCCAGGCCCTCCCCGGAGGTTAAGCAAGAAGCCGAGAAAAAGGCGGGTCTTTGAGGCCCGGAATCGTGTATAATCTAGGGGTGAATCGTGCGCCCGTCATGGAGCCGAGAATGAGAAAGCGAACGCGCCTGGCGGCCGCGGCGGCCGCGGCCCTGGTCCTCATCGCCGCGGGGGCGAGCTGCAAGTTCGGCAGCCCGAACTATACCCTGACGGTCGTCGTCCCCCCGGAAATCACCGGCAGTCCCGCCTCGGGCGAATACACCTACAAGGAGCTGAGCCAGGTCAGCTTTAGCTACGCGGCCGTCGACCCTCTCTACAGCGTCGAGGTCTGGCTCAACGGCAAAGTCCGCTACAGCTATTCCGGGTCCATCTACCTCTACGGCGACGGCTACAAGCTGACGGCCGACATCATCGACGACCGCGCGAGCTGGGCCGTCACCATGGTCGACACGGGCGCCACGGCCGCGACCTACGCGTTCACCGTGACCCTCAGCGGGGCGACCGCGCTCGGCGGCACCTTCACGGACAGCCGGGGCTACCACGGCACGTGGACCGGCGTCTCCGGGACGCTCATCCTGACCTATGCCGACTGGTACGATTTCGTCCTGACCGGCACGGTCTACGGCATCGGCTCGGGGACCTCCGGAACGTACGAAGGGAACTCCACCACGGGCACCTGGGTGGCGAGCAAGGCGACCTGAGCCGCCCTCCCTCAGGACTTCTTGTGCTTGATGACCAGGTCGAGGATGTCGCGGGCCAGGAAGCCCGTCCAGTGGATCTCCTCGACCGTCTTGCGGTCCAGGACGAACTCCGTGAAGGGTTCCCAGAGCCCGGGCGTGACGGGGTTGTTGGAAGTCACTAGGAATCGGACGCGGTCGAGCGTCGGGAACCTCTTGAAGAGCGCCTGGACGCGCGGGGCGATTTCGTTAGCGAAGTCCGACTCGTAGTTCTGGAGGTCCACATCATAATAGCGGTAGGCGACGATCAGCTCGCCGTTGCCCTGGGTGGCATCCAGGACCCCCGAAGCATAATCGTTGGCCGCGCCCAAGACTGTTTTAACCCCCTCGAGCGTGATATCGCCGGCGGGCGGGGCTCCCTGGGCGGTCGGCGCTTTTCCGCGCCGGCAGGCCTGCCCACCAGCACCGGCCAGGACCGCCAGCACGACGATCCCCGCAGTTCTGATCAGCCGTTCAGTTCTCACGGGCGGACCTCCTTTTCCGGAAGGCCCTGCCGCCCCGCTTGGGCCGGGTCTCGACCAGGACCCCCCTCTCCCTGAGATAGTTGGCCTCGATCTGGTAGGTCAGCCGGATGGCCCGGAGCAGCCGGATCCGGTCTTCAGGGCTGAGTCTCATGTTCTTTCTCCCCCCCTTCCCGTATCCAAGAAACGTGCCAAGCCGGGGGGGCAGGGCCGACGAGGGGTCAGCCCCCTGGAAGAAGGACGCGGCGGATGGTTTGGGCGATCTCCCTGACCGAAAAGGGCTTGAGCATGAAGGCGCCGACGCCCGCGGCGAGGGCCTGCGCTTCGTCGACCGACTCGCTGTAGCCCGTGCACAGGATGACGGGCAGGCCGGGCCTGAGCTTCAGGATCTCCCGGGCCAGGGCGAGGCCCGCCATGCCCGGCATGGTCTGGTCCATGATGGCGAGGTCGAACGAATCAGGCTGCCGGCGGAAGAGCTCGAGAGCGGCCTTCGGGTCGGACAGGCCGACGACCCTGTAACCCAGATGCTCCAGGAGCTTGTTCATGGCCCGGACCTGAATATCCTCGTCGTCGACGAACAGGATCCGCTCCGTCCCTCCGGAAATCGACCCGGACGGCTCTTCCTTGGCTTCGCGGGCGCCCATGATGCGGGGCAGGTAGATGGTGAAGGTCGTCCCTTTCCCGAGCACGCTCGCGACGGAGATGGACCCGCCGTGGCTCGTGACGATGCCATGGACCACGGCCAGACCCATCCCCACGCCTTCCCCCTGCTTTTTGGTCGTGAAGAAAGGCTCGAAGACCCGGGACATGACCTCGGGCGTCATGCCGTGCCCGGTGTCCCTGACCGTCAGCCGGAGATAGGCGCCCGGCTTGAGGTCGATGTGGCGGGACACCGCCGTTTCGTCGAGCGTAACCGCGGACAGCCCGACCTCCAACGCCCCCCCCTTTTCGCGCATGGCATGGGCCGCGTTGCTGCCGAGGTTCATCAGGATCTGATGGATCTGCGTCGGGTCGGCCACGGCCATGCCCGACTCGGTCTCGATCCGCTCGGAGACCTCGATCGTCTTGGGCAGGGAGACCCGCAGGAATTTCAGGGACTCGCGGATGATGGGCGCGATCTCGACCGGTCGCCGCTCCTGCTCCTTCTGGCGGGAGAAGGTGATGATCTGCTTGACCATGTCCTTGCCCCGCCGCGCCGCCTCGAGGACCTGGCCCAGGCGATGAGCCGTCGGGCTGTCCGGCTTCTCCCCGGCCAGGGTCAGCTCGGTGTTGATCAGGATGGGCAGCAGGATGTTGTTGAAATCGTGGGCGATGCCGCCGGCCAGGGTCCCCAGGGCCTCCATCTTCTGCCACTGACGGACGCGTTCCTCGAGGATCGTCTCCTGGGTCACGTCCCGCTCGACGGCGATGGCATGGATGGGCCGGCCGGCGGCGTCCCGGATCGGCGAGACGGCGATCTCGAGTTCGCGGACCTGTCCGTCCCGCATCCTCCGGGTGAGGCGCCAGTTCCAGACTCTCCCGGCGTCCAGGGCCTCGCGCATCTTCCGCACGACCTCCCGGTCGTCGGCGCCCCCGAGCAAGATCTCACTCAGAGGGCGGCCCATGATCTTCTGGGGGACGAGGGCGTGGTGCGCCGCGAGGGCGGGATTGGCGTAGAGGATTCGGCCGTCCAGGCTCGTGATGGCGATGCCCTCGGTGATCTGCTCGACGGCCGTGGCCAGCCGTAGGCGTTCTTCCTCGG
The DNA here is from genome assembly GCA_035543515.1 of Terriglobales bacterium. Taxonomy (GTDB): domain Bacteria; phylum Acidobacteriota; class Aminicenantia; order Aminicenantales; family Saccharicenantaceae; genus DATKJS01. Next base: position 10,160 of record DATKJS010000008.1, on the reverse strand, counting down.
CGGCCCGGAGGGCGGTGACGTCGCGGGCGGCGGCGAAGACCCCGGCGACCTGGCCGGACTCGTCCTTATAGATGGTGGCGTTGTAGAGGACCTCCGTGATCTTCCCCGACACGTGGCGGATGGCCAGCGGATAGTCCTTGACCGTCCCCTTGGAAAAGACCTCCCGGTAGCCGGCCCGGGCCTTTTCGGGTTCCGTAAAATAGTCGGAGAAATCGCTGCCGATGAGCCGGGCCCGCGGGACGCCGGTCACGGCCTCCGTGGCTCCGTTGACGTCCGTGATCTTCCCCTCGGCGCTGATCGTCACCAGGGGGTCGAGGCTGGCCTCGAGCAAACCCCGAGCATAGGCTGAGGCCGTTCTCAGGGCGTCCTGGGCCCGTTTCCGCTCGGTCGCGTCCCGGCTGATCTCGAGAATGGCCTGGGGCGTGCGGCCGTCCTTCCCCGGCAGGACGGCCCAGCGGCTCTCGACAACGATCTGCGCCCCGTCCTTACGGAAGCGGACCGATTCGCCTTCCCAATGCCCGTCCTTGTAGAGCTTCCGCTTGACCTCATCCATGGACTCCGGGAAACGCGCCCTCAGGAGGATGCTGGCATCCTGCCCGATGGCCTCCAGTTCTGTCCAGCCGTACATGTCCCGGGCGCCTGTGTTCCAGAAGATGATCCGGAAGTCAGGGTCGCGGACAATGACCGCGTCCCGGGCCAGTTCCAGGAGGGCGGACTGTTCCCTCCGCTTGCTCTCGCCCGCCCTGCGTTGGGTGATGTCCTGGTCGATGATGATGGCCCCGGTGATCTCGCCGTTCGCGTCGCGGATCGGCAGGGCCGAATTGAAAATGAACTTGTGGGTGCCGTCGGAGCACTCGATCTCGACCTCCTCGTTGATGGACGTCTCACCCTTGGCCACGGCCCGCGCCGCCGCCCATTCCTCCGGCGCGATCGGCTTTCCCGAGTCCGCCCACCACCCCTTGAATTCCCCATATCGCTCGGGTCCGACAGCACGGGCGCCGGACCAGATCTTCTGCCCGGCCGCGTTGCCCTGGATGACGCGGCCCCGCCTGTCGGCGATCCAAACGCCGATAGGCAGGGTCTCGAGGACGCTCCTCAGCAGGGATTCGCTCCGCCTCAGCTCCGAGGTCCTCTCCCTGACCCGGGTCTCGAGCTCTTCATGGGCCTTCCGCAACTCGGCCCGCGACGCCTCGAGGGCTCTCTCGGCCCGTTTCCTCGCCGTGACATCGATGCCGATGGCAAGGATCTCTCGCACGTTCCCGGACCGGTCGCATAGGGCCCGATTTGTCCATTGGACCCAGACCCTCTCGCCGCTGCGGCGGAGGTTCTCGTTCTCGTACGACGCGTATTTTTCCGGGGAAGTGACGATGCTCTCGAGGAGCCGGCTCAGGTCCCTCCCTGACGATTCCTGGCCGGGGACGAGGATCGAAACGTCCCGCCCGATGATATCGTCCTCCTCATAGCCGAAGAACTTCGCGGCGAACCGGTTGAAGAACGTGACCTTTCCGGGCGGGGCCCAACGGATGATGATGCTATTCGCGTTCTCGACGAGCTCCCGGTAGTTCCTTTCGCTCTCGCGGAGAGACCCTTCCGCCCATTTGCGCTCCGTGATATCCCGACCGTAGATGCGGAGCCGTCCGTTTTCCCTGATGGGGAAAATGACCTGTTCAAACCATTTCGAATCGATCTCGAGCTCCCGGCGGATGGACTTTCTTCCCGTCTTCTTGAGAGCCGCGGCGACCTTGCCGATCCCCGAGAGCCAGGGGTGCTTGCGGCCCGCCGGGGCGAGGCCTGGGAACAGCCTTCGCGCCGCCGGATTGAGATAGTGGACGCGCCCCTTGGCGTCGACCTCCATGACCGGTTCGGGGTTGATTTCGGGGAAGGAGGCGAGGCGCCGCTGCGCCTCCGCCGCCTCCTGGATGCCTTTGAGCTTGGCCGTGACGTCCGCGATCGCCTTCGCGAACGCGGCCCTCTCCGTCGCCGGCAGCTTCGCGGCGCGCCTGGAGAGTGTGGCGGTCTTCTTCATGGCCTTGTCGACGCGATCAATGAGTCTCTTGCCTTTCATGGGCGATCCTCGGCATGGACGGCCGGCGGCATGCGGCCGCCGGGTCCCCTCCTGGGGCCTGCGCATTGGGGATTCTATCATAGCGGCGGGGGAAAGGTGAGATGTGAACGGGCCGCGTCACCGACGGGGCCCCCGCGTCACGGCCCGGGCCCCGCCCCCTGTCAGACGCTTCAACACGGACACGACGCCGGAGATGCCGTCGTCGACGTAAGCGAGATAGGCCGGGCGGACCCTGTGGGCCAGAGCGATCGTTTCCTCATCCTGGTCGGGGAGGATGAGCAGAACCCGAACATCCCTGAGGAAATCACGCAGGGAAACGAGCGCCCGAAGGTCCGGCGCGTTCGGGTTATAGACAACGGCGACCGAAGGGGTCTGCTTAGGTTTCCTGGCCCTCTCGGCAAAGCTCCGGAAATCGGTGAAGACCTCCAGGCTGCCCGCCGAGACATAGGGAGCGACGGCGCTCAACAGGCCGTCCTCCCGCCCCCCCGGGGTCCGCATGTATAAGAACAGATTCATGGCCTCGCCCGCCTCTCCCCAGAGTCCCGGCTTTTTCAATAGTCTTCCAAGAAACATGCCAAGTTCGCGGCCGGGCAAGGGGGGGGATTCCCTGATGGGACCGGGGAGGTATGGCGGCCTCGGCGGCGCCGCAATCGGGGAGGCCTGTTCCGCGCGACGGGACGAGTGGCGCGGGAAAGGACGCGCCGTTGGCGAGGCGGACGGAGACGAAGGGGTCCCGCCGGAGGGTCAGGAGGTCGGGATGCCGTACTTCTTGAGGAGGGTGTAGAGCCGGGAGCGGGAAAGCCCCGAGACGCGGCAGGCGGCGCCGATGTCCCCGGACGTCGTCCGCATCAGCGACTCCAGGTAGCCTTTTTCGAGCCGGGCGAGGCGTGTCTCCCGGAAATCCTTCAGGCTGCCCTGGGGGCCCTCTCCATCCGGGAGACTCTCTTTTTCGACTGTTGCCTGCCTCTTCTTGAGGACGGCGGTCCGGGCGAGGTGGACGCGGATGTGCTCCGGAAGGTGCTTGGGGAAGAGGACGGGCTCGTCCCCGGCGCTGACGATGGACTTCTCCAGCGCCTGGATGAGCTCCCGGACGTTGCCCGGCCAGCCATAGGCCATCAGGATTTCCTGGAACTCGGGGGAGAAGCTCTTCATGGGGACACCGTATTGCTCGCAGAACCTGACCATGTAGAAGACGGCGAGGTCCTTGATGTCCTCCTTCGTTTCCCGCAGCGGCGGCAGGTCCAGAACGAGCGTCCGGACGCGGAACAGGAGGTCCTCGCGGAAGCCGCCGGACTTGACCATGTCCTCGAGGCGGCGGTTGGTGGCGGCGACGAGCCGGAAATCGCTCGAGACCTCCGCCCCGCCCCCGACCGGGCGGAACCGCCGCTCCTGGAGGACGCGGAGGAACGCCTTCTGGATGGACACGGGCAGCTCCCCGATCTCGTCCAGGAAGAGCGTCCCGCCGTCGGCCTGCTTGACGAGGCCCTCTCGGGGCTTGTCGGCGCCGGTGAAAGCCCCCCGCAGGTGTCCGAAGAGCGTGCTCTCGACGAGCGTTTCAGGCAGGGCGGCGCAGTCCACAACGACGAAGTTCCGGCCGGCCCGGGCGCTGTTCTCGTGGATGGCCGCGGCAAAGAGCTCCTTGCCCGTGCCCGTTTCCCCCGTGATCAAGACGTTGGCGTCGCTCGAGGCGGCTTGGGCCAGCACGTCCAGACAGGCCCGGAGCTTTGGGCTCGAGCCGACGATGCCCTCCGTCTTCAGGGCCACGGGCTTCGCCGCCGCGCGCTTCTTGTCGCGGTATTCGAGGGTCCGTTCGACAGAGAGCATAACGTCCTTGACGGACAGCGGCTTGGCGATGTAATCCCAGGCCCCCTTCTTGATGGCCAGCTCGGCGCCGTCGGGGTCGCCGTAGCCCGTGACGATGATGACTTCGGGGGGAGGGTCGACGGCGCGGATCTGTGGCAGGATGTCCAGCCCCGAGCCGTCGGGCATCCGGACGTCGCAGAAGACGATGTCGAAGGGCCGCGTCCGGACCGCCTCGAGGGCCTCGGCGACGCTCGAAGCGCCGGCGGCTTCGTGTCCCATCGCCTCGACGGCCTGCTTGAGGGATTCCACCACCATGCGGTCATCGTCGATGATGAGAATTTTGGCCATGTTGCGTGAGGCCCCGGCGGCCGTCCCGTCTGCGGCCAAGCGGGGAATGTTTGGCAATTATATCGGAGGCGCGTCCGGACTGTCAATCGCCCGCGCGGGGGCGCCGCGGCGGCCGCGGAATCCCATTCCCCAGGAAAAACATCCCGCGCGGCGGGAAGGCGGAGGCCCCGGTCCCCGGGCCGGCGACGCCCGGTCCCTGAAGAGAGCCGTCTCGGGACGGCCGTCCCACGGAACGTCCGCCGGGCGCCCGGGTCCGGCTTGGTCCGGCGCGCCTTGGCACGGTTCTTGAATAAAAAAGGCCGACCGTTAGTAAAGGAGGAAAGCAATTAGAAAACGGTCATTGATCCTGCTGGCGGCCGGGGTCGTCATGAGCTTCGGGCTCGCCTACGCCCAGACGGGGACCGCCAAGATCGACTTCCCCTTCATGGCGGGCAGCAAGGCCATGCAGCCCGGTACCTACACCGTGACCATGCCGAACGACAACTCCGTCGCGTTCGACGGGCCGGGAGGCAAGGCGATCATGGTCGTGCTGGCCGAGCTCGGGCGGCATGACCAGGACACGGACCTCGAGGTGGTCTTCGACGTCGTCAACGGGAAGTACTTGCTCTCCGAGGTTTGGTTCCCGGAGCATGACGGGTATCTTCTCCTGTCGACGAAGCAAGCCCACAAGCACGCCGTCGTCGGCGGGTCGAACCCGCACAAGTAGTTCTCAGTCGGACGACAAGGAGCCGCCTCTCCCCGCGGCCCGGGCAGACCGGGCCGCGGGGGGGCTCCTTCGACGCGAGAATCCCGCCCGCATCCCCCCTCTCGCCTTTCCGCGATGAATGGACTCCCCCGCCAAGGGTGATGTGCGCTCCCGAAAATCACCCCGGAATTCACCGTCTTGGACTATGGAAGCGTTTTTTTATCTATCGTTTACTGGATGCTGAGGACACGTCCAGATGACGACCGCCAAATGGGACCCGGACCCGTCCGGCAAGGCCTACTCCGAATTCCTCTCCAAGGGGACGGAGGAGATCCAGGACCACTTGTCCCTCGTCGCCCGGATCCAGGTCCAGATCGGCCGCCTTCTCGAGCAGTCCATCGAGGAGCTGGAGAGAGCCCAGCGGCTGGAGACGTTGACCAGCCTCATCGCCGGAACCGAAACCCGGAAAGACGCCCCCGATGATGACGCGGTGTCGTCCTTCGAGGGTCCCGGGGAGAAGCCGGGGGCTTATCTCGAGCGCGAGATCAAGGCCCTCAAGAAGATGCAGAAGCTCCTCGGCATGCATCGCCACCCCGAGGAAAAAGAGGCGCTTCCGGCGACCAGTATCTCCCAGGGTGTCTCCGGGGATGGAGAAGAGCAGGAATCGGCGTCCCTGCGGAAGGTCCTCATCATCAACCACGACCCGGGGACGGTCCGCGTCCTCAGATATTTCCTGGAGAAAGCGGATTTCGATGTCCATTCCTGTTCGAACGGGGCGGACGGTCTCAAGAGGGCCTGCCAAGACAGGCCCGATATCATCCTCCTCGACATCCTTCTCCCCGGGATGGACGGCTATCAGGTCCTCGGCCGGCTCAAAAGAGACGAGAGGACGGCCCGGATCCCCGTCTTCGTCTTGAGCCTGCTGGCCCAGGAAGCGGACATCCTGAAAGCCATCGACGGCGGCGCCGCGGATTACTTCGTCAAGCCGTTTTCCCCCCAGATCATCATCGCCAAGATCCGGAGGGCGCTGGGGGCTCGAAATGAGTAGCGCCCTGCCCGCCCTCATTTCCCGCAGCCTGCTCTTCACCTTCTTCTTCTCCGTCGCCCTTCTTGCCTTCATCATCCTCCGAAGGCTCGTCGTCCAGCGCCGGGACGCGCAGTTCCAAGCCAGGTATCTCCGGCTCGAACAGGCGGTGCTCCAGGCCATCTCAGCCGGAGAGATGCCGCAGTCCCTGGCCGCGGCCCTCAAGCGCCGGTCCTGTCGGGCGGCCCTGACCCAGGTCCTCATCGATTTTCTCGAGATCATCAGCGGCCGCGGACGGGAGGTCTTGAAGGTCATTTTTGAGAAAGGCCTGAAGGATGAATGCCTGAGGGACCTCCATTCCAGGTTCTTCGTGCGGCGGCTGAAGGCCACGCGCCTGGTCGGCCTCTTCTCGGTCCTGCCCGACGAGAGCCTCCTCCTGAGCCTGCTCAAGGACAAGCCGCTCATCCGGCTGGCCGCCGTCCACGCCATCGCACAGCTCCCGGGCCGGGAATCCCTGGCCCTGGTCTTTCAAGCGTTCGAGCAGGAATCCTGCCCCAAGATCCACATCTATACGAATATCATCTTCGGCGCGGGAGAAAGAGTCGCTCCCTTCATCCGGGCCTGCCTGACGAAAGGCCTGCCCGTCGAGAAGCTGTGCCTGCTCATCGAGCTGGCGGGGGCCATCCCTCTCCCGTCTCTCTATCCGGACGTGGCGGGGTACGCCGGCCATCCCAACAAAGAGGTCCGGATCAAGGTGGCCAAGGCCCTGGGCAAGTTTTTGACCCCGGATTCCTATGAGATCCTGGAGAGGATGGCCGACGACAAGGAATGGGAGGTCCAGGCCCAGGCCCTCAAGGCCATCGGGAATCTCAAGAACGCCGGGGCCCTGGTCCTCCTGACGAGGGGCCTCTACTCCCCCTCATGGTACGTCCGGTATAACGCCCGGGATGGCCTTCTCAGCCTGGGGCCTCTCGGGATCAAGCGGCTCGAGGAAGTCTCCAGCCAGAAGGCGGACAGGTTCGCCTCGGACATGGCGGCCATGGCCTTGGAGGAGATCTCCTATTCCGGGGTCTGGTGATGCTGAACGCGCTGGATTTCCTCTTTCATGCCGTGTCCGCCGGCATTCTTGCCTTTTTCCTCTTGATCAACACCTTCTATCTCCTCTTCGTGGTCCTCTCGCTCGTCGGGCTTTTCCGTTACCAGAGGTTGACGAGCTACGTTCGGATGAAGGAGATCTTCTCGCTCCCCCTGGCGAAACCGATCTCGATCATCGTCCCGGCATACAACGAGGGGCCGAACATCCTCGAGAGCGTCCGGTCGCTCCTCGCCCTGGAGTATCCGCTCTTCGAGGTCATCGTCGTCAACGACGGGTCCACCGACGGGACGCTCGCGAAGCTCATCGAGGCGTTCGAGCTGAGGAAAACGAACCGGGTCTTCCGGAGAGTCGTCGAATCGGCCCCCGTTCGGGCGATCTACGTTTCCCCGATCGAGCCCAAGCTCGTCGTCATCGACAAGGTCAACGGCAAGAAGGCGGACGCGATGAACGCCGGGCTCAATGTCGCCCGCTACCCGCTCTTTTGCGCGCTCGACGCCGACTCCATCCTCGACCGGGACGCCCTTCTCAAGGTCATTCGGCCGTTCCACGAGGACCCGGAGCGGACGGTCGGCGTCGGGGGGATCATCCGCGTGAGCAACGGGTGCGTCATCAAGCGGGGCCAGGTCCACCGGATCGGGATGCCCCGCAACATCCTGGCCCGTTTTCAAGTCCTCGAATACATCCGCGCCTTCTTCGGCGGCCGGATGGGGATGAGCATGATGAACTGCCTTCTCATCATCTCGGGCGCGTTCGGAGTCTTCCGCAAGGACATCGCCCTCGAGGTCGGCGGCTACCGGAGCGGCGCGATCGGGGAGGACATCGACCTCGTAATCCGGCTCCGCCGGTATCTCCATGACCGCAAGATCCCCTACCGGATCACCTTCATCCCGGACCCGGTCTGCTGGACGGAAGGCCCGGAGAAGCTCAAGACGCTCGCCGGGCAGAGGAACCGCTGGCACCGGGGGCTGATCGAGGTCCTCATGCTCTACCGGAAGATGATCTTCAATCCCCGCTACGGGACGACCGGGATGCTGGCCATGCCGTTCTACCTGATCTTCGAGATGATGGGGCCCTTCGTCGAGCTCCTCGGTTATGTGATCTTCGTCTTCTTCCTCGCGACCGGCCAGCTCAACTCCCCGTTCGCCGTCCGCTTCTTCCTCCTGGCCGTGGTCTATGGAATGCTCCTTTCCCTTTCGGCCCTCCTGATCGAGGAGTTTTCCCTGAACCGATTCCCCCGGCTGTCGGACATCGTCATGATGGCGGTCTTCGCGATCCTGGAAAACATCGTCTATCGGCAGTGGCTCGTCCTCGTCAGGGTCAAGGCCTTCTACGACCTGATGCGGGGGAACAAGGGATGGGGGACGATGGAAAAAAAAGGCTTCACCCTGGAGCACGAGCAACCATGAGAAAAGCAACGATCCTGGCGTTCGTCTTTCTGGCCGGCTTCTTGCCGCGAATGCTTCATTCGGGAGACAACCGGCCCTTCGACCGGGCCCAGCGGGCCCTGAAGGTCGGCGATTATAAGGATGCGATCGCCATCTGCCTCGGCCTGCTCGAGTCGTCCCCGGCCGACTACGACGTCAACTTCCTCCTCGCCCAGGCCTATGCGCGTTCGGGAGACCGGGACAAGGCCATGTCCCAGCTCACTAAGATGGACGCCCTCTTCCCGAGGAACTCGGACGTCGTCCTCTTCCTGGCGCGCGTCTATACGGGAAAAGGCGAGCTGGCCAAGGCCCAGGCCCGATACAAGGAAGTCCTGGAGTTCGCGCCGGGGAACGAGGAGGCCCTTGTCGGCACGGCCGATGTCGCGGCCCGCCGAAGGGACTTCGCCGCGGCTCGCGAGACCCTCCGCCGGGTCCTCGAAAAGAACCCGCAAAACGCGGACGCCTACTACCATCTGGGACTTGTCGAGCAGTGGCAAGGGAACCGCGGCCGGGCCCGGGAGGACTTCGAAAAGGCCGTGGCCCTCGAGCCGGCGAACGAGGATTACCGGGTCTTCCTGACGGCGGCGGCACCCCGGCTCCAGAGGAAGTTCGAGCTCCGCTACGGCCACGAAGTCGAGGACTGGAGCGGCGGCCGCCCGGATTTCCAGAACGACCGTCTCGCCCTGTCTCTCGGCCTGCCCCGGAACGCGGGCGCCCTGATCATCAAGTATAACCAGACCCGTCGCTTCGGCGAGACGGACCATCAGTTCGGGATCGAAGCCTATCCGCGGCTCTGGACCAAGGCCTACGGGCGTTTCGAGCTCGGCTACGCGACGCCGGCTTCCGCCTACCCGCGATGGACCTATCTCGCCGAAGTCTACCAGGGCTTTTTCACCGCGGCGGAGGCCTCGCTCGGCGTCTGGCGGCTGACCTTCCCCGGCCGGTCCGTCACGGTCGGCCTCGGCTCGATCGGCTACTACCTTGGCAGCTACTATCCTTGCGTTCGCTTCAACTATTGCAGCGACCAGGGCAACCATTCGTTTTCGTGGGTCGCCAGCGCCCGGCGGTACTTCTCGGCGGAGAACTACGTCTATCTCGGCTACGGGCAGGGGACCCATCTCCTCGAGGACCTGACGCTCCAGGACCTGCTTCCGACGCGCGGCGACATCTTCCTGGCCGGCGCCGTGTGGTATGTCTTGCGGAGCGCGCGGGTCGAGGCCCACGTCTCGCGGATCGCGGAAGCCGCCCTCAAGCGGACGACCTTCCAGCTCACCCTCGGCTACCGCTGGCGCTGAGGCCTCGCCGGCCGCCAGGGGCCGCGGACAAAAAAAGGTTCATCTCCCATCTCCGGGATTCCCTCTCGTGGCGGCGATGGGCGTTGCCTCGAAGATCCCCGTTGCTGGAGAGGGGGACCCGCGAAGCGGGGGGGAACCGTGCGAACTGGTTCCCAGGGGGACCGGGGAGCTAGAGGCAATGCCCTGAGCAAAGCCGAAGAGAGGGATTATCCCGGAATCGGGAGAAGATCCTATAAAATGGGCTGAACCGGACCAGACATGAAGAAAAAGGACCGACTGGGCAGCGTGACCTTTCTCGTCAACCCCCGGGCGGCCAATTCCAAGTGGCTGCGCAGGAAAAAGCTCCGGTCCTATCTCGAAGGGAAACTTCCGGGCGAGATCCATGACGTGCCCGGCGACGCGCGCACGACCGTCGAGCGG
>DATKJS010000007.1:0-4022 GCA_035543515.1 Terriglobales bacterium | reverse complement strand
GTTCCGGATGGTTGTTTCCGGGGCGGGCGGGGCAGGGGCGGGCTTGGGCGCCGCCTCCTGCCAGCCCTCGGGCGCGCGGAATGGCCGGGCGGGGAAGGCCGCGGCCGCGACGGCCAGGGCCAGGATGGCGGCTGCGACGGCCCCGGTCTTCCCTCTCATCTCTTTCCTCTCCGGGGCCCCATCACTTCCCGCCCTTGAGGGCCTTGATCTCCTCGTAGAGGCGGTCGATGTCCTCGCGGTCGCGGGCGGGCAAGCGGGGATAGAACCGTCCCTTGCACGCGTCCAGGTACTTCAGCGCTTCCGCATAGCGTCCCTGCTCCCGCAGGGCGATGCCGATATTGACGTAGGCGTCGAGCATGTTCGGGTCGAGCCGGATGGCCCGTTCGTAGTCGCCCACGGCCTGTCCGGTCCGCCCGACCGCCAGGTGGACCGAGGCGCGGCCGTTCCAGGCCGCGGCCAGCCCGGGCTCGAGCGCGATGGCCTTGTCGAAGGACCCGAGGGCCTTGTCGGACAGGCCCGGATCCCTCTCCTCGGCCATCCGCGAGAGATAGACGAGGCCGATGTTGCTGTAGCCGAGGGCGAACGTCTTGTCGAGGGTGACGGATTTTTCGAAGTTCTCGAGGGCCGCGTCGTATTTCTTCAGGGCGAAATAGGCGCTGCCGAGGTTGAGCCAGACGGCCGGGCTGTCCGGGCTGGCCTCGGTGGCCTTCCGGTAGAGGTCGAGGGCCCGCTCGGCCTGGCCCGCGGCGAGGAGGGCCTGCCCCAGCCCCGACATCGCCTCCATGAATTCCGGGGAATCGACGACGGCCTTCCGGCTCTCGAGCTCCTCGAGGATCGCCTGGGCCCTGGCGGGATCGCCCTTCTTGAGCCATTGGGTCGCGATCTTGGCCCGGATGGCCCCGTTCTGGGGCTCGAGCGCGGCGGCCCGCTCATAGCTCGCCAGGGCCGCGTCGGGGTTGGCCAGGAGGTCCTCGGCGTCGCCGAGCAGGACGTGGGCCGCGGTCATCCTGTCGTTCTCGGCGATGAGCCGGCGGCAGAAGTCCCCGGCCTGGGCCGGCTGGCCGCTCTGGATGAGGTCCATGACCAGGAAGACCTTGAAGGACTCCCGCTCGGGGAACTTGGCCATGGCCTGGCGCAGGACGTCCAGGGCCTCCGGCACCCGGGCTTCCTTCTTGAGGGCCTCATAGCGGACCTCGTAGATGTCCGGCAGCTCGAGCCCGGGATGACCGGCCAGGAACCCGGCCAGCCGTTGCTCGGCTTCTCCGTAGTTGTTTTGCTTGAGGACGTCCTTGAGGGCGACGACCTCGAGATAGGCGTCGATCGCGCGCTTGGGGTCGGTCAGGGAGGCCGACTTGGACGAGAAGCCCGAAATGTAGCCCAGCGACCGCAGGCGTTCGACGTCGCCCGGGCTGAGCTCCCGGCGGCCGGCCCCCTTGCTCGTCGCCGTCCGGCGGACGAAGTCGGCCAGCTTCGCGTCGCTCGCCCGCGCCGCCGCCTCCTCGCCGGGGAGGAGGTTCCGTGTCTCGCCGCGGTCGGCGTCGAGGTCGTAGAGCTCCGGCTCGGGGAGGGAGATATACTTGCGGGGGCCGTCGATGAGCCCGGTCAGAGGGGCCCAATTGAATTCCTCCCGGCCGAAGAGGCTCTCGAAATAGACCTCGCGCCGCCCTTTCTCCCGGCCCTCGACGAGGGGCCAGAAGGCCCGTCCCTGGACGCCGTCCGGCGCCTTCATGCGGAAGAGCCCGAGAAGGCTGGGCATGATGTCGACCAGGCTGACGCGCCCGTCCACGACCTTCGGCTGCGGGAAGAGCTTCGGGGCGTGGAGGACGAGGGGGACGCGGAGGCTCTCGTCGTAGCAGAAGATGCCGTGGCCCCGCTCCTTGTGCTCGCCGAAGGCCTCGCCGTGGTCGCCGACGAGGACGATGACCGTCGTCTCGTAGAGGCCCTTGTCGCGGAGGACCCGGACGATCTTTCCGACGTGGGCGTCGACGTAGCGGACCTCCCCCTCGTAGAGGGTCCACGGCGACGCGTTCGGGGCCGGCGTCCCGTGGGGGAGGTAGGGCGAGTGGGCGTCGTAGAAATGGACCCAGCCGAAGAACTTCCGGCCGGTCCGCCGCCCGAGCCAGTCGGCGAACTTCGTGTAGACCCTGTCGGCCGGGATCTCGGCCGTAAAGTTGAGGATGGACCGGCCGCCCTCGAAGTCCTCGTCGTAGGTGTCGAACCCCCGGGCCAGGCCGAACTTGGCGGCGACCGTGAACGAGGCGACGACGGCCGCCGTCTCGTAGCCGGCGTCCTTGAACGCCGCGGCCAGGGTCCGCTCCGAGTCCGGGAGGACGTAGGTGCCGTTGTTGCGGACCCCGTGGCCGGTCGGGTACTTGCCCGTGAAGAGCGAGCAGTGGGCCGGTAGGGTCAGCGGGGCGGGAGTGTAGCATTCCTTGAAGACGAGACCGGCCCGGCCGAGCCGGTCGATCTCGGGGCTCACGCCATCCCGGTTGCCGTAGAGCCCCAAGGCGTCCGCCCGGGTCGTGTCGAGGGTGATGACGAGAAGGTTCAGGCCGGAGGCGTCGGCCGGGGCCCCGGCCTTGCAGCCGGAGAGAAGGACGAGGACCGCGAGCAGGGCCGGCAGGCCCGCCGCGGCGGCGACGGTGCGTTTCACGATTCTCTCATTATAACAAAATCCCGCGCCGCCCGGAACGCGGCGGCGCCGCTTCCGCGGCTCCGGCGCGGGCCTTGAAATCGGGTGGGCCCTCGTGGATAATAGTCCGGGACTTCATCCGGAGGACATCATGAGAACCCATAACCTGTTGAGATTTGTTATGTTCGGCGCCCTCGTTGCCCTCCTCGCCGGGACGGCCCTGGCCCAGGCCGGCCACGGCATCGCCCGTATGGCCGGCGTCGTCCTCGACAAAGCCGGGAACCCCGTCGTCGGGGCCGTCGTCAAGATCACCTTCGACCAGACGGGCGGGTCGACGTTCGAGGCCACGACGAATAAGAAGGGGGAGTTCGGGTTCATGGGCCTCGGCACGGGCGGCTACGTCGTCAACGTCACGGCGAAGGGATACCGCTCGTTCCAGACGTCCTTCCGCGTCAGCCAGATCGAAAAGAACCCGAAGTTGACCGTCAAGCTGGACAGGGAAGCCGGGGGGTCCGGGTTCGTCCAGAACGAGGCCAGCTTCCAGGTCCTAGACCAGGCCAACCAGTTCTACAAGGATGAAAAGTACGATACGGCCCTGGTCATGTACCAGGAGTTCCTGGATAAGAATCCGGGCGCCTATCAGGTCACCCTGAACATCGGCGACTGCTACCGGGAAAAAGGCGACTACGACAAGGCCGTCGAGAACTACAACAAGCTCGTCGAGCATGCCAAGACCGACCCGGCTATGGGCAAGACGATCGGGGCCAAGGGCCTGGCCGCGATTGGCCTCTGCTACCTGAAGCAGAACAAGATCGCCGAATCCCAGGACTACTTCAAGAGGTCGATTGAGATGGCCCCCCAGGACGAGAACCTGCCCTACAACGTGGCCGAGGTCTATTTCTCGAACCAGCAGATCGACGAGGCCGTCCGCTACTACGAGATGGCCATCCAGATCAAGCCCGATTGGCCGGACCCCTTCCTCCGGCTGGCCTACGCCTACCTCAATAAGGGCGACATGGCCAAGGCCGCCGAAAACCTGGAGAAATTCATCAAGCTCGAGCCCGACAGCGAGCGGGCGGCCCAGGCCAAGAACATCCTGGCCACGATCAAGAAGTAACGAGCCACTGGTCGCTCACCTGTTCCGAGATATCGTATCGCGAGAGGAGCGCTCCACGAGAGAAGGCATCATTATTACCGCCTGCCTACTCGCGTTCCTGCTCTATCTCGTCCTCGAGCGGGTCCGTCTTGAGCGGGCCCGGCGCCGGGTCCCCCTCCGCATCGCCGTGACCGGGACGCGCGGCAAGTCCGGCGTCACGCGGCTTATCGCGGCCGGGCTGAGGGAGTCGGGCCGCCGCGTCCTGGCCAAGACGACGGGTTCCGTCCCCGCGCT
>DATKJS010000006.1:0-35502 GCA_035543515.1 Terriglobales bacterium | reverse complement strand
TTATTTTTGGCTGCGGAGGAGCGTAGGCGCCGATGTTCATCCCGCTGCGAGACGAGAGCCCGACCCGGCATCGGCTTGATCCAGGCCGCCGCCCGGAGGCGGTCGACGAGGGCCGCGCAAGTTGACAATTCCCTCCCGATTTAGTATTTTATTGAATCACTTAATCTCTGCTTAAAGGTTAGAGACCCATGAGGACGTTTATTCCAAAAAAGGACGATATCGAGAAGACCTGGTGGCTGGTCGACGCCGACGGCAAGGTCCTGGGCCGCCTGGCGACCCAGGTCGCCGAGCTCATCCGGGGCAAGAAGAAGCCCCAGTTCACGAGCCACCTCGACACGGGCGACTTCGTCGTCGTCATCAACGCCGAAAAAGTCAGGGTCACGGGCCGCAAGCTCGACCAGAAGACCTACTACCGTCACTCGCAATACCCCGGCGGCCTAAAGGAGGAGACACTCAAGGACCTCCTCGCCCGCCGGCCGGAAGAGGTCATCAAGAGGGCGGTCTGGGGGATGATCCCCAAGGGCAAGCTCGGCCGGTCCATCTACCACAAGCTTAAGGTCTACCGCGGGCCCAACCACCCCCACGACGCCCAGAACCCGCGGCAATACCCGATCTAGGAGGGCCCATGAGTCTCATCCAGTACTACGGCACGGGAAAACGGAAATCATCGATCGCCCGCGTCTTCCTGCGCTCCGGCAAGGGCGACATCACTCTCTACGTCAACAAGCGGCCGCGGCCGTTCGCGGAATACTTCCGCCTGGAACCCCACCGGACGATCATCCGGCAGCCGCTGCTCCTCACGGAGACGGACAACAAGTTCGACATCTTCCTCCGGGTCAGCGGCGGCGGGGCCAAGGGGCAGGCCGAGGCCATCCGGCTCGGCATCGCCCGGGCCCTGGTCGAGTTCAACCGGGAGCTCAAGCCGGCCCTCAAGCAGGCCAGCCTGCTGACGCGGGACGCCCGGGTCAAGGAACGCAAGAAGTATGGGTTGCTGGGCGCCCGCAAGGCTCCGCAGTACCATAAGCGTTAACATCGCGGAGAAGGAAGAAGGGGAGGCTCGAGTTGGTTTCAGTGACAATGAAGGAACTGTTGGAGGCGGGTGTCCATTTCGGCCACCAGACGAAGCGCTGGAATCCCAAGATGAAGGAATACATCTTCGGGCAGCGCAACGGCATCTACATCGTCGACCTGCAGAAGACGATCAAGAACTTCAAGGAGGCCCTGGCCTTCATCCGCGGCCTGGCCGAGGAGGGCAAGACCATCCTCTTCGTCGGGACGAAGAAGCAGGCCCAGGACATCGTCCGCGACTACGCCACGAAGTGCGAGTCGTCCTACGTCAACCAGCGCTGGCTCGGCGGGCTGCTGACGAACTTCGCCGTCGTCCGGACAAGCGTCGACAAGCTTAAGGAGCTCGAGGAGATGAAAGAGGACGGTCGGTGGGACCTCCTGGCCAAGAAGGAGCAGTCCAAGCTCGAGAAGGTCTACCGCAAGCTCCAGAAGAACCTCGGCGGCCTCAAGGCGATGAGCGAGCTGCCCGGCGCCCTCTTCATCATCGACTCCTCGAAGGAGGACATCGCCATCCAGGAGGCCCAGAAGATGGGCATCCCGATCGTGGCCGTGGTCGACACGAACGGCGACCCCGAGGCCGTCACCTACCCCATCCCGGGGAACGACGACGCCGTCCGGGCCATCGAGCTGTTCGCCTCGAAGGTCGCGGAGTCGATCGTCGAGGGAAAGAAGAACCGGATCAGCAAGGAGCTGCTCGAGCAGAAGAAGGGCCCGGCCACGGCCGCGGAGAACGCCTCCGCGGAGGAGGCCGGAGAGAGCACGACGGAGGACGAGGGGAAATAGGCCGTCCGGCGCGCCCGGCGGCCGAGGAGTGAGCTATGGAAGTCACGGCGGAAAAAGTCAAAGAGCTGCGCGAGCGGACCGGCATCGGCATGATGGAGTGCAAGGCCGCCCTGGCCGAGTCCGGTTGCGACATGGACAAGGCCATCGAGATCCTGCGCAAGAAGGGCTACGCCCGGGCCGAGGCCAAGTCCGTCCGGGCGGCCAAGGAAGGCCTGGTCGGCTCCTACATCCACATGAACGGCCGGATCGGCGTCCTGGTCGAGCTCAACTGCGAGTCGGACTTTGTGGCCAGGAACGCCGAGTTCCAGGAGCTGGTCAAGGAGATCTCCATGCAGGTCGCGGCGGCCAAGCCGCGCTGGATCGCCGCCGTCGACGTCCCGCCGCACATCGTCGAGAAGGAGAAGGAGATCATCCAGGCCCAGCTCGGCGACATGAAGAAGCCGCCCGCGATCATGGAGAAGATCGTCAACGGCAAGCTGCTCAAGTTCTTCGAGGAGGTCTGCCTCCTCGAGCAGCCGTACATCCGCGACGACAAGATCAAGGTCCGCGACCTCATCGCCCAGCTCGTCGCCAAGATGGGCGAGAACATCAAGGTCGGACGGTTCGCGCGCTTCGAGATCGGACAGGAATGACCCTTGGTCCCGCGACAGGGACGGAGAGGAGGGCCGCGCCCATGGCCAAGCCGGTGTACAAGAGGATCCTCCTGAAGCTCTCCGGCGAGGCCCTCCTCGGCGACCAGTCCTACGGCATCGATTTCGATCGGGCCCTGGCCATCGCCCGGGAGCTCAAGGCCGTGCACGACCTGGGGGTCGGGATCGCCGTCATGATCGGCGGCGGCAACATCTTCCGCGGCGTCCGGGGGACCAAGGTCGGCATCGACCAGGCCTCGGCCGACCAGATGGGGATGCTGGCCACGGTCATCAACGGCATCGCCCTGCAGGCGGCCCTGGAGAAGGAGGGCGTCGACACCCGCCACATCTCGGCCATCGAGATCCGCTCGCTCGCCGAGCCCTTCATCCGGCGGCGCGCCATCCGCCACCTGGAGAAGGGACGCGTCATCATCTTCTCGGCCGGCATCGGCAGCCCCTTCTTCACGACCGATACCGCCGCGGCCCAGCGGGCCCTGGAGATCCACGCCGACGTCATCCTCAAGGCGACCAAGGTCGACGGCGTCTACTCCTCCGACCCGATGGTCGACCCGAAGGCCCGCCGGTTCAAGTCCATCCGCTACCTCGACGTCCTCAAGAAGGGCCTGAAGGTCATGGACGCGACGGCCATCTCGCTCTGCCGGGACAACGCCATGCCGATCGTCGTCTTCAACCTCTACGGCAAGGACGGCCTCCGCCGCGCCGTCTGCGGCGAGGCCGTCGGCACCAAGGTCTACTGAACGGGAGGGGAAGGACCATGGTCAAGGACGTGCTCAAGGACCTCGAGAAGAAGATGAAGGCCTCGACCGACCATTTCCGCAAGGAGCTGGGCATGCTCCGGACGGGCCGGGCCAACATCGCCATCTTCGAGGAGATCAAGGTCAGCTATTATGGCGTGCCCACGCCGGTCAACCAGGTCGCGACGCTCAAGGTCCCGGAGCCGACCCTCATCGTCGTCCAGCCTTACGACCCGGCCCTGCTCGAGGCGCTCGACAAGGCCATCCGCGGCTCGGAGTTCGGCTTCAACCCGCTCAACGACGGCAAGGTCCTCCGCGTCCCCATCCCGCCCCTCGACGAGGAGCGCCGGCGCGAGATCGCCAAGCGCATCGGCCGCATGCTCGAGGAGGAGAAGACGGCGCTCCGCAACATGCGGCGCGAGACGAAGGAGTTCATCGAGGAGCTCGAGAAGGAGAAGGAGATCTCGGAGGACGACAAGTTCCTCGGCCTCGAGCAGCTCCAGAAGCTCGTCGACGAGACGACGGCCACGGTCGAGGAGCTGGCCAAGGCCAAGGAGAAGGAGATCCTCGAGCGCTAGCCTCCGGTCCTTTCGCCGCCAGGGCCTCGGGGGCGGCCTCCACTCCAGACCGCGGTTTTTCGCGCCGCGGGAATCCCGCTCTATCACGTTCCGGCCATCCCCCATCGGACCCGTCCGGGGGGCGGTGACTGGCTTCGGGCATCCCGCAGGCTGAACGTCCACGGGGACCGCCCCCTGCGGGGACTGTCCCTCTTTGTTTCCCCGATCGGATGGGCTCAGGCCGCGGGTGTCGCCGGCGCCGTCGGCGCGGGAGGCTGCGCCTTCTCGAACATGTTGGGGGTCGTGCCGAACTTCGTCCGGATGGCGATGCCCCAGCCGGCCAAGTTGATGACGACGCCGAAGAGGAAGCCGACGACCGGCACGAAACCGACGAGCGTCACGAAGAGGAGGCCGGCGAGGACGGCGCCCATGGTCGAGAACGAATTGGAACCGAAGGCCCGGAGGAGGCTCTCGCCGAAGAAGGCGAAGATGACGATCCGGCCGAAGATCTTGATGAGGATCCCGGCCGTGATGAGGGCGAAGAGGACCGGGATGCCGATGAGCACGACGCTCAGGAGGGCGGCGAAGCTGACCAGGCCGATGAAGGCGACGTGGGCGACGAAGCCGATGGCGAAGGCCAGCCAGAAGGACTTGCGAAGCTCGGCGGTGGCGAGGGCGATGGGCTTCGGAAAGGCGGCGGCGCCGGCGACGGCCAGGACCAGCCAGCCGATGGCCAGGACGAGCTTGAGGATGAGGACGAGGGGCATGAAGGACAGGGACAGGAAGCCGCTGAAGGACCGCCCGCCAAAGAGCTTCTCGCCGATCTCGGCACCCTTGACGTAGACCGTATCGCCCTGGATCGAGCAGCCGGGCTCTTTCTCGAGGGTCCCGCCGAGGGAGACGACGTCGCGCCGGACGACGGCCGTGCCCTTGACGATGACCTTCGAGCCGATGCCGACGACGGAATCGCCGACCTCGCCGCTGATGATGACCGTGCCGCCGATGGCAATGACGCTTTGGCGGACCTTGCCGTCGATGACTGCGGTGCCGCCGATGATGAAGATATTGTCCTGCGATTCCCCCTGGGCCACGGTCACGTCCTTCTGGATGGCCAGGCGTTGGGACGCGGCCAGCGGGGCGCCCAAGCCGAAGAGGACGGCCAGGGCGAGGAGGGCGGCGGTGATAGGAGTTTTCCTCATGATCTTCCTCCAAGGGCGCTGATCTGCCTGACGCCCAAGACGGCCAGGCCGAACACGGTCAGTCCCAGGACAAGGGCGGCGCCGGCGATCTCCGCCTTGAGGAGCGGCGGCAGGATGCCGAAGCCGTGGATGACGGCCGGCCCGAACTCCTTGACGAGGCCGAGAAGGACACGGAGAGCGTCGAACCCCTTGGCGGCGAGCCGCACGGCCAGGCCGAGGAGCGTCGCCCAGGCGCGCCAGGCGGCGCCGAGGAAGCCGGCCAGGCCCTGGCCTGTCGCCAGATAGTAACCGAGGAGCGAGCCCAGGACCGCGGCCGTCCCCGCCAGGGCGGCCACGACGCGGCCAACGCCGCCCCGGCGCGCTCCCGGCAGCCGGGCCATGACGGCGTCGGCGAAGCCGTCCGGGACCTCGACCGGCCGCAGGCCCGAGACGGCGAGGTCGAGGAGGCGGCGGTCCTCGAGCTCCAGGCGGCAGGCCGGGCAGGCGGCGAGGTGGGCCTCGAGCTCGGCCCGCTCCGTCCCGGCCAGCTCCCCTTCGAGGTAGAGGTCGATGCGGTCGAGGCGGGGGTGGCTCATCGGGACGCCTCGAGCTCGCGCTGGAGCATTTGCTTGGCCTGGAAGACGCGGTTCTTGACCGTGCCCACGGGCAGGCGCTTGATCTCGGCGATCTCATCGTACGAGAACTCGTTGACGTGCCTCAGGACGAAGAGCTCCCGGAACGCCTGGGGGATGCGGCCGAGGGCCTCCTCGACCTTGACCCGGAGCTCGGCCAGCTCGTACCCGCGGGCCACGGACGGCCCGCGGTCCTCGACCTGGAGCCCGTCCCGGTCCTCGTCGCTGGGGAAGGGGCGGTCGAGCGAGACCTCCGGGAGCTTCCTCTTCCTCCAGTGGTCGATGAGGTGGTTCGAGGCGATCTTGAACAGCCAGGTGCTGAACTTGAAGGACGGCCGGTACGTGCCGAGCGAAGCGTAGGCCTTGACGAAGACGTCCTGGGCGTAGTCGAGGGCCGATTCCCGCTCCCCGGTCATCCGGCCGAGGTAATTGACCAGCGGCTGCTGGTATTTTCGGACGATCATCTCGAACGCCTTCCGGTCTCCCTCGAGGGCCTGGCGGACAAGCGCGCTGTCATCGGTCATGGGCAGCGTCCGGCCCTCGAAGGGTTATACGGCCCCGGCGCGGGAAGGTTCAGCGCTTGGCCGTTCCTGTCTCATCGATGACCTCGGTCCCCGCCGGGACCTTGAGTTCGAACAGCTTGGCGGAGAGCTTGACGTTCGTCCGGACGTCGGTGAAGAAGAACTCGCGCTTGCTCCCGGCCCATTCGAGGAAGATGGCCCTCCGGGGGAGCCAGGTCCGGTCATCGATCTCGAGCAGGATGTGGGAGTAATCCCCCTCCTCCTTCGGCGTCAGCTTGATCTGGCGAACGCGGGCCGTATCGGTCGGGAAGCGGGTGTCCTCGATGACGTAAAGGTCCCGGAAGGACTTCGAGGCCAGGAAGATGCCGACGATATCAGAGTCGTAGGCCTCGGGCCGGACCTTGCTCCGGGTGAGCTGCTTGTCCTCGGCCAGGTAGACCTGGAGGACGCCGCCCCCGTAGAGGAAGACCTTCTCCTGGGGGGAGCGATATTGCCAGCGCATGCGGTCGGGCTTTTGGAGAAAGAGCTCGCCCCGCTCGCGGAGGGGTTCCGTGACCGATACGGAATAATAGGATTGCTCGAACCTGGCCCGGAGCGTGCGGGGGCCACGAAGGGCCTTTTCGAGCCTGGCCGCGGCCTCGTCCGGGGTCACGGGGAAGGCCGCCCAGGCCAGGAGAAGGGCGCCGAGGGCGACGGTCCAGCCGCGTTTCATGGGGCAATTATAGCACAGGCGCCGTTGCTTCAGTCCCCGGAGGGATTATTAACGTCGGACGGTTCGGGACGGCCTTAAGAACCGCGGTCTGGAGTGGAGGCGGCCTCGAGGCGACTCGAGCCGGAAGCGGGCCGGCCCCGGCCACCGGGAGGGAGTCAGGCCGCCGTCCTTGACTTTTGGGGGGAAATCGAGGCAAGGTAATAGCGCACGGAGGGAAAAAATGAAGAAAAGCCTGCTCCTGGGGATCTCGATCATCGCCCTGGCCGTCTTCGGCTACGGGCAGACGGCCGCCGAGGGCATCAAGGCGGGCGACGAGGCCTACGCCCAATTCGACGACCAGAAGGCCCTCGCGAATTATCAGGAGGCCCTCAAGCTCGAGCCGCAGAACTACGAGGCCCTGTGGAAGGCGTCGCGGGCCTGCGTCGACATCGCCGATGTCATCACCGGGACAGACAAGAGCGCGGCGCAGCAGCGGCAGAGGCTCTACACGGACGGCACCAGTTACGCCCTGAAGGCCGTGGCCGCGAACCCGAACGACACCTGGGGCCATTTCCAGGTCGCCGCCGCCCTGGGGAAAAAGCTCCTCATGCTGGGCCAGAAGGAGCAGGTCGACGGCTCCAAGCAGATCAAGGCCGAGATCGACAAGGCCATCGCCCTCGACCCGAGCAATGACCTGGCCTACCATGCCCTGGGACGCTGGCACCGCCGGATCGCGGAGATCGGCGGCGCCAAGAGGTTCTTCGGCAGCATCCTCTACGGGTCCATTCCCAAGGGGTCGTTCGCGGAATCGGAACAGTACCTGAAGAAGGCCGTGGAGATGAAGCCCGGGTACGTCAACCACCACCTGGAGCTCGGCATCACCTACGTCTCGCTCAAGAAATACGACCTGGCCGCCCAGGAGTTCCAAAAAGCCATCGACCTGCCCAAGACGACCTCGAAGGACGACGTCCTGAAGGACCAGGCGCGGGCCGAGCTGGCCAAGCTCAAGGGGAAGACGAAGTAGCGGCGGGAGCTATTCCGGCTCCGAGAAGACCTGGGCGGTGAAGGTTTCGATCTTCGCCCCCTTCTTCCACTCGTCCGGGCCGATCCCGGCCTTCAGGCAGCCGTGGCGGAGGTAGGTCTCCCGGTCCCAGCCGTGCTCGAGCGGAACCTGGGGAAGGAGGAGCCCCCGGTTGAGCCCCCTGGAGACGATGATGCCGTCGCGGCCGACCTCGACCTCTTTCGGGTCCCGCACCGGCTCGGGCAGGCCCAGCACGGAGATCTCGATCCTCAGCCGGGGCATCTCCTCGAGCGACAGCGGCTCGAAGCGGAAGTCCTGGCTGGCGGCGGCCACGGCCATCTCGGCCACGGCCTCGGCCAGCGGCCTGTGCGGCAAGGGATAGCCGATGCAGCCGCGGAGCTCGTCGCCGACTTTCAGGGTCACGAAGGCGCCCCGCTTCTCGCGGAGCTTCGGGTCGTCGGTCGCCGGCCGCAGCGTCTCTCCGGTCCGGAAATAATGCTCGAGGGCCCGGCGGGCCAGCTCGAGGAGCGATCTCTCCTCATCCGGGCTCAGGCGTTCGCTCATGGGTTCCCCCTTTGGGTCCGGGCGCGAGGCCGACCGGGGCGAGCCGGAAGCCGCCGTTGAACGCGACAGCGTAGGCCCTGAGGCCCGGCCCGGCCTTGGCCGGACGGATGTCGAAGAACAGCCGGCCGCAGGCATAGGGCGCGAGCAGCGATCCCTTGAAGGCCGCGGCCGGGCGGACGGCGTAGAAGCCGACCAGCCGCCGGTCAAGAGCGCGGTCGAGCTCGTCGAGGCGGCCTGGCGCCGGCAGGCGCCCGCCCGTCCCGGCCGGGAAGAGCCTCTCCACGAAGACGCGGCGGCCCCGCTTGTGGCCGAGGAGGACGCCCCACGCCGAACGCTCGGGACGGAGAAGGGCGAGGATTTCGAGGTCGCGGAGAGCTTCCGGCGTAACGAGGACGTCCACGCTCCGGATTATAGGGGATTCGCCTTTTATAATAAATAGGGAGACCGTCCCCGAAGGGGGCCGTCCCTCTTCTCCTGGCCTTCCGGGCGAGCCTTCCGTCCCCTTTCCTTGACTCCCCGCGACCGTTCGCATTATGATGGGGTTCGGGTTGGGGAATGGCCTACGAGATCGTCGTCGTCGGAGCGCTCGACACGAACTGTTATCTTTTCTATGGCCCCGGGTCGCCCGCCTGCGCCATCATCGACCCGGGAGCCGAGCCCGGCAAGATCTTCGCCGCCGTGGCCGCGCTCGAGCTCAAGCCCGCCCTCATCCTCAACACGCACGGCCACGTCGACCACATCGGCGCCAACCGGGACATGAAGGAAAAGTACGGCGTCCCGCTCTATCTCCACTCCGCGGACGCGTCCATGCTCAAGGTCACCGAGCACGTCGAGCTCAGCCTCCTCCTCGGGGCGCGGGACTCTCCGGCGCCGGACCGGCTCCTCGTCGACGGGGACGAGATCGCGGTCGGCGGCGAGACGCTGCGCGTCATCCACACGCCCGGGCACACCCCGGGGAGCGTCGGCTTCCTCGCGGCCGGGGTCGTCTTCTCGGGCGACACGCTCTTCTGCGGCGGCGTCGGCCGGACCGACCTCGAGGGGGGCTCCTGGAAGGACCTGGACAAGTCGATCCGGGAGCGGCTCTTCGTCCTGCCGGCGGAGACGATCGTCCTGCCCGGCCACGGCCCATGGACGACCGTGGGGGAAGAGAAGCTCTCCAACCCGTTCTTCACATGAAGGCCCCCGCCGCCTCCGCCGAGGACGTCCTCCGCCTCTACCTAGAATACCTGGCCGTCGAAAAGGGCCTGGCCGCGAACACCATCCAGTCCTATGGACGCGACCTCGAGAGCTTCCTGGGCTTCCTCAAGCGGGAGAAGGTCGCCTGGGCGTCGGCCAAGGAGGAGGACCTCGTCCGCTTCGTCCACGCCGAGAGCCGGGCGGGGCTGTCGGCGAGGTCGATGGCCCGGCGGATCTCCGCCCTCCGCTCGTTCTTCCGCTTCCTCGTCCTCAGCGGCTTCGCCAGTAAGGACCCGGCCTCGGAGCTGACCTCGCCGTCGACGTGGCTCTCGCTGCCCAAGGTCCTGACGGTCAAGGAGGTCGAGGCCCTGCTCGCCGCGCCCGACATGAAGACGCCGCAGGGGCTCCGCGACCGGGCCATGCTCGAGGTCCTCTACGGGGCGGGGCTTCGCGTCTCGGAGCTCGTGGGCGTCAAGCCGCCGGACGTCAACCTCGACGACGGGTTCCTCATCTGCCGCGGCAAGGGCGGTAAGGAGCGCATCGTCCCCCTGGGCCGGGCGGCGTGCGACCACGTCCGGCGCTACCTCGGCGAGGTCCGGCCCCGTTTCGAGTCCGGGCCGAGCCCGTTCCTTTTCCTGACGCGCCGCGGCCGGGGGTTCACGCGCCAGGGGTTCTGGAAGGCCCTCAAGGGATGCGCCGCCAAGGCCGGGCTCTCGGCGAAGATCAGCCCCCACATCCTCCGGCACTCTTTCGCCACCCACCTCCTCGAGCGCGGCGCCGACCTCCGCTCGGTCCAGCTCATGCTCGGCCACAGCCAGATTACGACCACGCAGATCTACACGCACGTCAGCCGGGAGCGGCTCCGCCGCGTCTACGACCAGTTCCATCCCCGCGCCTGATAGGGGTCAAACCTACAGATTACAGTTTTTCCGCAGGCCAGATTGCTGATCTAAACGCGCGTCCACGAAAAACTGTAATCTGTAGGTTTGACCCCGATCAATCGTGACGGATGAGGGTGATCGTCCCGCTGACCCTGTGAGCTCCCGCCAGGCGGACCGTCGTGCCCGTGGCCGCCGCGACCCAGCGCTCGCGCTTCCACTCCCAGGCGAACGGCTTCTCGACCGTCTTCTTTTCCATCCCGTCCGCTCCGAGGGCGATGCGGTTCGTGCCCGCGGTCACGAAATCGTCGTAGCCGCCGGCGGCCGCACCGCCGTGCTCCCTTGAAGCGGGGAGGTCGAGGTCGACGCGGTCCGGACAGGGCCCGAGCGGGACCTGGAGCCCTCCGACAGAGATGTCGAAGACGAGGTCGCCGTCGAGCCGGAGAACGTAATGGACGCGGAGCGCCGGCCGCCCGGCCGCGTCCTTCTCCGTCAGGACGGCCGTCCCCTCGGGGCGGACGGCCTTCTCTCTGACCCCCCATTCGCGCTCCTCCGACCGGGCGTGGTAGAGGAGGACGTCGGGGCCGTCGCGCTCCAGGATGCCCGCCCAGCGGGCGCCGTACGTGTACTCGCCCGTGAAAGAGGCGGTCGGCGCCTTGACCCCGTAACCGCCCCGCACGGTGATGGCGACGCGGGCCTCCCACCACGGTGCCGCCCGGCCCGGGCCGCTCGGCGGCGCCGCCGCGAGGAGGATGGCGATAGGGGCGAGGACGATGGCCAGGCGCCCGGACGGTCGCGCCGGCGTGCCTCGGGACATCGTTCCCCCGCCCGGCGTCAGGCCTTGTACTTGAGGAAGGCCCCGATCTGGCCGTAGCGGTCGAGCTTCGACGGGGGGGTGATCTGCTTGACGGCGCAGCGGCGCTTGAGGGCGGCCTCGATGGCCTCGTCGATGACGTCGAGAAGGACCTCGGTTTTTTTCTGGCAAGCCGGGCACTGGAGCTCGTCGACGTAGAGGAACCGGTGCGTCGGGCAGATCCGGCCCTGCTTGGAGAAATTGTGGGTCACGACCAGGGACTGGACCTCGAACTGGTTCAGGCGATGGAGAGTGTCCTTGAGCCCGGAGCAGGCGCGGCCGCCGCGCTCGAGCTCGGCGATGAGGTTCTGGACGGTCTCGTCCTCCTCGGCCTTCTTGACCCGCTCCTCGACCTCCAGGGCCTCCTTCAGGACCTTGGCCGGCGCGTCCGTGACGCGGGACTTCATTCGGCCCTTGATCCGCTCCTTGAGGTAGGCGTGGAGGTGGGATTCGAAGTCGAGGCGATGGTTGTCCTCGTAGCCGAGGAGGAGCCAGTCGTAGGCGTTTTTCTTGAACAGGTCGAACGTCGCCTGAGCCACCTTCTTGAAGTAGTCGCGGAGATGGGCCTCGATATGGCGCTCGATGTGCTTGGCCTCGGTCCCCTCGAAGCCGCCGTCCCGGACCTTGGCCGGCACGTCGCTCTGGAGGCTCTCGAGCGGCCTGATCTCGCCCATGACGACCTCGTACCAGCGGGCCTCGCGACGGTTGAGGAGGAGGACGCAGATGCGGCTGAAGCGGTCGACGATCGCGGCCAGGGGCCGGACGTAGAACGTCGAATCGAACACCGCCCGGTTCCGCGGCCCGTGCGGCAGCTCGAGCGGGCGCCAGAAATCCCGGCGCGCGCAGGAGAAGAGAGCCAGGCCGGGCGCGTTGAGCGAGCCGAGGCCCTGGCTGACGTGGGCCCCGATGCGCTCGAGGTCCGCGGCCAGGGACTCCTTCTTGTCCTTGGCGGCGTCCATGGCCTCGATCTCCAGCCGCGCCGCGGCGAGGAGGTTCTTGAGCGAGACTTGGATCTCCTTCTTGGACAGCCGGCTCTTGTCGGTGTCCAGGTAGAACGAGGTGACGAGGTCGTCGCGGCCTTTGAATCCGGTGAGGGCCTCGATGTCGGGTCGGCCTTGAAGCTTCATGGATCCTCCTTGGACGGGATGCCTGCCGGGCCTTGACCTTTTCGGGGGGGATTGATGAGGATGATCATCAACGAATCTACAATACGGGGCAGGGAGAGGTTTGTCAAGTCGGCCCCCTCGCGCCTTTACAGCCGCCCCTGGAATCGCTATAATAAGGGCCCCTGAAGCTTGAGGCCGCGGCCGTTCGCGGTGCGGAAGTGGCGGAATTGGCAGACGCGTAAGCCTCAGGAGTTTATGGCCGCAAGGCCTTGTGGGTTCGAGTCCCACCTTCCGCACCATCTCCCGATCCCCCCGTTCCCGAGAGCCGAAGCCCTTGATTTCCGCCCGTCGCGGGCATAACTTAGGGACCGGAGGATATCAGCCGATGAACGCCGCCGCGCGACGAAGACCCTCCGGCTCGATCATCGGCCGGCGCTCTGCGGGGGGGAGGAGGGCGGCCGGCCTCCCGCTCGCGCTCCTCGTCCTCGCCGCGTCTGCCGCCGTCTCGTGCCGGCTCTACAACCTGGAGCACCGGCTCAGCCCGAAATACGCCGAGTTCTATTCCGAGGTCCAGTACATCATGACCGGCGAGGAGCGCAAGATCTTCCTCGAGCTGCCCGACTCCGACCGGGACGCCTTCATAGAGGAATTCTGGAAGCGGCGGAACCCCTTTCCCGACTCCCCCGACAACGCCTTCAAGACGGAATACGAGGCCCGGGTCCGGCGCGCCAACGAGCTCTTTCACGGCGAGGGCCGGGCCGGCTACCTGACCGACCGCGGCCGCATCTACATCCTCTTCGGGCCGCCCATGGACCGGCTGACCTACCCCATGGACGCCTCCGGCTACTGCCGCGAGGTCTGGTACTACGGCGGCTTCCCCGTCATCTTCGTCGACGACCACTGCCAGGGGCAGTACCTGCTCACCGCCGTCAACCTCGAGCACCTCCAGGCCCTCAACATGGCCCAGGGCCACTTCCAGCAGACGTTCGAGCAGGAGAAAAGGTTCTTCGACTACGACGTCGCGCTCGTGAAGGACCGTTCCGGGCCCGACCGCTACGAGGGCCGCGTCGTCGTCGACATCCCTTACGCCGGGCTTTGGTTCGACTCCGGGGATGACCGCCTGGCGACGACCCTCGAAGTCCGGGTCGAGCTCCGGCGCGCCTCCGGGTCCGTGGTCCTGGGCGCCCGGAGGAGCTACGACCTCGGGCTGACCGAGGACGAGCTCCGGACGAAGAAGGACAGGCGCTTTCGGGTCGAGATCCCCGTCGTCCTGGAGAGCGACGTCGCCCGCCTCAGGGCCGAGCGGCTCGCGCTCCACGTCGGCGTGCGGAACGCCGCGGAGGAGGGGGAGCTGAAGAAGGTCGTCGAGGTCCGCCTGGACCGTTAGAACAGCAGCTTCAGGCTGAGGGCGAAGACGCGGACGCCGCTGAGGGCGATGGCCTGGCCGTGCGTCGACCCGAGGAGCTGCGTCCCCGTCGCCGTGCCCTCGCTGTCGGGGTACCACGTGCCGGCGTTGTCGTCGATGACCCGGTTCTTGTTGCCGAGGACGTTCAGGGCGTCGAGAAAGACCGACCACCGCGTCCGGCCCTTGTGCAGGAATTCCTTCTCCAGCCGGAAGTCCAGGCTCCGGAACGCGCCCTGGCGCTTCGAGCCGGGGCTTTCCAGGTAGACGGTCACGGGCGCGACGTCGGCCCCGTTGGCCGCCGCCCAGCCGGACGGCGGGACGACGGTCACCGTCCGCGCGTAGGGCAGGCCGCTCATGAAACGATAATAGGCGCTGAGGTAGAAGTCGTACTTGAAGCGGACGGTGCCCATGAGCCGGATGGCCAGCGGCCGGTCCAGGAGGCTCCGCGAGGACGGGTCGACGTTGACGAAGGAGTTGGGCGTCAGGACCGTCGACGCGAGGCCCTGGCTGAGCAGGGAGGCCAGGCCGGCCGCGCCCGTCGTCCGGCTCAGGACGACCGAACCGTAGGCCTGCCAGTTGTGGGACATCCTCTTGCGGAAGGAGAACTCGAGCCCGCGGTATTTCCAGCCCAGCTCCGGCACCGACATGATGCGGTCGAAGGCGGCCGGGGCGGTCGTCGAGCGGAGATAGACGGTCACGGACGTTTCGGGCGTCGTATCCGTGGCCGGCACCGTCGTCGTGAACGGGACCCACCAGCCGGCGGGGGAGCTCTGGGCGGTGTACCAGGCCTGGGCGCTGTCCGGGTCGTACATGACGTCCCCGATGACGCCCTTCTCCGACCGGGAGATGTAGCGGGCCGAGAGCGTGAAGTCGGCCAGGAGCTCATGCTCCAGGCCCGCCGTCCATTCGTCCATGTCCGGGGGGCGGAGCTTCGGCTGGATTCGCCGCGTGTAGAGGCCGGTGTAGATCTTGTAGTTGTCCGGGAAGGCGACGTACGTATCGGCGGCGTCGACCTTGCCGTTGCCGTTCTCGTCATACCAGTAAAAGTCGTGGATCCTGTCGGCGGAGATCGGGTCGAGCTGCGCCATGTAGCCCAGCCCCAGCGCCTCGGGCACCCGGGAGAAGGAGCCGCGGAGGAAGGTCCGGCCCGTGCCCAGGAGGTCGATGGCGAGGCCGAAGCGCGGTGACAGGTTGTTCCAGGTGATGACCGAGTCGAGCTGCGCATAGGCCCCGGCGCCGAAGGGGTTGAAGCCGTACACGGGCTCGATGACGTTCTGCCCGATGGTGACGGCGACGGCGTTGCCGACCGAGGGCTTGGAGACGAGCAGGGCCTGCGTGTCGGACCGGTCGAAGCGGAGGCCGAGGGAGAGATTGACCCGCCGGCCGAGGGACAGGTTGTCCAGGAGGAAGGCGCCGACCCGCTTGACGTTCCGCGACGTCCGCAGCGGCACCGAAGTGCTCGACGGCAGGAGCGAGAATCCGATGATCCCCTCGCCCACCGTCTCGCCCGAGCCGGGCGAGACGGCCAGGCCGAGCGTGTAGGGGCTGCCGTCGACGTAGTCCATGACCAGCGTGTCGGTCTTCCAGTGGGACGAGGCACCCTGAGTGTTCTCGTAATCGGCGCCGGCGACGAGCTCGTGGTCCGCGCCGAGGATCCGGTCCTGGAAGCGTGTGAAGGTCACGCCGGCCCGGAAGCGCTTCCGCTCCTCGACGCTGTTCGAGGCGCCGCTGCCCCAGGCCCGGCCGGTGACGCTGTCGTAATAGGACGGCATGGTCAGACCCGCCGCGTTGAGGGACAGGGGCAGCTTGCCGACGGCGTACCTCAGGGAGGCCTCGAGGGAGGTGCGCGAGTCGATCGAGTAGAGGACCCCCGCCCTCAGGAGCAGGGAGGTCTGGCCGTCGAGACTCCGCGTCGATTCCAGGGGGCGATTCCAGAGGGCGTCGGAGATGAAGACGGGCTCTTTCACCTTGGAGAAGCTCATCTCGACGCTGCCGCTGTATTTCCTCGTCACGCGCGTCGAGAGCTTGAGCAGGCCCGACATGTCCGAGTCCCGCCAGCCGTAGGTCGCGTGCCGCCATTGGAGGGGATCCTGCCAGGCTTCGAAGGTCGTATCCTGGGTCTGGGACCGGAGGCGGAAGTCCGTGAAGAACCAGCCGATGTCGCGGAGCACGGCGCCGCCGGCGGTGAAGGCCGCGTCGAGGTTCGTCTTGTCGGCCTCGGCCCTGGCCGCGGCGGAGCCGATCTCCGACGCGGGCCAGAGGGATTTGGCGAAAGGCTTCCCCGTGGCGTAGAGCGACAGGCTGCCGGCGAAGTCGTTGCCGCCGGAGCGGCGCAGGACGTTGACGTAGGCGCCCTGGCCCGGGTCACGGTCGGCGGGAAGGCCCGCCGTTTCGATGACGACCTCGCTGATGGAGTCCACGTTCGTGCGGAGGATGGGCTCCCCGCCGACGGGGTCGGTCACGTCGATGTCGTCCTCGGCGAAGACGTTGCCGGCGACCGGGGCGCCGTGCGCGGAGGCCAGGAGGGAGGGGAAGGCGGAGGTGACGACGACGCCCGGCGCGAGGGCGAGGACCGCCGAGAAGTCGCGCGGCATGGGGATGCGGGTCAGGAGGTCCCCGTCGATGACGGCGGCGAGCCGGGCCGAGCCGCGGTCGAGGCCGGCGTCGGGCCGGCGGGTCACGGACTCGTCCTCGACCTCGGACGGCTCGAGCGTGAAATCGAGCCTGACGGTCTGACCGGCGGCGAGGACGATCCCCTCGGCCTTGATTGTCTTGAACCCGGGCATCTCAACCGTGAGCCGGTAGGTCCCGGGCGGGAGGTTGGCGAAGACGTAGGTCCCCGCGTTCGAAGTGATGAGGTCGACCTGGCCGAGGAGCGAGGGCGAGGTGGCGACGGCGTGGGCGCCGACCAGGGGAAAGCCCTGGCTGTCGGTGAGCTTCCCCTGGATCGCGGCCGTGAGCCGGCCGCCCGGGGCGGGCGGGGCGAAGGCCAGCACGGCCAGAAGGACGGCGACGCCCGTGCTTATCTTCCTGGTCAATGCGGCCTCCTTTATCGGCTTTTCCGACCTCAATTATAGTTTTTCGCCACCCGTTGTCAAAGAATATCAACCCCGCGGGAGGGAAGTCGGTTTCATCCCCGCCCGGCCCGGGCCCAGGCGGCGGCGCCGATGAGGCCGGCGTCGTTGCCCAGGGAGGCCTTTTCGATCCGGCAGCAGGCGAACGAAACCCGGTGGGAGCGCCGCCGGGCTTCGGCGATGGCCGGCTTCAGGAGAAGGCTCCCGGCGGAGACGACGCCCCCGCCGATGAGGATCTTCTCGGGGTTGAGAAAGTTGATGACGATGCCGAGCCCGATGCCGAGGTAATAGGCGCAGCGGGCGAAGCTCTCCCGGGCGGCCTTGTCGCCCTTGCGGGCGAGAAGGTAGACGTCTCGCGAGGTCAGGGGCCCGGGCCGCCCCGCGAGCTCCCGGTAGTTCCGGACGATCTTCGGGGCCGAGGCCTCGGTCTCGAGGCAGCCGATGTTGCCGCAGCTGCAGCGGGAGCCCTCGGGGTTGACGGTGATGTGGCCGAGCTCGCCGGCGAAGCCGCACTTCCCCTGCCACAGCCGGCCGTCGAGGATGATGCCCGAGCCGATGCCCGTCCCGACGGTCAGGAGGACGAGGCTCTGCGCACCGCGGCCCGCGCCGTAGAGGGACTCGCCGTAGGCGGCCATGTTGGCGTCGTTGTCGACCCGGAAGGGGACGTCGATGACCTTGCGCAGGGCCGGGAAGAGGTCGAAGCCGTCGAGGCTCGGATAGTTCGGGGAGTCGAGGACCCTGCGGTCCTTGAGGCTGTAGAAGCCGGCGAAGCCGAAGCCGCAGGAGCGGACCGGGCCCGGGCTCTCAACTTTCATCCGGGCCCAGATTCCCTTGATGGCGGAGAGGAGCTCCGGCATGGACCCGGGGCTAGGTGTTTTCCCCTTGAGGACGAGGCGGCCGCCGGCGTCGATGGCCCCGTATTTGAGCTCGGTGCCGCCGAGGTCGAAGCCGGCGGCGATGGGGGTTTTTCTTGCCGGCACGGGGTCACCTGGAGCGGGCGGACGAGGCGGACGGACGGGGACCGGCGGAGGCCAAGACGTCAGTTCGCGGGCGGCTGCGGCGGCTTGGGCGTCGTGTCCTTGTCGTTGCTCTTGCCGTCGTTGACGGACTTCTTGAAGTTCTTGATGCCCTCGCCGATGGACTTGCCGAGCTCGGGCAGCTTTTTCGCGCCGAAGATGATGATGACGATGAGAAGGATCAGTATCAGTTCGGTCGGCCCGATCGATCCTAGCATGTGAACCTCCTTGAGGCCTTGCCCTCGAGGGTCGTTCGTGTCGAGGCACAAAAACTCGCCTTCAACATACTCGCCCGCCCTGGAAATGTCAAACCGGATGGGCCAGGCAATAGGGGCTGTCCCCGTTTCCGGTGGCGTCGAGGCCGCCTGCGCTAATCACCGCCCGATTGCCTGAGGAAGTTCGGGGATTGGCCGAAACGTCATGTGGCGTTCAGCGCACACCTCGCTCTGGAACGGAGGCCATGTCCCGAGTCCCTCGAGGATGGGCGGAGGCAGGCTCAGGCGGCGCCTGGGCCGTCCGAAAGCCCCCGTTTGGAAGGGGACCCGGCGGGACTTCCGACGGGGGAACCGGGACAGGTTCCCGGGGCCGGGGGATAAGGACGGCCCTGGCGCCGCCACGACCGAGGATCGGCACGGACAGGATCCCTCCGACCTCCGAGCGCCCATCCCCGCCGTTTGACGGAGCGGGCGGATTCTGCGAACATAGATGTTTCCATGACGAACATCAGGAACTTCTCTATTATCGCCCACGTGGACCACGGCAAGTCCACCCTGGCCGACCGGTTCATCGAGATGACCGGGGCCCTTTCGGCCCGCGAGCTCAAGGAGCAGGTCCTCGACACGATGGACCTCGAGCGCGAGCGGGGGATCACCATCAAGGCCCAGACGGTCCGCCTGGTCTACAAGAGCCTGGCGGGAGAGGATTACATTTTCAACCTCATCGACACGCCCGGCCATGTCGATTTCTCCTACGAGGTCTCACGGAGCCTGTCGGCCTGCGACGGGGCCCTCCTCGTCATCGACGCCTCCCAGGGGGTCGAAGCCCAAACCGTGGCCAACACCTATCTTGCGGTCCACAACGACCTCGTCCTCGTCCCGGTCATCAACAAGATCGACCTGCCCCAGATCCAGATCGAGGACTCCCTCGAGCAGATGGAGCACATCCTCGGCCTGCCGCGGTCCGAGGCCCTGCTTGTGAGCGCCAAGACGGGCCAGGGCCTCCCCGCGCTCTTCGAGGCCGTCGTCCAGCGCATCCCGCCGCCGAAAGGGGACCCGGACGCGCCCCTCAAAGCCCTCCTCTTCGACTCTTGGTTCGACACCTATAGGGGCGTCATCGTTCTCGTCCGGATCGTCGACGGCGAGCTCAAGACGGGCGACCGGATCGTCCTCATGGCCTCAGGAGCCGAGTACGAGGCCGAGGAAATCGGCTACCTCACGCCCAAGCCGCTCAAGTCGGGCGTCCTCCGAACAGGCGAGGTCGGCTACCTTGTTGCCGGCATCAAGAAGCTCAGCGACGCTCGGGTCGGCGACACGGTCACGAGCAGGAACCGCCCCACCGCCAAGCCCTTTCCGGGCTTCAAGGAAGCCAAGCCCATGGTCTTCTGCGGCATCTTCCCGGCCGGCGAGAGCAATATCGAGGAGCTCCGCGACGCCATGGAGAAGCTGCGCCTGAACGACGCGTCGTTCCAATACGAGCCGGAGAACTCGCCGGCCCTGGGCCTCGGCTTCCGGGCCGGCTTCCTCGGGCTCCTCCATCGGGAGATCGTCCAGGAGCGGCTCGAGCGCGACTACGGGTTGACCCTGATCACGACCGCCCCGAGCGTCGCCTACCGGGTGACCAACCGGAAAGGGGAGACGTTCGAGATCCACAATCCCTCCGAGATGCCCGCGCCGAACGAGATCGCGATGATCGAGGAGCCGGTCATCGAGGCCGTCATCCTGACGCCCGACCGCTATCTCGGTGGCCTGTTCAAGCTCCTCGAGGAGCGCCGCGGCATCCAGAAGAAGATGGAATACATCGGACCGGGGCGCGTGCTCTTGGCCTACACCTTGCCCCTGAACGAGGTCGTCTTCGACTTCTACAACCAGCTCAAGCAGCTGTCGCAGGGCTACGCCTCGCTCGATTACGAGTTCTCCGGCTACCGCGAGGGCCCGCTGGTCAAGCTCGACATCCTCATCAACGGCGATGCCGTCGACGCGCTGTCGCTCATCGTCCACGAAGACAAGGCCCTGACGATCGGCCGGGGCCTTGTCGAGCGCATGCGCAAGGTCATCCCCCGCCAGCAGTACGAGGTCGCCCTCCAGGCCGCCCTCGGCAACCGCATCATCGCCCGGGAGACCGTCAAGCCCTTCCGCAAGGACGTCCTGGCCAAGCTCTACGGCGGCGACTACACGCGCAAGATGAAGGTCCTCGAGAAGCAGAAGGCCGGCAAGAAGCGGATGCGCCGCGTCGGCAAGGTCGACATCCCCCAGGAAGCTTTCCTGGCCATCCTCGAGGTCAAGTAGGGCCTCGCTCCCGGCCGGACGGGTCCTGTCCGCGTGCGTCACCAGGTGAGGTGGCGCCAAGGCCGTCCTTATCCCCCGGCCCCGGGAACCTGTCCCGGTTCCCCCATGCCGTTCCGCAGCGGAACGGCACGGGACCCCCTCCAAACGGGGTCTTTCGGACGGCCTCGGCGCCGCCTCCGCCGGCCCCCGCGATTGCCCGAGGGACTCGGGGCATGACCTCCACTCCAGAGCGCGGTTCTCGACGCCTCCCCGACCCGTTCTTTCCCGGCGTCTGCGGAACTCGCTCAGCGCCTCTCGGCCCGTCCCGCGCTTCAAAGGGCCCTCACGATCAGGCCGCCTCGGTTTCTTCGCATTAAGATGGATCAGGCTCAGACATCCTCGCCGCCCTCAAGAGAGGGAATGCCCTCTCTTGAGGATTCCCTCGAAGAACGGTTCGGGAAAGCTAAACCGCGCATGACGTTCCGGCCATACCCCGAGGCCCTTTCGGGCGGGGACTGGCACCGGCCGCCCGTCCGGCAGGAAGCCGATAGCGTGCGCGACCGGAGGAGAGGCGGCGGTTGATTAATTCCCGGAACTGCAGTAGAAAGAGGAGCGGGGACCATGAGCAAGAAGGACATCGAGAGCGCCCTGGCCCGCGGGGTCGAGATCCTGAACGAGTTCCTGCCGGTCCAGACGACCCTCTATTTCCCCATCCTCTATTCGGCCTGCGTCTGGGCCGTGCGCCGCGTCTTCGACTACCGCGAGCGCATCCTGGCCTGGCAGGTCTGGCTCGACCCCGAGGCCGTCCTGACCAAGCCGGACGAGTTCATCCTCCACTTCTTCTCGACGGACGAGGCTTTGCGCAAGGTCTACGCCCCAGAGCTCTCCTCCCGCGACATGAAGGCCCTGCGGGCCGCCTTCCCGGCCCTTTATCCCGTCCGCGGCCTCGAGGACGCTTTCCTCAAGGCCCTCTTCAAGAAGGAGCTCGCCGCCGGCGACTACCGGAAGATCGCCGCGGAGTTCGCGGCACGCGCCGCCAAGGCCCGGGACGACATCCGGCCGGCCGCGGCGGACGCCCGCTTCTGGGCCGCCCTAGAGAACCTGGGCGCCGAGCTGGCCGCCCTCGGCATCCATCTCCTCTCGGACGAGGACGTCGAGAAGGCGGTCATCCGGGCCGTTAAGAAGAAGGCGAGCAAGGGCGCGAAAGGCGGATGATGACGGGCCCGGGGACGCGTGGGACGTGGGGGCGGCGTAGGCCCGGACCCGCGGCGGTCGCGGCCCTGGTCCTGGCCGTCGTCCTTTCCGCGGCCTGCCTGACCCACCTTCGGAACGCCAAGGCGGCCTACACGGAAGCCCAGGAGCTCTCGCGCCAATACCGCACGGACCAGGCCGCGGCCGCCTACAAGCGGGCCCTGGCCGAGGCCTCACTCGAGGCGGCGAAGAATCCTTCGGCCCAGGCCTTCATGCTCAAGGGGTTGGCCGAGGCGAACCTGGGCCTCTGGCGCGAGGCCGAGACGAGCTTCGTCAAAGCGGCGGGCCTGGGGTTCGGCGACGGCGAGGCCTGGGCCTCGGACGTCTCCCTCCTCGGCCTCGCCGTCTCCTTCCAGGAGCTCGGCTTCCGCGAGCCGTCGCTTCGCGCCTACGAGAACCTGCTCGGGAAATCCTCCTTCAAGCCGGTCCGGCTGGTCGCGGCCGAGCGATACGCCGACCTGACGCTGGCCCGGGCGCTGGCCCTCGCCGACCCGGAGCGGGCTCGGGCCCTCGCGGACCTGGTGCGGACGATCGAGCGGCTCGAGGCGGCGGATTTCGCCTGCGGCTATTACCACTACCTCCACGCCCAGGCCGAGGGCCACCGCGGCGGCTTCCGGCGCGGCTACGAGGAGGCTGTCATGGCCCGCGAGCTGGGCCTGCCGTCGGAGAAGGTCCTTCGCGACAACGACAATCAGATCGTTTTCTGCTACGACCGGCAGGCCGCGGCGATCGGCGACGGCGAGCGGCCGGCGTTCGAGGCGGCCCACGCCGCCTGGGCCAAGAAGTGGGGCTGGAAGGGCGCCAGGACCCCGGGCTGGAAGACGGAGTAGAACGGAGCCGATGATGCTGCCGACGATCGCCTGGCGAGGCCAATCCGTGATCATGATCGACCAGCGCAAGCTCCCGGGCCAGGAGGTTTATGTCCGCTGCCGGACCTACATCCAGGTCGCCCAGGCCATCGAGAAGATGGTCATCCGCGGGGCGCCGGCCATTGGCGTCGCCGCGGCCTACGGGCTCGTGCTCGGCGTCATGACCATGCGCGCCGAGACGGCCCGTTCGCTCGAGGCCGATTTCGAGCGCATCTATCGGCGGCTCGAGCGGACGCGGCCGACGGCCCGGAACCTGTTCTGGGCCCTGGAGCGGATGCGGGCGGCCTACGAAGCGAACCGCGGCGCCGGCCTGCGGGCGATGAAGAGGGCGCTCCTCAAGGAGGCCAAGGCCATCGAGCGCGAGGATGCGGAGACGAACCGGCTCATCGGCGTCCATGGCCGCGATGTCATCACGGACGGGGCGACGGTCCTAACCCATTGCAACGCGGGGGCGCTGGCGACGGCCGCGTACGGGACGGCGCTCGGCGTCGTCCGGGCCGCGGTCGGGCAGGGGAAGAAGGTTCGGGTCTTCGCGGACGAGACGCGGCCGTTCCTCCAGGGCGCGCGGCTGACGGTCTGGGAGCTCCGGCAGGACGACATCCCCGTCGTGCTCGTCACGGACAACATGGCCGGCTGGCTCATGCACAGGGGCGAGATCTCGGTCGTCATCGTCGGCGCGGACCGCATCGCCCGCAACGGCGACACGGCGAACAAGATCGGCACGTACTCCGTGGCCGTGCTGGCCAAGGAGAACGGCGTCCCGTTCTACGTCGCGGCGCCCATGAGCACGGTCGACGCGGCGCTCGCCGACGGGTCGGCCATCCCGATCGAGGAGCGCAAGCCGGAGGAGGTCCGCGAGGCCGGGGGGCGGCTCATCACGCTCCCGGACGTTGAGGTCCGCAACCCCGCCTTCGACGTGACCCCGGCGCGATACATTAGAGGCATCATCACGGAGCGCGGCCTCTCCCGCCCGCCCTTTTCCTTTGGGGTCGGACCTCAGTAACCTGCTGATAAAAAAATACTTAGGTCGCAGATGGGCCCCTTTTTGGGCCTTAGATGCTCATTCTCGGCCCTCAAATCGAGCACTTAAGACTCTCGCGCCGAAGAGTTACCCGCGGCCGGCTTAAGTCCGCGGAATCAGGCTTTAAAATCGAGAGTTAAGGCCGAAAATGAGTCCCATTTTTCGGAGAATCTATTTTATATCAATAAGATATTGAGGTCCGACCCCGACTCGGGTATCATAGGGCGCGGGCGGACCATGATGTTCGTGCTGGCCATTGAAACCTCCTGCGATGAGACCTCGGCGGCCGTCCTGCGCGCCGCCGGCGGCGCGGAGACAGGCGGGCCGGGCACATGTACCGAAGGCACGTGCCCCCCGAGTTTCGCCGCCCCCGAAGTTCTGAGCAACATCGTCCTCTCGCAGGACGAGGTCCACGCGCCCTACGGCGGCGTTGTCCCCGAGCTCGCCTCGCGGCAGCACATCAAGACGATTGTCGCTGTCGTCGGGGAGAGCCTCGCGCGGGCGGATGTCCGGCCCGACGACATCGGGCTCTTCGCTGCGACCCAAGGTCCGGGCCTCATCGGCTCGCTCCTCGTCGGCCTGTCCTTCGCCAAGGGGCTGGCCTATTATTTCCGCAAGCCCCTCGTCGGCGTCGACCATCTCGAGGCCCACCTCGAAGCGGCCTTCCTCGAGCACCCCGAGATCCTCTTCCCCGTGCTCGGCCTCCTCGTCTCCGGCGGCCACACGTCGCTCTATTTCATGGAGGAGCCGCTCTCCTACCGGCGCCTGGGCCGGACCCGCGACGACGCGGCCGGGGAGGTCCTGGACAAGGTCGCCAAGTTCCTCGGGCTCGGCTACCCGGGCGGCCCGGTCATCGAACGGCTGGCCCGCGACGGCGACGCGCGCAAGTTCCCCTTCGCCATGCCGCGGACCAAGGACCGGAGCCTCGATTTCAGTTTCAGCGGGCTCAAGACCGCCGCCCTGAGGCGCGTCCGGGAGAGCGGCATCACCAGGGACGCCCCGGCCCTGGCTGATTTCCTGGCGAGCTTCGAGGAGGCCGTGGCGCGCTCGCTCCTCGACCATGTCCGCCGGGCCGTCGACGAGAGCCGGCCCCGTTCGCTCGTCCTCTGCGGCGGCGTCGCCCGGAACGTGCGGTTGCGGACGCGCTTTCTGGATTTCGCGCAGCAGGCGGGCCTCGCGGCCTTCGTCCCGTCGCCCAAGCTCTGCACGGACAACGCGGCCATGGTCGGGGCCGTGGCCCTGCGGAAGTTCGCCCGCCGGCCCGACCTCACACTCGACCTCGACCTCGACGCCTATCCCCGCTCGTCCTGAGGCGCGCCGGACAGCGGGACGCCCCGGTCGCGCGGCCGTCCGGATTGACAAGGTTCCGGCGGTTTTTTTACAATGGACCGCCGGTTGCAGAAGAGGAGAGGCCATGAAGAAAACGCTCTTCGTCATCGTCCTCGCAGCCGTCGTCGTCTCGGCGGCTCTGACCCAGGAGTTCAGCTACGTCGGCGCCCAAAAGTGCCAGATCTGTCACAGGACGGAAACGCAGGGACGGCAATTCCCGATCTGGGAGGCGAGCGCCCACGCCAAGTCCTTCGAGGCGCTTGGGACCCCCGCGGCGGCCGAGCTGGCCAAGCAGTCCGGCCTGACGACGCCCGCCGCCGAGAGCCCGGCCTGCCTCGCCTGCCACGCCCCTCTCGCCGCTAAGGCCCCGGACCTCAAGGCCGAGGGCGTCGGCTGCGAGGCCTGCCACGGGCCCGGCAGCGAATACCGGAAGCTCGCCGTCATGAAGGATAAGGATGCCGCCGTCAAGAGCGGGCTCGTCCTCTACGGCACCCCCGAGAAGATGAAGGCCGGTTGCCTGAAGTGCCACGTGACCGACCACGGCAAGGTCTTCGACACCGACGCCGGCTGGGCGAAGATCAAACACCCCATCCCGAAAGGCTGATCGACCGACGAGCCCGGAACCCCGGACCGCAATGCGCGGACATGCGGGGCGCGCCGCGCCCGCCCTTGTCTCCGCTGTCCTGTTCCTTCTGTCGATGAGCTTCGCGTCCGCCCCGGCCCAGACGAAGACCGCGGCCGCGGCCGGGACCGTGGCCACAGCGCGGGACACCGATTGCCTGGCCTGCCACGGCGATCAGGGGCCGGCGCTCGAGGCTTCGGTCCACGGGCGGGCGGGGGTCGGGTGCGTCGACTGCCACGCCGACCTTAAGGCGGTCAAGGATTTCCCGCATGCGGATAAGCTCGTGAGCGTGAATTGCGCCGCCTGCCACGGCCGGGAGACCCGGATGTACACGGCGGGCATCCATGGCGGGACGGCCGCGGCGAGGAGCGGCCCGCCGGTCACCTGCAAGGACTGCCACGGGACCCACGGCGTCCTCGGCGCGTCGGACCCCGCCTCGCCGACCTCGCCGGCGAACCTGCCGCTGACCTGCGGCAGGTGCCACCTTGGCGCGACGGCGCACTTCGCCGAGGGCCGCGTTCACAGCCTGCCGGAGAGGGCGGTCGGGGTCGCGGGCCGGGCCCCGCTCGTCGTCCGGTCGGTCTACGGCGTCGTTATCGCCGCCATCGTCGGCGCCTTCCTCCTGTTCATCGCCGCCGACCTCTTCGTCCGGGCGGTCCGGAGGCGGGCCGCGCGCGGCCGCGTCTGCGGCCCGGATGTTCCGGGCGACGAGGAGCTCTCCATTCGGCTGAGCCTCGCCGAGCGAGTCCAACACGGGCTCCTCATCCTGACCCTCTTCACCCTCATGGCCACGGGCCTGCCGCTCTTCCTTTCCGGGTTCAAGCCCCTCGCGTGGCTCCTGCCCGGCGGTCAGGGCTCCGGCTTCCGGGGCGTCCTGCACCGGGTCGCCGCCGTCGTCCTCGTCCTGAACCTGGTTTGGAGCGCGGCCACCACCATCTTCACGGCGCGGGGCCGGGCGAGTTTCCAAGCTATGGTCCCGCGGGCGAGGGATTTCCGCGACGCTTTCGAGCAGCTCTTCCACAACCTCGGCGTCACGCGGCTCCTTTGCCGTCTGGGATTCGGGAGGAAGCTCTTCGCCCGGCATCCCTCCTGGCTGTTCGAGGCGGCGCCTCTCTACGACCGTTACAACTTCGTTGAGAAGTTCGAATACTGGGCCGTCGGCTGGGGCTCGGCGGTCATGATCACGAGCGGCTTCTTCATGTGGCAGGTCGACCTCTCGCTGCGCCTTTTTCCCCTCTGGGTCCACAACATCTTCATCGTCGTCCACAGCTACGAGGCGCTGCTCGCCTTCCTGGCCGTCATCATCTGGCACATGTACAACGTCCACTTTAACCCCGAGGACTTCCCGATGAGCATGACCTGGCTCGACGGAAAGATCACGGGGCGCGAGCTCCGGACCCTGCATCCGCTGGAGTACGAGCGGATGATGAACGAACGGAAAAAAGCCGCAGCGGAAGAGCGGCGGAAGGACGAGGAACGCCGGAGGTCACCTGGGACAGGCGCACTTTAAATCGGGGACACAATGCTCAATTCCCAATTAATCCCGCAGCGAAGTGCATCGATCACGCGGGAGCCATGGGCTTTCCTCCCTGCGGTCGCCATTGGAAATTCGGTAATGAGTATTGTGTCCCCGAATTGATCAGCGGGCGTCGTAGCGGATGAAGGCGACGTAGGCCGCGGCGAACAGGACGACGCAGTAGCCCAGCAGGACCGCGAACGGCGGCAGAGCCGCCTTGACCCTGCCCCCGAGCCCTTCCTCGACATACCGGAACCGGGGCGCGTCCGTCATGTCGATGGCCGTGTTCCATACGTCGGCCGTAGGGTCCTTTGCCTTCAACTCTGCCACCTTCTTCGACCGGTAATCGACGCCCGGGACATTGATGGGGTTGTCGCCGTAAAAGGCAGACTCCCAGGCCCGCCGGAGCCGCTCGAAGTGCGCCATGTTCCGGGTCCCGGTCGACGAAAGGTCGGTCGCCAGATAGCTGAAGTCGGCGAGGGGCGAGGCCATGGAGATCGAGCGGGCCAGGCCCGTCTGGGCCTTCTCCTTCAACGCCATGTCGTCCTTGAGGACCTTGGCCTTATCCCCCTGGGTCCGGTTGGCGTCGGCCCAGGCCCTTTCGACAGCCGCGCGCATGGCCTCGTAGGCCTTCCGGTATTCGGGGTCCGCGGCGACCCTGGCCTTGACCTCGTTCTCCGTCAGCCGTTCGGCCAGCACCGGGAACTGCTTGACGACCTCGCCTCGATACTGGGTCACAAGCTTGCGGCCCAGGTCGTCGCGGTCGACGTCCGTCAGCCGCTGGATCTCCCGGGCGACCTTGATCCGCGACGGCGCCGGGGCGAGGAATGAAGCGACATAGGGGCTGAGGTTGGGCACGACCAGAACGAGGAGAACCCAAACGAAGAGCGACGTCATGATCGACGAGGCGCTCGTCTTGTGAATCGACGAGATGAGGATGCCGATAAGCTCGAAGACGGCGATATAGAGCACCGCCCCGGCCACGATGAGCCCCAGCGCCCCCCAATCCGCGCCCGTCCAGTTAACGCGCGGGTGGAGGAGGATGATGAGCATGCCCGTCGCGAGCGACACGAGGAAGGGTGCGGCCAGGGTCAGCACGCCGCCGGCGAGCTTGGCCAGGACGATCTTCGAGCGCGGCAGGTTGTTGGCGAGCATCAGCTTCAGCGTCCCGTCCTCCTTCTCGCCACAGACCGCGTCGTAGGACATGATGAGGGCGATGAGGCTGACAAGGATGGTCACGATGAAGACGAGGTCGATGAGGGGGAACATGACCGGCAGGGGGTCGTCGTCGAACTCGTCCATGTTGACTTCGGCCGTCAGGCCCCGGACGAGGGCGTGGAAGGGGATGGGCGGTTGCGTCGCCTGAAGGACATTTGTGATCCGGTTGAAGTGGGCGTAGGTCCGTAGGTATTTCTCGATCTCCGCCTGGCGCTGCGAGTACTCGTCGAGCTTGCGCGTGTAGTCGCCCGCGAGGACGAGGGCCGTGACCGAGACGACGACGAAGAGGATGACGAAGCTCGCCAGGAAGCGGAAGGACAGGATGTTGGCCCGAACCTCCTTGGTGATGAGCGTCTTCAGCATGGCTTCACCTCACGTCGTAGCGAATGAACGCGACATAGGCCGAGGCGAAGGACAGGATGTTGAAGAAAATGAGCCAAGCGGTGTCGAAGAGCGCGCCCGCGGCGAAGACCTCGCCCAGAGGCCGTAGCTTGTACGTGAACGCCGCGTATGTCTTGTTCTTATCGACGACATTCCAGTTGGCGAGGATCTGGGCGATGACGCTATCCTTGTAGCGGACGATCTCGCCCTTGAGCCGGACCTCCTCGCCGATGCCCGTGCCGGCGACCTCGCTCGCGGCATCTAGGAAGCTCGCGGCCGGCGATACGCGGTTGATATCGCGCGAGAGACGGACGAGCCGCTCGAACTTCAGGCGGTAGTCCTCTTCCATTTGATCATTTTCCCGGCTGATCGTCGCCACGCCGTCCGACCGTTCCCCTCCCCCGGCGCGACCCAGCAGGACTTCGCGCGTCCAGGTCTGCTGGCGCTTTTCGCTCAGGGCCCGGACCGACGGGACGCTGACAAACTGGCGTGCGAGGAGGGTCCCCAGGTTGGGGATGATGAAAACGAAGAGCGCCCAGACAAAGAGGAGGACGATGATGGACGTCGCGGCCCGCCTGGTCAAGGCCGAGACAAGCATGCCCAGGCTCAGGAAGAAGCCCAGGTAGAGAAGCGAAAGGGCCAGGATCAGGGCCAGGCGCCCGAGTTGCCCGGACGAGAAGCGGACCTGCGGGTCGAGGAGGAGCACGGCCGTGCCGAGGGCCGTGACCAAGAGGAAGGGGGCGGCCAGGCTCAGGAAGTTCCCGATCCATTTGCCAGCGAGGACCCTGGCCCGGGAGACGGAACTCCCAAGGAGGAGCTTGAGGGTTCCCTGCTCGCGCTCCTGGCTGACTTGGTCGAAACCGAAAAGGAGGGCGACGAGCGAGAGGACGACCCGGACGAGATAGAGGAAGTCGGGCGCCGGGAAGAAGGAATAGATGATGTTGCCCGAGGCCTGCCCGGCCCGGACCGTGATGTCGATCGTGCTGATCTCGAAGGAGCGAGTCATGGCGTCGTCGAGGCCCTTGGCGAAGATCGCTAGGGGATTGGGGGCGACGAGCCCGATCGGCTCGCCCGGCTTGGGCCTCGTGATCTGGTAGTCGGCCATCCGGAGCTTGAAGTCCCGGTGCATGATGAACAAGCTCGTGGCGACGAGGAGGACGATGAGGAGGAGGACGATGAAGAACTTGTAGCTCAGGAGGTTCGAGGCGATCTCCTTGCGGGCGATGGTCCAGGTCATGGGCCTCCTCCTCTTTTTATCTGACGTCATAGCGCAGGAACGACACGTAGGCGCCGGTGAAGAACAGCAGCCCGTAGATCGCGAGCAGGACGAGATCGACCCAGACCGCGGCCAGCCGCGTTTCGAGCGGCACGGGCTGGGCCGGGAGCTTGGGCGCCGGGGCCTTGCGGTCGATTTTTCCGCCGCCGTAGCTGAGGTTCTTGAACCGTGTCATATCCATGTTCCTGGCGATGTCGCGGTCGACGAGCTGCTTGTACCGCGAGCGCGTCTCCCGCCAGGCCGCGTCCTCGGCGAACCCGGTCCCGGCCAGCTCGGTCAGGACATGGACGAGGCAGCTGACCGGCGATAAGCGGGCTATGGTCCGGGCCGCCGCGGCTTGCCCGGCCCTCTGCTCGTCGAAAGCGGCGTCGATCCTGTCCAGGTCGGCGTTGAGCCGGGCCGCGAACTGGGCCCTGATGTCCTCTTGGGCCTTGGCGTAGCCCTCGATGGCCGGGTCCTTGGCCCGGACCGCCTTCATGTATTCCTGCATGGACATGTCTTTGACCCCGGGCGTTGACTGCAGGAGCTTCTCGACGGCATCCTCGACGTCCTTCTGATACTGCCGCCGGACCTGGGTCTTTTCGAGCTCGACGACCTG
This sequence comes from Terriglobales bacterium, assembly GCA_035543515.1. Classification (GTDB taxonomy): domain Bacteria; phylum Acidobacteriota; class Aminicenantia; order Aminicenantales; family Saccharicenantaceae; genus DATKJS01. The sequence continues at coordinate 5,031 of DATKJS010000006.1, read as the reverse complement.
CTGGGACTTGATGGGCCGGACGAGCTTGGCCGCGACGACGCTCGCCTTGGGCAGGATCATGGCCAGGGTGACCCAGCACGAGAGCAGGCCGACCATGGCCGAGACCGAGCTCCGACTGTTGCTCGAAACGAGCAGGCCGAAGCCGAAGAAGGCGAGGAGGAAGACCAGCGAGGCGGCCACGCCGATCGCGAACGGCGCCCAGGTCCCGCCCTGCCGGAAGGGGTCGATGCCCAGGGCCGTCGTCAGCAGGATCCCGGCCAGCACGCCGGCCAGGAAAGCGGCTCCCAGGAGCGTCCCGCCCGCGGCCATCTTGGCGGCGATGACGACCGGCCGCGGCACCGGATTGGCCATGACCTGGGCCAGGGTCCGCCGCTCCTTCTCTCCGACCACGGCGTTGAAGGCGAAGATCATGACCAGGACGGCCAGGACCGTGGTCACGATGAAGGCCAGGTCCAGCCGCCCGAAGAGCGAAGTGAACGGGTTGTCGAGCCGCCGGGAGTTGTTGAACTGGACCTGGGCCCCCTCCTGTGTGACGAAGCCGCGCGTCTCGACGGCGTTAGGCAGGACGGTCTCGACGCCGGAGGAGAGCAGGCCCAGCGCGGCCGGCGGGCGGAAGGCCGCCCCGCCGTTGACCAGGAAATCCTGGGCGGTCTTGCGCAGCTCGGCGTCGTCCCGGACGGTGTCGTCGTAGACCTGACGGCGGTCGGCGTAATCCTTCTGGCTGACGACGAAGCCGAGAGGAATAACGATAAGGCACAGGACGAGGGCCAGGAGGAAGCGGTAGTTCTGGACGTTCTCCAGGAGCTCTTTCTTGTAAACGATCCTGAACATGGCCGTTCCCCTATCTCGCGTCGTAGCGCAGGAAGGCCACGAACGCCCCTGCGAAGAAGACGAAATTGAAGAGGACAAGGAGGACGAGGTCCGGCAGGACCTCACCGACCAGCGCCTCGGTCGCGGCCGGGGCATATGTGAACACGGGCGGCGCGGCCTGCATGTCGGCCCTGTTGTCCTGCTGGATGCCGTGCTTGCGGCGGATCATCTTGTTCTTTTCGAAAATATCCCTGTTCAGGGCCTCTCCGAATCGCCGGACGCCGGCTTGGAACTGCTCGGACTCGAGTTGCCCGGTCCGGCCCAGCTCGGCCAGGGGGCGGATGAAGGAGGTGACCGGGGAAAGCCGGGCGATGGTGACGGCCAGGGCGTTCCGCTTTCGTTCCCGGGCCTCGACATCGCGGTCCATGGCTTGCCAGCCTTCCTCGAGCTTGGCCTGGTATCTGTTCCGGATCTCCTCCTGGGTTTTCGCTCCTTCCTTGGCCGCCGGGCTGGCATCGTCGTCGGGCAGGGTCTGGAGGAGACGATCGATCTCGGCGTCCCGTTCTTTCTGAACGTTCCGCCGGAGCTGGGCCTTTTCCAGGGTCACCCGGGCCTCCGACTTGCTCGGCGCGATGATCTGGGCCACGGCCGAGCTCAGGCGGGGGTAGACACCGTAGAGGGAGACCCAGAGGAGGAGCAGGGCGACCAGGGCCGGGACGGCCTGTTTCGTCAGCGCCGAGACGAGCAGGCCCAGGTTGAAGAACGCGCCGATGAAGAGGACGGCGATGAGGACGGCCAGCCCGATGGACGCCCAGGCCCCGGGCACGGCCGCGATCGGGTTCCCCTGGACTTCGAGAAGGGCCAGGCTCGCCGCTAAGGCCAGCAGGAAGGGGATGAGCAGGACCAGGGAGTTGGCCGTGGCCTTGGCCAGCAGGATGCCGGCCCGCGGCACGGAGTTGCTAAGGACCTGCCGCAGAGTGCCCTGCTCCTTCTCCCCGGCCACGGCCCCGTAGGTCAGGATGACGGCCAGGAAGCTCATGACCACGGCCACTACGAAGACCAGGTCGAGCGGGCCGTAGAAGGACTCGTAGAGGTTGTCGCGGCCCTGGTTGTTGCTGAGGCGCATGACGGCCGGCGGCTCGCCGTACTTGTACTGCGTCTCGGCGATGTTGGGGTTGACGAGCTCGAGGCCGAGCGACAGGAATGAGAGGGGCGAGGGCGGCGCGAACGCCTTGGCCCCTTCCCGGTAGAGAACGTCGCTGACGGTCTTGGTCTCCTCCTGATAGATGCGGACGGCCTCCCGGTAGTTTTGGAGGCGCGTGCGGTAGCCCTTCAAGCTGACCTCGACGCCGAGGGGGATAAGGACGAGGCACAGGGCCAGGATGACCCAGAAGCGGCGGCTGGCGAAGGCCTCCCGGATCTCTTTCAGGAACAGCACGCGCATCATGAGTGCCTCCTAAATCGGGGACACGTACCTAGGTACATGTCTCCCTCAATCACCTCACGTCGGTCCGCAGGAACACCGAAAACGCAAGCCCGGCCAGCAGGATGTTCCAGAGAATGAGCCCGGCCAAGTCGCCGAGGGCGCCTTTCACCCCGGCCCCCACGGAGCTCTGCCGCTCGGAAAAAACGGGGAAGTCCGACTTGTCGCCTTCATATTCCCGGGGCACGGGCGAATCAAGACTGATCTTTTTTCCATGGAAGGTGACGGTTTCCCCGAATGAGAAGTTTGATGACTGGACGACCTTGCCGAGCTTCTTCAAGACATACGCGTCGTAAACCCTGGAATATTCCAGGACCTGCCGCAAGAACTGATCCTCGCCGCCGGGGCCCGAACGAACGACGCCCTCGGCTGCGTATTGGAAGAGCGCCGCGGGCGAGAGCCGGGACAGGTTCCTGGCGGCCTCGAGCCGCCGGCGCTGGGTCCTGCGGAAATCATCATAGAACTCGTTCACCTTGACCTGGCCTTCCTCGAAGGCCTGGCTGGCGGCGGCCCGCATGTCCTCTTCCGTCTTGAATCCGCCCCGCTCGGCTTTGTTCACGATCTCCTCGATCTTGGCGCTGATCTCCTTATCGACCATCGGCTCGAACATCCGGGCCGTTTGGATCTCGCGGGGCGCCGTCGAGAGCTTTTCCGCGAGGATGACCGAGGAACTTGGGACGACGACGGAGAGCACGACCCAGACCGCGAGTAGCACTAACAAGACGAGCGCGGAGCGCGGGATGAGAGCCGAAAAGAGTAGGCTGAGGAACGCGAAGAGCGAGACATAGGCCAGGGCCATGATGAAGACGAGCCCTGCCCTTAACACCATCGCCAGGGTCAGGAGCTGCGGAAGAGAGACGACGACCATGGTCAGGCTGACAAGGAGCCCGGCCAGGAGAGGGATGAGGAGAACAAAAAGGATCGACACGTACTTGGCCGCGAGCAGTTTCGCCCGTCCCAAAGGGTTCGAAAGCACCAGCCGAAGGGTGCCTTGCTCCCTTTCGCCCGAGACCGAGTTGTAGCCGAGCAGGACGGCATACAGGCTGAAAAGGACGCCGATGATGAACGACCAGTCGAGCGGCGGCACTGCCGGCAGCTTGAACGCCCGGAGATTCGGGGGTCCGGCGGTCGTCTGTCCCCCCGGAAGGAGATAGTACTCGGAAGGCCTTTTACTATCGCCGCCGTCGGCGACAAACGCAAGAGGATTCGGGGACCGGTACAACTGCAGTCGCACCGTGCTCTTCCAGCTGTTCATGAAGGCCAGGTTCTTTTGGTAAGCGTCGGCCCGCGCGGCGTACGACCTGACGAAGACGAGGCCGTTCCCCGCGAATAGGGCCAGGCTCAGGACGAGCAAGACCATGAACTGCAGGCTCTGGATGTGATCCAGGAACTCCCGGCGTATGATCGTCTTCATGGCGCTACCTGAGGTCCTTTCGCAGGAAGCCCGTGTAAGCCAGGGCGAAGAAGATGAGGCCGAAGAGGACCAGGATGATCACCTGCGGCCAAACGGAAGCCGCGGCCTCCCCCGCGGATTCCGGCGGGTGGCTGAAATCGGGCAACGGCGTTCTTTTGTACGCGTCTTCATCCCGATACCTCAGCCGGGCTCGTTCGATGTGCTTCAGCCAGAGCCTGTGGGCGTCGTCCATGAAACGGTCGTACTCGCGGATGTCGGTCCGGCCCAAGCGCCCCATGAGCTGGTCGTACACGGCGGCCGGCGAGAGCACCGAGAGCGCCTCCGCGAGCTTGGCCTGGGCCGTCTGGCGGCGGCTGAACTCCCCTTCGATTTGGTCGAAGTCCGCCGCCTCGGCGGACCAGGCGTCGTTGAACCGGAGCCGATCCTCGCTCGTCGGGGGCACCTTATGGAGGCCTTCGTTCGCCTTCTTTATATCCGCGTCGTGTCTCTCCACGACGGCGTCCTTTTGCTTGGCCAGAACCTCCTCGCTCGGCAGTGGGGAGATCCGTTCCGCCACTGTGACGCTCAAATTGGGATAGAGGACAACGAGGAAAACCCAGGCCTGGAGGAGGATCATCAGGGAAACCGCCGGGCGTTCGGTCTTGACGGAAACGAACAGGCCGAGCGCGTAGAAGACCGAAAGATAGACGATCGAGACGACGAACATCAAGCCGATCCGGACAAGGTCGTCGGCCGAAAGGGAGACGCCGGGATGGAGGATGAGGATTATAGACGAGAGGAGAGCCACAACCGCCAGCGGGCCGACCACGGCGGCCAGGCCGCTCACGAGCTTCCCGAGGAGGAGCTTGTCGCGGGGGACGGCGTTGGACAGGGCCAGCTTCAGGGTCCCGTTGGCTTTTTCCTCGGACACGGCGTTGTAGGCCAGGAAGACGGCCAGCAGGCTGAGGACGACCCGGATGATGAAGGCGAGGTCGACGGCGGAGAACCCGGCGAACGAGGGGCTCTTCCCGGGCTCGTCACCCATGTACCCGGTCAACGGGCCCGGCGCGTTCATCACCGACATCTTGGTCTGGCTGCCCATGTCCCTGTCCTTGCCCCGGGCGAATGCGCTCAGGACCTGGGGCTCGCGGAAGAGGACGATCTCGAAATTGTTGGATTTGTACTCTTTCTTGGCGTCGAGATAGTCCTGGTGGCGGGTGACGTAATCCTGGACGTTGAGGGCCGTGCTCGCGGCCGTCAGGACGATGGCGATCAGCAAGCCGACGAGGAACTTGGCGGATTTCAGGTATTCGAGGATCTCGCGCTTGATGATCGTTCGAAGCAT
>DATKJS010000005.1:0-13613 GCA_035543515.1 Terriglobales bacterium | reverse complement strand
CGGCAAGGGTCAGGAGGAAGACCGGGTTTTTCATGGCCATGCCCCTCCTCGCGGGCGCGACCTCGACGTCCTAGGCGAAGAGAATGAAATAGAGGAACACGGCGATGGCGAAGACGGCCCAGAGCCAGATCTTGATCATGTCAGGACCCCCTTTCCGCGCGGTTCGGGAGCGCGCGAGCGGCCGGGTCGCGGACGGGGCGCCCGCTCTCTGCAACTCCCCCTTCGGAATGCAGCAAGGTTCGGGCCAATCCGTGCGCGGCGCGGGTCCGGGGAGGATCGCCCGGCGCGAGGGGGCGCCTTCGGGGGGCGGGAGGGGGCGGATCGGCCCGGGCAAAGAGCGCAGGGCGTGTTGCCGCCGGCCGCCTCGCGTAAAAAACCTTTACGGGCGGTTTTAGGTTATAATCCGCGGCATGAGAGCGAAGATCGCCATCGGGTTCTTGATCGGGGTCTTTGTCGTCGGGACGGTCCTGGCCGCGGCGCCGGACTCGACGGCCGCCTTCGAGACGGTGAAGCGGGACACCGTCAGGTTCCACGCCTCCCTCATCCCCCACGCCTCACCGCAGGTCAGGGCGAAGATCACGGCGTCGGCGGTCGCGGGCCGGAGGTACCTGGCCGGAGGCGGCCGGAACTGCGACCTCTACCGGTTCCTTTCGGGCGACCTGAGGCGGAAGTTCAAGGCGCTGTCCGAGTGCGAGCTCCACGTGCTCATGGCCCTGTCCTTCGCGGAGATGATCGGCGGCAAGGCCGACACGGTCGGCGACGATTCGCAGCTCGCCAACGTCGACCTCCAAGACAGCCTGCAGAAGCAGCAGCAGTTGATCCAGATGCTGTCCAACATCACGAAAATGACGAACGACACGGCCATGGCGACGATCAGGAAGATCGGCGGCTGAAGGGGCGCGGCGGGAGGATCGAGGGAGGACGGGCGAAATGCCGATGACCCGCGAGGAGCACCGGGCGGTCGCGCGTTGGATCGTCAAGGCCGCCGTCGGGGTCGTCGGCTACGCCGCCGTCCTTTTTCTCGCCGCCGGCAGGCTCGACTGGCTCTGGGGCTGGGTCTTCATCGCCGCCGTCGCGCTGGTCATAGCCGCCCATCCCATCCTCCTCATCCCGCTCGACCCGGGCCTGCTCGCCGAGCGCGAGAAAGGGCTGCGGGACAAGCGCGTGCCGCGCTGGGACAAGTGGGTGGCCGGGCTCGGGGCGGGGGTCTTTCCCGTGGCGAGCTGGATCGTCGCCGGACTCGACGTCCGCTTCGGCTGGACCGGGCCGGTCCGCCTCTGGGTCCACCTCGCGGGGCTGGGCCTTTTTTTGGCGGGGGCGGCGCTCTTCCTCTGGGCCATGGCCTCCAATTCCTTCTTCGCCGAAGGGGTCCGGATCCAGACGGACCGGGGACACCGGGTCGCCGAGGCCGGGCCCTACCGTTTCGTGCGCCATCCCGGCTACGCGGGCGCGATCATGACGCACATCGGCAATCCTCTGCTCCTCGGCTCGCCGCTGGCGCTCGCAGCCGGTCTGGTCGCGGCCGCGCTCTACGTCGTCCGCACGTATTTGGAGGATAAGTTCCTGCGAAGGGAGCTTCTCGGCTACGAGGAATACACGGGGCGGACGCGCTTCCGGCTCCTGCCCGGGATCTGGTGAGCGCGGACCCCCGTCCCGGTTGCGGCCGCCCGGCCCCTCCCCCTCCTCCCGCCGGGCCCGTCCCGCTTCCGCCCCGCGCGCTTGACAGAAGTGCAGTTTGTTGGTATATTCTTATTTAGGAATCTTTTCTTATTTATATGGACGGCCCATGGAACGCGATCCCCGGGACCTGCGGAGCATGACGGACCGGTTCGAGCGGGAGATCCGCCGCGCCGGCGTCAAGCGGACCCCCCAGCGCATGGCGATCTTCCGGGAAGTCGCCCGGACGGGCGACCACCCCGACATCGAGACGGTCTACAAGAACGTCCGCAGGAAGATGCCCACGGTCTCGCTCGACACGGTCTATCGCGCCCTGGCCCTCTTCAGGGACCTCGGCCTCGTGATGACCGTCCGGCCGCTCGACGACCGCGCCAGGTTCGACGCGAACATGGCCCCCCACCATCATTTCGTTTGCACGCGCTGCGGGGCGCTTCGTGATCTTACGGACCCGCGTCTCGACGGACTGGAGATGCCCCGGGGCGCAGCCGCGCTCGGCCGGGTCGATTCGCGGCACGTCGAGTTCAGGGGCGTGTGCGCGGACTGCCTGAAAAAGAGCCGCGGGCTCAGGCCGGCGGCATAAAACACGATAGATCCGGAAAGGAGGGCTTATCATGGACAAGAACGCAAAGAAGATGACGACCGGTTTCGGGGCGCCCGTCGACAACGACCTCGAATCGATGACGGCCGGGCCCCAGGGCCCCGTGCTCATCGAGGACGTCCATCTCCTCGAGAAGCTCGCGCATTTCGACCGCGAACGCATCCCGGAGCGGGTCGTCCACGCCAAGGGCGCCGGCGCCCACGGGTATTTCGAGGTCACGGGCGACGTCACGAAGTACACGCGGGCCAAATTCCTCTCGAAGGTCGGCCAGAGGACCGAGGTCTTCGTCCGCTTCTCCACGGTCGGGGGGGAGAGGGGCTCGGCCGACTCGGAGCGCGACCCCCGCGGCTTCGCCGTCAAGTTCTACACCGAAGAGGGGAACTACGACATGGTCGGCAACAACACCCCGGTCTTCTTCATCCGCGACACGCTGAAGTTCCCCGACTTCATCCACACCCAGAAGCGCAACCCCGCGACGAACCTCAAGGACCCGGACATGTTCTGGGACTTCCTGTCCCTGACGCCCGAGTCCATCCACCAGGTGACGATCCTCTTCTCGGACCGCGGCACGCCGCGCTCCTTCCGCAACATGAACGGCTACGGCAGCCACACGTACATGTGGTACAACGCGAAGGGCGAATACTCCTGGATCAAGTACCACTTCAAGACCGAGCAGGGCATCCAGAATTTCACGGGGGAAGAGGCGAACCGGATGCGCGGCATCGATCCCGATGTCGCCACGCGCGATCTCTTCCAGGCGATCGCCCGCGGCGAGCACCCGGCCTGGCGCGTCGAAGTCCAGATCATGACCCCGGAGCAGGCCAAGACGTACAAGTACGACCCCTTCGACATCACCAAGGTCTGGCCTCACGCCGACTTCCCGCCTGTCGCGATCGGGCGGATGGTGCTCGACAGGAACCCTGAGAACTACTTCGCCGAGGTCGAGCAGGCGGCTTTCTCCCCCATGAACTTCGTTCCCGGCATCGGCCCGTCACCGGACAAGATGCTGCAGGGGCGCCTGTTCAGCTACCACGACACGCACCTCCACAGGCTCGGCCCCAACTATCATCTGCTGCCCATCAACGCGCCGAAGGCGGCGGCCATGGCGAACTACCAGAGGGACGGGGCCATGCGCTCCGACGGGAACGGCGGCGGCGGACCGAACTACTGGCCGAACAGCTTCGGCGGCCCGGCGCCGGACGCCGGGGTGGCGGTCCCGCCGATCGACGTGGCGGGCAGGGCGGCGCGTCACGCCTACGTGCTCGGGGACGTCGATTTCGTCCAGGCCGGGGCGCTCTACCGGAAGGTCATGACGGACTCGGACCGGGAGCATCTCGTCAGCAATATCGTCGGCCACCTCGGCGGCGCCAAGAAGCCCATCCAGCTCCGGCAGGCGGCCCTGTTCTATAAGGCCGACGCCGAATACGGCGAACGCGTGGCCAAGGGCCTCGGCCTGAAGGTCGAGGAGGTCAAGCGGCTGGCCGCGATGTCCCAGGCCGACCGCGTCAAGGCAACGGCTCTGTAAACGAGCGAGAAGAATTGCGCGAGGGACGGGGCCGGGACCGAACACCCGGCCCCTTTTAATTGGGGACACAATACTCATTTCCGAATTAATTCGGCGGCGAATTCACCCGTTTACACTCGTTTGGCGACACATGACCGAATACCGGGATCTCGCCCGGGCCATGCAAGGAGGCGCATTTCATGTCGTTGCATCGTATATCGGCAAGTTCAGGGTAAGAAATTCGGAAATGAGTATTGTGTCCCCGAAATTCCAGCAGCGCCTCAATTCCCGCCCGGCTGGAGCGTTCGCTTGATCTTCGAGAGGTCGTAGCCCTTGTCGGCGATCAGGCGCATGAGCTCGTTGTAGAGACCGTCGTCCATCTGGGGCGTGCGGCTGAGGATCCAGAGGTAGGTGCGGTCCGGGTGGCCGACGATGGCCCAGCGGTAATCGGCGTCCAGGCCGATAATCCAGTAGGCGCCGGAAAAGGGCCAGAAGAACCGGACCTTGAGCTTGGCGTTCGTCTCCTTGTCGACGACCCAGGCCTTGCCGTGGGCCGTGCGGGGCTTGGCGTCGAGCGTCCCCGGGCGGCAGGTGTTCAGGACGTCGATCGCGCCGTCCGGTCGCATCTTGTACTCGGCCGTGACGCCGACGCAGCCCTTCTGGAAGCTCTGGGGGATGGTGGCGATCTCGTACCAGACGCCGAGGTAGCGCTGGAGGTCGACGTGCGGGACGACCTCGAGCGGCTTCGACGCGGGCGCGTTCGAAGCGGCCGCCGCGCCCAGGACGCCGGCGCCCCCGGCGAAGATCAGCAGACCGAGCATCAGCGCGATCCTCATGGCTCCCTCCCCGTGCCCTATTCTATCGCTACTCTATGATCTTCCGGAAGCTGACGGAGGCCAGGACGAACATGACCGCATCGAAAAGAATGATGGCCCCCGTGTCGCGGGCGAGGTGGCTGAGGTCGCCGCTGATCATCAGCCCCCGCACGGCGTCCACCGCGTACGTCAGCGGGTTGAGGACGGCGATGCGCTGCAGGAGCGCCGGCATCATGCTGACCGGGTAGAGGGCGCTGCTGCCGAAGAACAGCGGCATGATGATGGCCTGTCCGATGCCCATGAACCGCTCGCGGGTCTTCATGAACGAGGCGACCAGGATGGAGATGGCGGCGAACCCGCCCGAGATGAGGAAGAGCTCGACCAGGGCGGCCAGGAAGTTGAGCGGCCGGGGGATGAACTTCACGCCGAGGAGGAGCGCGACCGGGACGATGACGAGGGCCTGGAAGATGGCCCGCACGCCCGAGGCGATCGTCTTGCCGATGACCGTCGAATAGCGCGGCACCGGGGCGACGAGGAGCTTCTTCAGGATGCCCGTGTCCCTCTCCCAAACGATCGTCAGGCCGTAGAAGACGGAGACGAACACGGTCGACTGGAGCAGCACGCCGGGAGTGATGAAATCGAGGTACGGGATTTTCCCCGTCGGGATGGCCCGGATGCTGCTCATGGTCGTCCCGTAGACGACGAGCCAGAGGACCGGCTGGATGGCCCGCGTGTAGATCTCCGTCCGGTCGTGGCGCAGGCGCCTCAGCTCGAGCTCTATCATCGCCATCATTTCCCGCAGTGCGTTCATGGCCGCTGTCCTTTCCCGAATTCGCGTCTATCCCTTGATCGCTTCTTATCCCTTCTGGATCTGACGGCGGACGCTCCGGACCTCTCGGAGGTCGGGCCCGGCCTGGAGCGAGCTGCCGGCGTAGGCCATGAAGACGTCGTCGAGGGTCGGCTTCTCGGCCGAGATCCGGACGATCGGCAGGCCCTCCGCCCGGAGGACGTCGATGACGGCCAGCAAGGCCAGCTCGGCGTCCCCGACGGCGACCTTGATCTCCGAGTCGGCGAAGGAGACCTCGGTCACGGAGGGGAGCGCCCGCAGACGGGCCAAGGTCTTTTCGCCGGCCGTCGCTCCCGGCCCCAGGCCGACGCGGATGACGTCGCGCTTGATGGACCCCTTGAGCTCCTCGGCCGTGCCGAGCTTGACCAGGCGGCCGCGGTCGATGATGGCGATCTCGTCCGAATAGAGGTCCGCCTCGTCCATGTAGTGCGTATTGAAGAAGACGGTCGTGCCGAACTCCTTCTTGAAGGTCAGGATCTTCTCCCAGACGGCCCGGCGAGCCGACGGGTCCAGGCCGATCGTCGGCTCGTCGAGGAACATGATCTTCGGCTTGACGAGCAGGGTGCAGGCGACCTCGAGCCGCCGGATCATGCCGCCGGAGTAGTTCTTAACGAGGGTCCCGGCGAACCCGGAGAGCCCCATGCTGTCGAGCGCCTCGCGGACCTGCGCATTGCGGGTGGCGGCCGGGAGGCCGTAGATCTTGGCGTAGAGGAGGAGGTTCTCATAGCCGGTGATGTCCGTCCAGACGCTCATCTCCTGGGGGACGTAGCCGATGAAGGTGCGGACCTCGGCGCCCCGGCGGACGACGTCGCAGCCGGAGATCGAGGCGCGGCCGGCCGTCGGGCGAAGCTGGGTCGTCAGGATCCGCATCAGCGTCGTCTTGCCCGCGCCGTTCGGGCCGAGGAAGGCGAAGATCCGGCCGGCATGGATGTCGAGGTCGATGCCGTCGAGGGCGCGGGTGGCCGGAGGATAGACCTTGACCAGGCCCCGGACCTCGACCAGGCTGTCGCCGGACGGACTCGCGGCAAGCGGTTCACCGGCGGGCGGTTTTTCAACGCGCGGCTCGCCGGCGCCAGGCTCGCCGGCGCGAGGGCTCTCGCCGGGCGGTTTCGGGAAGGGCGTGCGGTTTTCCATGCGGGTTGTCCTGTCAGTCGGATCGATGTAACGCGCGGCTCACGGAACAGATTATAGATGATATCCTCCTTAAGCGCGCGTTTTCATGGCCAAAAACGAGGACTTAAGGCGGAAATCCGGTCTCGGTTTTGACCCATCTGATTATTTATCAATCGATTACCGAGGTCCGACCCCGACCGTACCCCGACCGTGGCCGCCGGGACAGGCCGTCTCCGGAGTTGTATGTCGTCGGGATATTTATTAGAATGCGCATGATGAAAAGAGGAGGGTCGGCATGAAGAATCCGCATTCGTCTGCGTCGGCGTCACGCCGGGAATTCCTGAAGGACGCCGCGCTCGGGGCGGCCGCGCTGTCGGTGGCCGGGCCGGCGCTGGCCGGAACGGGCGGGCGCGGAGCGGGAGAGAGCGGCGGACAAGCGCCGCGCGCGCCCGTCGAGCGCGCCTCGGCCGCGTTCAAGCTCAAGTACGGGCCGCCGCTCGGGATGTTCGAGGCGAGCGCCGGCAAGGCCGTCATCGACCAGCTCAAGTTCATGGCCGACCAGGGCTTCCGGGCCTGGTTCGACAACGGGCTCGGCGGCCGGCCGGTCGCGGAGCAGGAGGCGCTGGCCAAGGAGTCCGCGCGGCTCGGGCTTTCGATCGGGCCGTTCGTCGCCTACGCGGACTTCCCGGCCAAGACGTTCGTGACGCGTGACAAGGTCGTGCGCGAGTTGATGGACGGAAAGCTCAAGGCCGCGCTCGAGACGGCTAAGCGCACGGGCTGCAAGTGGACGCTTATCGTCCCCGGCCATTACGACGAGAGCCTCGACTGGGACTACCAGACGGCCAACGTCGTCGAGAACCTCAAGTGGTGCGCGGGCGTCGTCGAGCCGGCCGGCCTGGTCATCGTCCTCGAGCCGCTCAACCCCAAGGACCACCCGGGCCTGTTCCTGACGAAGATGGCCCAGGCCGACCAGATCTGCCGGGCCGTCGGCAGCCCGTGCGTCAAGATCAACGACGACATCTACCACCAGCAGATCACGGAGGGGAACATCATCCCGAACATCGACGCCTGCTGGGACGAGATCGGCTCGTTCCACCTCGGCGACACGCCGGGCCGGAAGGAGCCGGGCACGGGCGAGCTGAACTACCGGAATATCTTCGCGCACATCCACGCCAAGGGCTATCAGGGCGTGCTGTGCATGGAGCACGGCAAGAGCAAGCCGGGCAAGGACGGAGAGAAGGCCGTCATCGACGCCTACCGCGCCGCCGACGCCTTTTAAGCAAGGAAGGGGTCAAACCTACAGATTACAGAAAAAACATGTAATCTGTAGGTTTGACCCCATCTTGATGAGGAGGAACAAGATGGCAGAATGGCTCAAATCGGACGGAAGCGACAACCGGAACGGCAGCGGCCACGGCCCGACGAACGGCCACGGCCCGGGCGTCACGCGGCGCGATTTCCTCAAGACGACGGCCGCGGCCTCCCTCGCCGCCGCCATCCCGTCGGGTCTCGGGCTCCACGCCGCCGGCTCGGACACGATCCGCATCGGCGTCATCGGCTGCGGCGGCCGCGGCACGGGCGCCACGATCGACGCCGTCAGCTCCTCGCCGGGCGTCGAGGTCCTGGCCCTCTTCGACCCGTTCCAGGACCGCATCGACGGCTGCCTCAAGACGCTCCGCGAGAAGGTCCCCGCCGCGCTCAAGGTCAAGCCCGAGCGCTGCTTCACGGGCCTGGACGGCTACAAGAAGCTCCTGGCCATCAAGGACATCAACTACATCGTCACGGCCGCCCCGCCCGGCTTCCGGCCCATCCACCTCAAGGCCGCGGTCGAGGCGGGGAAGAACGTCTTCATGGAGAAGCCGGTCGCCGTCGACCCGGTCGGCATCCGCTCGGTCATCGCCAGCTCGGAGCTCGCCGCCCAAAAAGGCCTAGCCATCGTCGCCGGGACCCAGCGCCGCCACCAGAAGAAGTACCTCGAAGTCATGAAGCGCATCCACGACGGCGCCATCGGCGAGCTCGTCGGCGGCCAGTGCTACTGGAACCAGGGCGACCTCTGGGTCATCAAGAAGACGCCGGAGATGACCGACATGGAGTGGCACTGCCGCAACTGGCTCTATTTCACCTGGACCTCGGGGGACCACATCGTCGAGCAGCACGTCCACAACATCGACGTCATGAACTGGGCCTTCCGGGCGACGCCGGTCAAGGTCATGGGCATGGGCGGCCGCCAGGTCCGGACGGCGCCCGAGTACGGCAACATCTTCGACCACTTCGCCGTCGAGTTCGAGTACCCGAACGGCGTCCGGGTCATGAGCATGTGCCGCCAGACGGCCGGCTGCGCCGAGCGCGTCGAGGAGAAGGTCGTCGGGACCAAGGGCTACGCCTTCGGCTACGGCGAGATCGGCGGGGCCAACCCCTGGAAGTTCGAGGGCGACGAGCCCAACCCGTACGTCGTCGAGCACGCCGACCTCATCGCCGCGATCCGCGCCGGAAGGCCCCTCAACGAGGGCAAGCGCGTCGCCGAGAGCACGCTCTGCGCCATCCTGGGGAGGATGAGCGCCTACACGGGGCGGGCCATCAGCTGGGAATGGGGCATGAACGCCTCGAAGCTCGACCTCTCGCCGGCGAAATACGAGTTCGGCCCTAACCCGGTCGACCCGGTCGCCGTGCCCGGCCGGACGCCCCTCATTTAAAGGAGTGAAGGATGAGCGAAAAACGCCAGAGGATGAATCGCAGGCAGTTCCTCAAGTCAGCCGCGATCGCCGGCGGCGCCGCCGCGGCCGGGGTTGCCGGTTTCCCGGCTATCGTCAAGGCCTCGGCCCTGGGCAAGAGCGGCGCCGTGGCGCCCTCGAACCGCATCGTCATGGCCGGCATCGGCTTCGGCATGATGGGCCCGGGCAACATGGCGAGCTTCCTCGAGAAGCACGAGGTCCAGTGGGTCGCCGTCTGCGACCTCGACACCGAACATCTGGCCGAGGCCAAGGGCACGGTCGACAAGAAGTACGGCAATGCCTCCTGCGCGACCTACCACGACTTCCGCGAGCTGTTCGCCCGCCCCGGCCTCGACGCCGTGTCCATCGCCGTCCCCGACCACTGGCACGCCATCCTGGCCATCTCCGCCCTCCGCGCCGGGCTCGACGTCTACGGCGAGAAGCCGCTGACCCACAACCTGCGCGAAGGCCGCGCCCTCTCGGATGCCGTCAAGCGCTACGGCCGCGTCTGGCAGACCGGCTCTTGGCAGCGCTCGGTCGAGAACTTCCACCAGGCCTGCGAGCTCGTCCGCAACGGCCGCATCGGCAAGGTCAAGAGGATCGAGGTCGGCCTGCCGTCCGGCCACTACGACTTCGCCGGGACCTTCGGCCAGGAGGCGCTCGTCGCCCCGCCGTCCAACCTCGACTACGACTTCTGGCTCGGCCCCGCCCCCTCCTGGCCCTACTGCAAGGCCCGCGTCCACATGAACTGGCGCTGGAACATGGACTTCGGCGGCGGCCAGCTCATGGACTGGGTCGGCCATCACCTCGACATCGCCCACTGGGGCATGGGTTGGGACGAGACCGGTCCGGTCGAGATGGAGGCCTCGGGCGAGTACCCGACCTCCGGCATCTACAACAGCCCGCCCCGCTATTACGCCACGGCGAAATACGCCGACGGGACGCCCCTCATCATGGCCGGCGGCCACGAGGAGATCTGGGGCGGCACGAAGTGGATCGGCGACCGCGGCTGGATCTGGGTCGACCGCGGCCAGTTCGAATCGGAGCCCGAGAGCCTGAAGCGCGAGCAGATCGGCCCCGACGAGGTGCGCCTCTGCCGCAGCCGCGACCACTACCAGAACTTCCTCGACTGCGTCCGGTCGCGGGGGAAGACCATCACCCCGGCCGAGACGGCCCACCGCTCGGCCAGCGTCGGCCACCTGGCCGTCATCGCCATGGAGGTCGGCCGCAAGATCCGGTGGGACCCGGCGACGGAGACCATCATCGGCGACCCGGAGGCCTCCCGCCTGCTCAGCCACGGCTACCGCAAGCCTTGGCAGCTGCCCGAGTGAGGAGAGAAGCGATGAGAAGAACGCACGGAACCGGCCGGAAGAAGATGAGCAGAATGATGGCCCGCGCGGCCGCCGGCTGCGCCATGGCCCTTCTCCTGGGCGCGGCCCTCGTCGCGCCGCCGGCGGCGGGATCGCCCGCGGCCCAGCAGATGGAGCAGGCGAAGAGCTCGATGGCCCTGACTTATGATTCTCTCGATGCCATCCTCAGGGACCTCGCGACCTACAAGTTCGACGAGGGCGTCGGCGCGCCGCTTGCCCTCCGGGCCTACGTCTTCGCCCACAAGGACGACCCGGCCGCGCGCAAGGAGGTCGAAGCGAAGCTCCTGGCGTTCGTCAAGGCCGCGCCTGCGCCCGGCGGGCTGATGGCGGCCTGCCGCTCGCTCAGCCTGGTCGGCGGCGACGCCTCGGCGCCCGTCCTGGGCGACCTTCTTCTCGACCCCGAAACGACCGACCCGGCCCGCTACGCCCTGGAGCGGATCCCGGGCGAGGCCGCGGACCGCGTCCTCCTCGGCGCCCTCGACAAGGCGCAGGGCGACGTCAAGCGCGGCATCATCTCGACCATCGGCGGCCGCGGCGCCGCATCCGCCGGGGCGGTCGCAGCGCTCCAGAAGCTCGCCGAGGGGAAGGACGCGACGTTCGCCCCGGACGCCGTCCGGGCCCTCGGCCGGATCGGCAGTGACGGCGCCGTCCGCGTCCTCCTCTCGGTCGTCGGCAGGGACAAGGGCGCGGCCAAGGCCGAGGCGGCCTCCGGCCTGCTGGCCTGCGCGGCCGCGGCGCTCAAGGCCGGGCGGGTCGAGGAAGTGACGGCCCTGACCGAAAAGCTCCTCCGCGCCGATCTTCCCGCCGTCGACCGGCAGGCGGCTTATCGCATGAGGCTGGCCGCGGACAACAAGGACGCCCAGGGGCCGATCCTCAATGCGCTCTCTGGGAAGGGGAAGGACCCCGTTCTCGTCGCGCCCGCGATCTCCGTCATCCCGCAGGCGTTCGGCGGGTCGGAGATCGGGCAGGTCCTGCCGCTCATGGCGAAGCTCCCCGAGGCGGCCCAGGTCCAGCTCATGGCGGTCCTGGCCTCGTATCCCGCGGAGGCGGTGCTGCCCGCGGTTCTGAGCGCGGTGACGGGCCCGCTCGCCGCGGTCCGGATGGAAGCGATGCGGACGATCGGCAAGGTCGGCAACGCCTCGGCCGTCTCGACGCTCGCGCTGAGGGCGGCCAAGGCGGCGGGCGACGAGCAGGCCCTGGCCCGCGAGACGCTGGCCCGGCTCCGGGGCACGGACGTCGACAACGCCGTCGTCAACCAGCTCAAGACCGAGAGCGACGAGACGGTCAAGGCCGAGCTCGTCACGGCCGTCGGGGCGCGCCGCATCGCCGCCGGGAAGCCGGTCCTCATGGGCCTCGTCAAGGGCGGGACGCCGGCGCTGCGGCTCAAGGCCGTGGCGGCGCTCAAGGACGTGGCGACGCCCGCCGACATGAGGGACCTCCTCGCCCTGCTGTTCGCGATCGACGACGAGACGGCCCGGGAGGCGATGCGGGACACGGTGGCCGGAGTGGCGCTGGCCATCCCGCGGCCGCTGGCGCGGGGCGACGCGGCCGAGAGCCTGCTCGCGGCGGAAAAGGACCCGAGGCGGAAGGCGGACCTGCTGCGCATCCTGGGCAAGATCGGCGACGACACGGCCCTGCCGCTCGTGCGGCGGGCCCTCGCCGACCCGGACAAGGATGTCGTGGACGCGGCCGCGCGGGCACTCGCCGACTGGCCGACGGCTACGGCGCGGGACGACGTTTACGCGGTCGCGGCCTCGTCGGCGAACCTGACCCACAAGGTCCTGGCCCTCCGCGCCTATGTGCGGATGATCGGGCTCGAGCCCTACCGGCGGCCGGACGGCGCGGCCGGCGACCTGGAGAAAGCGCTGGCGCTGGCGACGCGGCCTGAAGAAAAGAAGCTCGTCCTCGGCCTCCTGCCGCGGTTCCCGTGCGACAGGGGGTTGAAGCTGGCCGAGTCGCTCGAGGGCGACGCGGCCGTCGCGGCCGAGGCCAAGGCCGCCGCCGACCGCATCCGCGCCTCGACGGCGAGGAAATAGACCGCCTCAGCGGCTTTATCGTTGGTTGGCTGATACCGTATTATCGGCTCTTGACAATCAGGACTCCCGATCCTAAATTATGCTCGAGAGGCGGTTTGCAAAGCCCAGCCTCTCGCCGTTTCCGCAAGGGGGTATCTATGTCACATCTCTGTGGGAATCGTTCTGCTTTATGGGTCTCCTTGGGTCTTCTTGTCCTGAGCCTGATGGCATGCACCTCGAGCCGCTCGATCGTTCTCGAGCCGTCGGCGGCACCGCTGAGAAGCTACTCGACGCTCGAAATCATGAACTGCGCCTGCAATCCAAAGGAAGAAGCCGCGATCAAAGTGGCCAATGAGTTCTCCGGGCAGGTCTTCGAAAAGGTCGCGGCTTATAACAAGGCTAATCCTCGCGCGCCCCTCTTCGCCAATGTCACCAGGTCCACCGACCAGACCGAAGGTGTTCTCCAATTGCAGAGCACGGTCCTCGGCTATGAAAAGGGAAGCCAGGCGGCCAGGTACCTCATCGGCTTCGGCGCCGGCAAGGCCTCCTGCGTGGTCCAGTGCAGCTTTATCAATAAGAGCACGAACAAGCAGGTTCTCAAGGCCCAGTTCGAAGGCGAATTGAGCATGGGGCTTTTTGGCGGCAGCTCGCAGCAAGCGCCCAACAAGGTCATCGATGAGCTCGTGAAGTTCCTGAAAAAGAACTACTGAGCCCCGCTTCGGCACGGTTTTCGAGCGGCTGGGGGGAAAACCCTACCTTTTCGCAACGGCCGGAAGTCTGTCAAGCTCCCGCCGAAGCCGGATCCCGCCAACGGTCTATCCAAGGCAAGGTGGAGGCTCCCATCAACACGCCGGACCGTTCCTCGCGAGGTCGAGACGCCGCGTTTTGGGCCGGCCCGGGGGCTTGCACGGCGGCGACCAATAATGATAAAAAACGTGCGGGAAGGTGAGCCATGATCGAGGC
>DATKJS010000004.1:0-29087 GCA_035543515.1 Terriglobales bacterium | reverse complement strand
CGCGACGTCTTCGTCAAGGCCTACAAGATCGGGCCGGGCGACCTCCTCGAGATCAAGGTCTTCGAGCTCGAGCAGCTGAGCCAGGTCGTCCGCGTCTCCGAGGACGGCTCGATCACCCTTCCGCTCCTCGGCCAGGTCATGGTCGAGGGGCTGACCCAGGAGGGCACGGCCATCCGGATCGCGACACTCCTCGCCCAGAGATACGTCAAGAACCCGCAGGTCACGGTCTTCATCAAAGAGTACAAGAGCAAGCAGGTCGCCGTCATCGGCGCGGTCGAGAAGCCGGGGAGCTACGAGCTCGTTGGCCGCAAGAACCTGCTCCAGATGGTCTCGGCGGCCGGCGGCTTCACCGACCAGGCCGGCGACGAGCTCTACGTCCTGCGCGAGGGGCCGAAGGGCGACGCCATTTCCATCCCCATCGACCTCCGCGACCTCGTCGTCAACGGCAACCAACAGCTCAACATCCCGGTCGAGCCGAACGACGTCATCAACGTCCCGGTCGACCGCGAGATCAAGGTCTTCGTCTTCGGGCGGGTGACGCAGCCTGGGGCGCTGAAGTTCAAGATCTCGGAGAAAGTGACCCTGCTCAAGGCCATCGCCCAGGCCGGCGGCTGGGCCGAGGGGGCGAAGCAGGGCGCCGTCGTCATCACGCGCAAGGACAAGGCGGGGAAGGAAACGCAGATCCGGGTCAACGTCAAGGACATTATCAGCGGCAAGCGCAAGGACATCGTCCTCCAGGAGGGGGACGTCGTGTTCGTGCCGGAATCGTTCTGGTAAGAAAAAGCGGTTAGAGGCCAAGATGGACAACAACAGGAACGAGATGCAGAAGTACGAGGGCCAGAGATACGAGGTCCCGGCCGGCGACTACGAGTTCGGCCCCCGGCAGGAGATCAACCTCCGCGAGTACTGGGAGAAGGTCCGCCGGCGCAAGGGCACGGTCGTGACGGTCGCCGCCGTCGTCTTCCTCCTGACGGCCTTCTGGACCTTCATCCAGCGGCCGACCTACACGGCCAAGGGGACGCTCCTCATCGAGAAGGAGCCGAACATCCTCAGCTTCGAGCAGGTCTTCCAGATCCAGACGATGGGCGACGACTTCTACCAGACGCAGTACAAGCTCCTCAGCGGCCGGTCGCTCGCCGACGACGTCATCAACCGGCTCAAGCTCTACGAGAACGCGGACTTTGTCGGCAAGCCCAACGGCCGGAAGAAGCTGCCCGACCCGACCGACCACGCCTTCCGCGAAAACCTCATCGACCAGTTCCTGGGCCGGCTCCAGGTCAAGCCGGTGCGCCTGACGCGGCTCCTCGAGGTCTCGTTCGCCGCGCGCGACCCCAAGCTCGCCGCCGATTGCGTCAACACGCTGGCCGACGCCTTCATCGACCTCAGCATCGACATGAAGTACGCGGCGACCGAGCAGGCGACGAAGTTCCTGAGCGACCAGATCGCGAGCCTGCAGACGGAGATCGAGGCCAAGGGGAAACAGCTCCAGGACCTCGAGGCCAAGGCCAATATCGTCGCCCTGAGCGACAAGGAGACGACGGTCATCGACCGTCTGTCCGAGCTCAACAAGGCGCTGACGGCGGCCCAGATCGACCGCTCGAACAAGGAGGCGACCTGGAACGGCCTCAAGAACGCGACGCCCGACTACATCCCCGAGGCCATCAACAACGTGCTCATCCAGCGCCTGCGCGAGGACTACGTCAAGCTCAAGCGGGAATACGAGAAGACGCAGGAGCGCTTCCAGCCCGACTACCCGGAGCTGCAGCGGCTCAAGGTCGAGATGGACTCGGCCCGCAAGTCGCTCGAGGACGAGACGCAGAACCTGGTCAAGGGCGCCTACTCGGACTTCCAGACGGCGCTGATGAAGGAGCGGTCGCTCGAGGGCGCCTTCAACAGCCAGAAGGGCGAGGCCTTCCAGATGAACTCGAGCGCGGTGCTGTACAACGGCCTCAAGATCGAGGTCCAGAACAAGAAGAACCTGCTCGATTCGCTGCTCAGGCGGCAGAGCGAGACCGGGGTCGAGGCGCGGCTGAAGGGGCTGCGGACGTCGAGCGTGCGGGTCGTGGACAGGGCGCACGAGCCGGTCCGGCCGTCGAGCCCGCGGAAGGCGAGGAATCTGGCGCTGGCGCTCGTGCTGGGGCTGATGGGCGGGGTCGGGCTGGCGTTCCTGTTCGACTTCGTCGACAACAGCGTCAAGACGAGCGAGGATGTCGAGCGCTACGCGGGACTGCCGACCTTGGGCGTTGTGCCGCGCTTCACGACGAACGGCACGGAGAAGGGATACTTATACGGGAGACGGAAGGAGCACAAGCAGCTCGAGCCGCATGAGGCGGGGACGGGGAAGGGGAGCGGGAAAGGCGGAGACGGCAGGGCCGGGAGCGTGACGGACGGGAAGGACGCCAAGGCGGGGAAGGGGAAAGGGGGGGCGGGCGCGAGCGGGGGCGGGGGGAACGGAACGGACGCCAAGGCGGGGGAGGGAGCGGGAAGCGAGGCCGAGGCGTCCGCGGCGGGTGGCGCGGCGGGTGGCGCGGCCGGCGGGGCGATGGCGGATGGCGCGGCCGGCGGAGCGATGGCGGCGTCGCGCGGACCGATTGCGGCGACGGGAACCGTTGTGGCGCCGGTTGCGGTGCCGCCCGCGGCGCCGGCCGCCGTGCCCGTCCACCCGCGGATGATCGAGCTCGTGCCGTTCCATTTTCCGAACTCGCGGCTGGCCGAGAGCTACCGCTCGATCCGGACGTCGCTCCTGCTGTCGAGCGCCGACCAGCCGGTGAAGGCGATGATCGTGACGAGCGCGCTCCCCGGCGAGGGGAAGACGGTTTCGGTCGCGAACCTGGGCGTCACCCTGGCCCAGGCGGGGAAGACGGTCCTCATCGTCGACGCGGATTTGCGGAAGCCGCGGCAGCACCGGGTCTTCAACGTCAAGAACACGTTCGGGCTAACGAGCTATCTCACCGATTCAATCGAGCTCGGGAAGGTCGTCAAGCCCACGGTGGTGCCGAACCTCTACCTCGTCAACTCGGGGCCCACGCCGCCGAACCCGGCGGAGCTGCTCGGGTCGGACAAGATGTCCGGCTTCATCGCCATGCTCCGGGACAAGTGCGACCACATCCTGTTCGACATGCCCCCGATGCTCGAGATCTCGGACGCGCTCGTCCTGGGGGCCCGGGTCGACGGCATGATCCTCGTCGTCCACGGCGACAAGACCTCGCGGGAGGCGCTGAGGAAGGCGCGGGAGAAGCTCGACCTGCTCAAGGTCCGCACCCTCGGCGTCATCATCAACAACATCGACGTCTCCCGGCACGGATATCACTACAAAGACTACTATTATCATTATTATCATAGGGATTAGAAAATTGGGGTTAGAAAATTGGGGTCGGACCTCAGTAACTAACAACAAATAATAAATTTAGTCATTTTTTCTGGGCTCTTTAAGCCCTTAACTAGCGATTTCGGGGCCCGAATCCGAAGAGTTAAGGAATGCCGTTCATAGGGATTTGCTTAAGTGCCCATTTTTGGTATCGAAAATGACGACTTAAGGCCCAAAAGAAGGTTTCCCGTGCGACTAAATATATGTGAATCAGTAAGTTGCTGAGGTCCGACCCCAATGGCAATGGTCGACCTGCACACGCACTTGATCTGGGGCTGGGACGACGGGCCGGACGACTTCCCCCAGGCCCTGACCATGTGCCGCATCGCCGAGAAGGACGGCATCGAGGCCATCGGTCTCACGCCGCACGTCTTCCGCATGAACCGGCACGAGGACGACCTCGGCATCCTCTTCGACCGCATGGGGGATTTCGCCAGGGACATGGAGCGCGAGCCGATGGAGTTCCATTGGGGCGCCGAGGTCTACGTTCACCCGGAGGTCCTGACCGCGATCGAGAAGTACGCCTTCACCATCGACGACACGAACTACGTCTTCCTCGAGTTCCCCTCCGACATGGCGCCTCAGGGCGCGACGAACCTCGTCTACTCGCTCATGGCCAAGGGCTATATTCCCATCATTTCCCACCCCGAGCGGAACGCGGGCTTCGTCGAGCGGCCGGACCTCCTCTACGAGCTCGTCTCGATGGGCTGCGCCGCCCAGGTCACGGCCATGAGCCTGACCGGCGAGTTCGGCCGGGAGACGCGGGCCGCGGCCGGCCTGTTCATGGAGCACAACCTCGTCCACTTCATCGCGAGCGACGCCCACTCGTCGCTCCTCCGGCCGCCCGTCCTGAGCCGCGCGGTCGAGGCGGCGGTGAAGATCGTCGGCGAGGCCAAGGCCCTGGCCATGGTCACGGACATCCCGCGGGCCATCCTCGGAAACCAGGCCCTTCCCGACTGGGGCGAGCCCGAGAACCCGCTCCGCCGGAAGACCTGGACGGAGCGCCTGCCGATGCCGAAAAAATCTTTTCTTGTAAAAATAAAGTGATTTGCGCTAGAATTGTCACAAAGGAGTCCAGGATATGCTAAAAAACGGCATTTTCCGGTCTCGGGGTTTGGCATGCGTTCTGCTTGCGGCCTTCCTGCTGCTCGTAGCCCCCGTCAGGGAATTCGCCCAGGCGCCGGCCAAGGGCGGGATCATCACGGGATTCGTCTACGGCGCGGACGGGAAGACCCCCGTCGTCAATGCCACGGTCAAGATCCGCAACCTCAACACGCAGAAGGAATTCACGAGCCCGACCGATAAGGTGGGCATGTACAAGATCGCAAGCATCGATGAAGGGTGGTACACGCTGAGCGTCACGTCCGTCCTCGGCGAATACACCCTGAGCTACGGCGTCTATATCAAGGCGGGGGAGCAGGCCAAGCTCAACCTGTCCATGAAGGGCGCCGGCGTCCTCGAGGGCAAGGGCCTCGGCTCGACGATCCCCAAGGGCTTTTTCGGCACCCCGGGCGGCATTTTGGTCATCGTCGCCGCGGTCGGCCTTGGCGGCTTCGGCGTCTACGAGCTGACGAAGAAGAAGGCCGAAACCTCGCCGGTCAAGTAGCCCGCCGCGCCGCAACCTCTCCTCGCGGCGCCGGGCGGCCCGGGGCCGGCCGCCTTTCTCCCCCCAAGACGGGGATTGACAGAATCCGACTCTTTTCATACATTCAATCTATCAGCCAACAGGGGAGGTCAAACATGTTGGTCAGCCGTTTCTTCCGTTCCCGTCTTCTCGTCGGGGGCCTGCTCGCCGCCTTCGCGCTCCTCGTCTCGCCGGTGCCGGAGTTCGCGCAGGCCAAGCCCGCGTCCTCCGCTGGAGGGTCGCTGGTGGGCTTCATCTACGACAAGGACATGAAGACGCCGGTCCCGAACGCCGTCGTCAAGATCCGGAACATCGACAAGGCGACCGAGTATGACAGCCGGCCGACCGACGCCAACGGCATGTACAAGATCACCGGCATCGGGGAAGGCCGCTACATCCTCGGGGTCACGGCCACGAAGGGCGAGTATAACTTCGATTACGCCCTGGCGCTCAAGGGGAGCGAGACGGCCAAGCTGTCCGTGGCCCTTCAGGAAGGCGGCCAGACGACCGGGCCGGATGCGAAGAAGAAGAGCTTCTTCACCTCGCCGGCCGGCATCGTCACCATGGTCATCGTCGCGGGCGTGGTTCTTTACGCGTTGCTCGCCAAGAAAGAAGAGGCCTCGCCGGTCAGGTGAGTGAGGGGTCGCGGGACCCGATCAAGGGGGTGGATCATGTTCAGTAGGGAGATTTTCCGCTCGAGGATTCTCGCCGCGGGGCTCGCGGCGGCGTTCCTGCTGCTTGCGACACCGGTCCTGGACTTCGCCCAGGCCAAGGCGCCCGCGGCGCCGTCCGGCGG
Organism: Terriglobales bacterium; assembly: GCA_035543515.1. Lineage (GTDB taxonomy): Bacteria > Acidobacteriota > Aminicenantia > Aminicenantales > Saccharicenantaceae > DATKJS01. Next base: position 23,300 of record DATKJS010000004.1, on the reverse strand, counting down.
ATCGCTCGTCGGCTTCGTCTACGACGCGGACATGAAGACGCCCGTGTCGAACGCCGTCGTCCTGATCTGGAACGTCTCCTCCACGGACGGCTACGAGAGCCGTCCCTCGGATGAGAACGGGATGTACAAGATCGCGGGCATCAAGGAAGGCCGGTACACGCTCGAGGTGACGACGGTCAAGGGCAGCTACAAGTTCAGCTACGAGATGCTCCTCAAGGCGTCGGAGACGGCCAAGCTGTCCGTGGCGCTCGTCCCGAACGCGGCGGGCTCTCCTGCCGCCGGCGGGCCGGCAGCCGGCACCGCGGCCGGCAGCGCGGCGGGAGGCCGGCAGGCGGGTGGGAGCGCGACGGGCAACGGCAGCGGGACCAGGAACCTGATCATCGGGTCCATCATGGTCGTGACCATCGGCGGCATGCTAGCCATCGCGCTCTCCGAGAAGTCCGAGACTTCGCCCATCCGTTAATTTATGGGGTCGGACCTCAGTAACTGACTCATAACAAATAACGTCGCCAGTTCTCAAGACCGTTTTTCCGCCTTAAGTCTTCATTTTTGCCGCCGGAAATGCGGACTTAAGCTCACGGGTGCTCCCAAAGCAGGGGGATGGACACTCCCCCTGCTTTTTTTTATGATGGGGCCGGATGCATAAAGCGATCGTCTTCTGGGGCCTGTGCGCCATCCTTCTCTTCGTCCCGCTCCCTATCGGCTCGGTCGACGAGTGGGCCATCTCCGTTTTCGAGGCGGCGACGCTGCTCCTTTTTCTGGTCTACCTCGGCGGCGGGCTCCTGGCGCGACGGAGGCGCGAAAGAGGGGAGAGCGAACAGGACGGGAGCGGGGCCATGAGCGCGGCCCATCCCGCGGGCGTCGTGGATGGCCGCCTCGGCGCGATCCCCCTCGCGGTCAAGATCCTGCTCGCGGTCTTCCTCGTCTGCTCCGTCGTCCAGCTCCTGCCGCTCCCGCCGGCGCTCGTCCGGCTCGTCTCACCGCGCGCCGCCGCCATCTACCAGGGCCTGGCCCGTGACGGGCTGGCCGGCTGGGAGGCGAGGCCGTTCTGGCCGCTGTCGCTCTCGCCGCGCGTTTCGGCCGGCGAGCTCGTCCTCATCGTCTGCTACGGTCTTTTCGGCTTCCTCGTCCTGCGCACCGTCCGCTCCCGCCGCCGCGTCGAGACGTTCATCCTGGTCGTCTTCGCCGCCGCCCTGTTCCAGGCCTTCTACGGCATGGCCGAAACCTTCAGCGGCTCGGAAAAGATCTTCGCCGCCCCGAAGAAGTACAACATCGGCTCGGTCACCGGCACCTTCGTCAACCGCAATCACCTGGCCGGGTTCCTGGAGATGGCCTTCCCGCTCAGCCTCGGCTACCTCCTGGCCAAGGGGCGCTTCTTCCTCATGGAGCGGGGGCTCGGCTGGCGCCGGAAGCTGCTCTGGTTCAGCCAGGAGAGCCTGCAGGGAACCCTCATCCTGGGCCTCGGCACGGTCCTCATCGGGCTGGCCCTCGTTTTCACGAAGTCCCGCTCCGGCGCCCTCATCTTCCTCGTGACCCTCCTCCTCGCCGCCGCGGCCTTCGGCGGCTGGCGCGAGCTCTCGGACGGGGCGGACGACAGGCGGCGCATGCGCGGCCTCCTGCGTCTCGTCGGGGCCGTGGTCGTCGCCGTCGCCCTGTGGTTGGGCATCGGGCCCGTCATCGAGCGCTTCGGCGAGATGGACGTCACCAAGGAGATGCGGCGGACGTTCATCGCCAACACCGTCCGGATGACGGGCGATTTCCTGTGGGCGGGCGCCGGCAAGGGGACCTACGTCGACGTCTACCCGATGTACAAGAAGGTCGACGACGGCTTCCTCCTCTCTTACGCCCACAACGATTACCTGGAGGTCCTGGCCGAAAACGGGGTCATCGCCGGAGGGTGCCTCATCGCCGCGGCCGTCTGGCTCTTCGCCTGGCTCGTCGGCTGGTGGCGGAAGCGGCGCGACAATTTCGCCAAGGGCGTAGGGCTCGGGGCGCTCCTCGGCATCCTGGCCCTCCTCCTCCACGGCTTCACGGACTTCAACCTGCAGATCCCGGCCAACGCCGTCTATTTCGTCGGGCTGTACGCCCTGGCCGTGAACGTCGTCGTGAGGCGGGGAGAGGGAGAAGGCGGGGAGAGCGGCGGGGGCGGGCCGGCGTCCGACGCTGCGAAAACCGGGCCCGCGGCGGGCCGGAGCGGGGCATCTGGCGGAGGCTCAGGCCGGAAGTCGATCAGGGCCGGGCGTCTGACGCTCTTGAAGGCGTCGGCCCTTGGCGCGGCGGCGGTCGCGCTCCTCGTCTTCGCCTTCCGGGATTTCTGCGCCTTCCACGGCCTGGGCCTTTACCAGGATGCCCGCGCCGAGGCGCGCAGCGTCCAGAGCGCCTTCCCCGCGCTCGAGCGGCTTCTCGACGACGCCGTCGGCTGGTCGGCGCATCCCGCGATCCTCAAGGAGCGCGGCCGCCTCGAGCTCGAGATGGCCCGTGCCGAGAACGACTCGGCGCGCGGCGAGCGGCGCGACCTCGCCTGCGACAAGGCCGCGGCGAGCTACGCCGCCGACCTCGCCCGCGACCCCATCGACTCCTCCGCGCACTACGAGACGGGCATGACCTATCTCCTCTACAACTACCCGCTCATGACCTACGCCGACAAGGCCAAGCTCTACTTCCGCGAGGCCCTCGAGCTCAACCCGGCCGACGAGTTCCTCAACCTGAATATCCTCTACTATTATCTGACCGCCTGGGACGGGCTCGATGCGGCGGAGCGGGCTTACGTTGGCGGGCGCCTGAAGAGGATTCGGACCGCCGACCCTGGCTTCCGGCCCCAGCTCGAACAGCGCTGGAAGTCGCAGTTCGGCTCGACCGACGGCTTGACCGCTTTGCTGAGGACGCTCGAATGACGAAGACACTGCTTCCGGAATGGGACTATCTCATCGTCACGGCCTCGAATGAGCCGCAGGCCGCGGCCTACCGCCGGCTGGTCGGGGAGCGGGCCGCGCTCGGCCTGCTCGGCGGCATCGGGCGGGTCCTCGTCGTCGCCGACCCCGGAGGGCGGCGCGTCGGGAGCGGCGGGAGCACGATCCATTGCCTGCTCCGCGTCCTCGAGCGGGAGCTCGGGGCGCGGGCGGCGTCGGCGGCCGGCCCGGACGGCTGGCGGAAGGTCTTCGAGAGGCTTCGCACTCTCATCGTCCACGCCGGCGGCGACTCGAAGCGCCTGCCGCCCTACGGGCCGTGCGGCAAGCTCTTCATCCCCGTCCCCGGCGCGACGGACACGGCCCTGGGCACGACGATCTTCGACCGGCTCATCCCGGCCTACCTGGCGCTCCCGGTCCCGGAGGCGGGGCCGGAAACGGGGCGCGAAAGGGAGCGCGGGCAGGTCGTCGTTGCGTCCGGGGACGTCCTGCTGACGTTCGACGCCGCCGAGGTCCGCTTCGCCGCCGAGGGGATGACCGGCGTCGGCAGCCCGGCCGACCCCGTGGTCGCGGCGCGGCATGGCGTTTATTGCGCCGATGAGGACGGCCGGGTGCGCCTCTTCCTGCAGAAGCCGAGCGTCGCGGAGATGAGGGCGAAAGGCGCCGTCGACGCCCACGGCCGCGCGGTCCTTGACATCGGCATCCTGAACCTCGACCCGGAGTCGGCCGTGCGCCTCATCGGGCTCTGCGGCGTCCGCGCGGCCGGGAGCGGGAGACGGGGGCTCGCCTGGAGCGGCCGCGTCGGCCGGGCGATCGAGACGGCCGGCCTCGACCTCTATCGCGAGGTCTGCTGCGCCCTGGGCCGCGAGACGCGATTTGCGGATTACGCGGCGGAGGTGCGGGCGGCCGGGTCGCGCCTCGGCGCGGACGTTCTCAAGGCCATTTTCGATGGCCTGCGCGGGATGCCGTTCCATGTCGCCGTCGTGCCGCGTGTCCGCTTCCTCCACTTCGGGACGCTGCGAGAGCTCGTGGCCAGCAGCAAGGCCGTCCTGACCGCGGACATGGGCCTGCCCGACCACGGCGCGAACGTCGTCATCGATACGGCCGCGCGGGAGCCATGGCTCATCCAGGGAAAGGGCGCCTGGGTCGAGGGATGCCGCGTGGAGGCGCCGCTCGTCGTGCCGGGGGAGAATGTCGTCGTCGGCGTCGATGTCGAAGACAAGATCGCTCTCCCCCCGGGCGCCTGCCTGGAGTGCCTGCCGGGCCGCGACCGGAGGGGGAGGCGCGGCAGGTTCGTCCGCGTTTACGGCATCGACGACACCTTTCACGTCCCGGCCGGCCAGGGCGCGCGCTTCGGGGGGAGGCCCGTCGACGAATGGCTCGAGGCCATGGGGGCCGAGACGGGCGAGGTGTGGGCCGCGAGGGTCAGGCCCGCGGACCGGTCGGTCTGGAACGGCCGCTTCTTCCCGTTCGTCGGCGAGCCGGGCGAGTGCCGGCGCTGGCTCTGGCTCTCGGAGCCGGGGCGGGCGACGGCGGAGCAGAAGAAGGAGTGGCGGGTGGCCGACCGCTACAGCTTCGAGGACATGGCCAGGCTCTCGGACCTCGAAGAGTTCCACTCGCGGCGCCGGAGGATCCGGGCGCGGACGGTCAGCGCGTCGGGACTCCGGGCCTTCAACCCGGAGAGCGAGCTTTCGGCGGCGGACATGGCCCTCCTCGTGCGGAGCCTGGGAAAAGAGGACGGGGCGCGGTGGCTTGCCGACATCATCCGCGAGGCGGGACGGCGGTTCGGCCCGGCAGGGGGCGAGGGGGCGAGCGGGTCCGCGCGCGGGAGCGCGGGCGCGGGCGCGAACGGGGGCGGGGCCGGGCGCGGGGGCGTGGGCGAGGGCGCGAACGGGGGCGGGGTCGAGGCGCTCGAGCTCGCGCGCATCCTTCACTCGCTCGGGTCGTGCCTGCTCGCGACGGCGGCCGAAGACAGGGGAGGGGCGCGGGACGTCGCGCGGCGGCTGGGCGGCGAGCTCGGAGCGCCGGAAAAGGCGTGGCTCGAAGGGCTCGGGGCGGCCGCCGAAGGCGGGGCCGGGCGGCTCGAGCGCTGGGCCGGCCGGATGAAGCAGGCGGCCTTTGCCCATGTCGGGCGGACCATCGTCCGGAGGGACCGCGGGATGGGGGAGACAGCCGCGGCGCCGCGGAACTGCCTGCGCGGCGACGAGATCGTCTGGGGCCGGGCGCCGGCGCGGCTCGACCTCGGCGGGGGGTGGACCGACACGCCGCCGTATTCGCTCGAGCGCGGCGGTTGCGTCATCAACGCCGCGGTCGACCTCAACGGCCAGGCGCCGATCCAGGCCTACGCGCGGGTCATCGACAGGCCGGAGGTCCGCATCAACTCGATCGACGCGAGCTCGAGGGTGGTCGTGCGCGGCCTCGGCGAACTCCTCGATTACCGGAGGCCGGGCAGCCAATCCGCCCTGGCCAAGGCGGCCCTGGCCCTGGCCGGGTTCGCGCCGGAGGCGGCGCGGTGGCCGTCGGGGGCGAAGGACCTCGCGGGGATGCTGCGGCGGTTCGGCGGCGGGATCGAGCTGACGACCCTGGCCGCCATCCCGAGCGGCAGCGGCCTCGGGACGTCGAGCATCATGGGGGCCGTGCTCATCGCGGTCATCGGGCGGGTCATGGGGCGGACGTACACGCCGCGCGAGCTCTTCCACGCCGTCCTCCAGCTCGAGCAGGAGCTGACTACGGGCGGCGGCTGGCAAGACCAGGTCGGCGGGGCGGTCGAGGGCGTCAAGATGATCACCGCCGAGAAAGGGCTCGTCCCGAACCCGCGCATCCACTTCGTCCCGGGCGACCTCCTCGACCCGGAGGCGAACGGCGGGCGGACCCTGCTCTATTACACGGGGCTGCGGCGGCTGGCGAAGAATATCCTCCACGACGTCGTCGGGCGCTATCTCGACCGGGACCGCGGGGCGATGGCGACGCTCCGGCGGCTGCACGCCTTCCCGCAGGTCATGGCCCAGGCGATGGGGGAGAGAGACATGCGGCGGTTCGGCGAGCTCATCGACGTCGCCTGGCGGCTGAACGTGGACCTCGACCCCGACCATTCGACGCCGGTCATCGAGGGGCTGAGGCGGCGGATCGCCCCTCATATCTACGGCGCCAAGCTGCTGGGCGCGGGGGGAGGCGGGTTCCTGCTCATCGTCTGCCGGTCGGCGCAGGACGCGGAGAAGGTGAGGCGGATGCTCGAAACCGACCCGCCCAACGACAAGGCGCGCTTCTTCGCCTACTCCATCAGCCGCGAAGGCCTCGTCGTCACCGTCTGCTAATTTTTGGGGTCGGACCTCAACAAGGCGCTGATATAAATACAAATACCTATCTGCAGTGCCCATTATTTGGCCCTAAGTCCTCAATTTCGCCCTAAGAAATACGCAGATAAGCTCTATTATTGGGGTCGGACCTCAGTAAGTTATTGATTAATAAATAAACGCCTATTCCAAATGCCCGTCATTTTTCCCTTTAGCCCTCCCGCCTAGCCTTTCCACTATCCCCTCGACGTAATCCTTCCCGCCGACGGCGATGCTCTCCGTCCATTTGGGGTCTCGCTCAAGTGCGAGACTCCCACACTTCCCTTCCACCCATTCCCTGCGCGCATCTCTCAGGCGCTTAAGGTCGCTCATGCCGAACAAGGACGCGAGGGCACGCCAGTCGACGATCTGGTTTCGAAAACGCTGGCGGGGCTGTTGAAGTTCGTGATATCCGCCGAAGGGCCAATCGCCGGGGTGATTCACGACCTTGGCCCTGACCATGTTCAGATCGATATAGGTGAGGCAGTTGATCAGATGATCCCCCGTCTCGATAGCGGTAGCATGATAGCGGTCCTCCCAGAATGCCCCGCTCCGGCCCTTCCTGTTATTGTATTCCTGCGCGACGCGCGCCTCGGCCAATTGGAGCGACTTCGAGATCATCCGGCGGGCGCCGTCCTCTCCCTCCTCCCGGTCGATAACAAGAAGGTGAATGTGGTTCGATGTGATCACGAAATTCAGGACGCACAAGCCGTATAGCCGCCTTGCGGCGAGGATCCATCGGTACCAAGCCCGCTTGTCCCTGCTGAGCTTGAGAAGGAATTCCCGCTTATGGCACCTGTGAGTGATGTGCCAGATGAGACCCGGCAGATAGTGCCTCTGAGCTCGCGTCATTGACTTCAGACCTCCTCCAACTAAACGGACGCTCGGCAAAGGGCTAAGACATCAGTGGGTTTTTCTTAACTGGTCGATTTCGGGGGTAAGAATGAGGACTTAAGGCCAAAACTATGGCCAAAATAGCACTTATTGCTTTTAGTTATAATTATTTACTGAGGTCCGACCCCCTATTGATTGACAGCAGGGCGCCGGCGGAGTAGGCCGCGAATTCCGGCGCGTACATCGACTGGAGCGTCGCCGGAGCGACCCTGAACGTGCCGGCCATGGCACAGCGCATGCGGTGGACGAGCGTGTACTCGCCCTGCGGCACCCGTTCCATGAAGAAGTTCGTGCCGCTATCCCGGACCTCCTCGTACCTCACCAGCCCCAGGTCCCACTTGTACCCCGACGTGAGCGTCACCGGCTCGCAGCCCGCCGGCCGCGGGTCCCTCAGATGGACGTACTCCGCCGGGTGCCGCGCCCGGATCGAGAGATGGACTTCGACCTCGTCGCCGACCGCGAGCGCCGCCCCCTCCGCGAGCGGCTTCAACGCGGCCGCCTCGCCGCCAGGCCCCTTCGCCCCCTCCGCGAGCGGCTTCAGCACGACCTCCTCGCCCCTCTTCTCCCGCTTAAAATAGCTCCGCTCGACCGCGAAGAGGTCCCCCTCGGCCTTCTCCGGCATCTTCTCTGTGCTGAAATGCCACGTCGCGCCGGCGAAGGCCATCCCCTTCCCCTCCTTCGAGACGCGGACCGTCGCGCACTCCGGCCCGACCTTCCCGCCCGCGACCACGATCTGGTTCTTCTTCCCCGTGTACTTGTCGGGTTCGAAAAGGAAGGTCGTCCGCATGCCGCACGCCTCGGCCGTCACCGACTCCCGAACCCCGAGCGCTCCCGTCTGTTTCAGGAAATACGCCACCGAGTAGATGACCTCGGCCGTGGCCCGCGTCGATTTCCAGTGGTTGAGTTTCTTGTTGAGGAAGAGCCACTGGACGAGGCCCTCGCCCCGCGCGTCCGCCGGCCTGAGCTCCGTGAGCGTCCGCAGGGCGAAGGCGTGCGTCTCGATCGTGTCATTGTACCAGAGCCAGCCCCGGTCTTCCGGCGCCCAGCTCGTCCCCTCGTCCTCGGTCGTCTTGGCGCTGTCCATGACGCTGTCCCAAACAAGGGCCGCGTCCTTCGCCTGCCCCGCCCGCTTGAGCGTCAGCGCGAGGTACCCCTTGAGGTAGGGCGAGTGGTCCTTCCAGTGCTTGAACGAGAAGTCGAGCATCGTCCGGCGCTCAGCCTCCGTGAAGACGCCGCCCGTCCAGCTCGCATCCGGGAAGTTGCTCAGCGTGTAGTTGAGGAAGCTCGTGAATTCCCAGCCGGTGTCGCGGGCCATGAGGTCGGCCACGACCTCGTCGAGGTAGTGCCTGTGCAGGTAGCCGAAGGCCCGCACGACGGGCTCCTTGGGCACGGCCGCGCCGAACTCGAGCGCCTTCGAGAAGCCGTGGACGATGTAGAGCGTCATGTAGGGCGAAGGCGGCCCGCCCGGCCACCACGGGAAGGCGCCGAGCGACGTCTGCGCCTTGAGGAGCTTCGCGAGCGAGGCCTCTCTGAGCGCCGCCGCCACCCGCGGGTCGAGGACCTTCTCAAGGCCATAGCCGGCGTCCGTGCCGCCCCGTGCCTCGACGAGCCATGGCGTTTCCTCGAGCCCCATCTTCCGGTTCGGGTCGGCCGCGTCGAATGATTCGTAGACTGTCTCCCGCTTGCTCAACTGCTGGGCCATGCGCGCCACCGCCGGGAACTTGTCGTAAAGGCCCGTCAGGATCCCCGTCGACAGGAACCGGTTGAGCGTCTGCTCGGTGCACTCGTAGGGATAGTTGACGAGGTAGGGGAGCGCGTCGAGGAGCCCATAGAAGAGCTGCCCGTCGACCGTGACCACGAGCTGTTCGTTGATGCGCGTCGGGTCGTCCGCGGCGGCCATGTCGGTGAACTTCATCTCCCGCGACGCGCCGGCCCCCTTGAGCGTGACGAAGCGCGACTGGACGAGGCGCATCCGGCCAGGCAGGACGGGCAGCGGCCGCAGCTCGCCGTCCGAGAAGGCCCCGGCTTTCGCCGTGACCTTGAAGGCCACGGTGCCGACGCGCGCCGGCGCCGAGAGCGGGAAGGCGACCGCCGCACCGCCGCCCGCCTTGACCGTGACCGCCCTCGCCGGAACTTTTTCCGGCAGTCCGAACGCCGGCGCCAGGTTCTCGTTCGTGGCCGGGTCGAAGACCTCGAGCGCCACCTCGGCCGCGAAGTCCTTCTCCCCCGCGTTGTTGACCATGACCCGGAGCTCGGCCCGGTCCCCCTCGCGGAAAAAGCGGGGCAGATAGGGTCGGACCATGAGCTCCTTCACCGTCCGCGCCTCCGACTCGAGCGTCCCGCCGGCGAGGTCCTTCGTGACGCCGTGGACGAAGACGCGCCAGCCCGTCACCGAATCGGGCACGGTGAACTCGATGGCCGCCGTGCCGTCCGCGCCCGTGAGGAGGTGCGGCTGCCAGAAAGCGGTTTCCGAGAAGTTCGAGCGCAACTGCGCCGCCGCCCCCTCCGCTGCCGGCTCCTGGGCGGGCGGGCCGCCCTTCGCCCTTGCTGATCCGGCCGCCGCCTCTTCGTCCGAGGCTTTGCTCTTCGCCGAGCTCTTGACGTCGACGACCGGCGCGGCCGCGGTCACGGTCATTGAGGCCTTGACCCCGCCCAGCACGCCGCCGACGACACCGCCTTCGACGCCGTACCGCCGCCCTCCCGGCCCTCCGATGCCGTATTCGCTGAGCGTCAGGAGCTCGTCCGGCCTGAACGTCGGGTATGACGGGACGCGCGCCCATCCGGTATCCTCCGAGAAAGCCTGCGGGGCGAGCCCCAGGACCGCGTTCCACCCCCCGGGCCCCCACAGGCGCGGATAAATGTCTTCCAAGCGCGGCGCGCGGTGCGGCGCGAAAAGGTCCAGGCTCCGGTCATACATGTAAGCGAGGAGCTCGGCGGCGCCCTGGACGGCCGGCTTGCCGTCCGGCATCTTCACCGTCACCCGCCAGGACTCCTTCGCCCCGGGCGAGAGCTTGTCGCGGAAGGTCGCGAACGAGACCCCGAGATCCTTATCGTCCCAGGGCACGAAGACCGACGCCTCTTCGCTCATGAACTGATGGTCACGGAGGGCGCTCACCCGGACGCCGAAGCCGCCCCGCATCTCCTCCGTGACCGGGATCACGAGGACGCCCGAGTCCTTGCCGGCGTCGATCGAGCGGCGCTCCCAGAGCCGGCCGCCCTTGTATGTTTCGAGGAGAAGCGGCTGGCCGGGAAGGCCGCTGTGGACGAGGAAACACGCCTTGCCGCCTACCCTAACGGTCGCCTTCTCGGCCCTCACGACGAGCGGCAGTTTGAAGGCCGGGGACGCGGGCTTCCTGCCGCCGACGACCAGGAAATCAAGGCTCTCGCGGCAGACGGCGCCGAATTCGTCCTTGGTCTCATAGAGGAGGCGATAGGCTCCGGGCCCCGGCGGAGGGACATCGACCCGGCCTCGCCCGCTAGCGTCGTGGTCGACGATCCCCTCGCAATATTCGACCCCTTCTTTCCAGGTGCGCAGGACCTCCTCGGGCGACGGCGACGACCCCCAGCGCGGCCGCAATCGGTCGCCGGGCGTCCGGAAACGCCCCGCTTCGTCCGCCGTGTCGTTCGGCAGGGGCTGGTCAGCCGGGAGGAGCGTTTTTTCCGGCTCGACGAGCCGGACCATGCGGAAAGAGCCCCGGCCGGGCCTCGGTGTGCCGTCGAGGTCGGTCCGCGTGATGTCGAAGACGAAATCGGGATACTCCAGGGAGGAAAGGGAGTAGCCGGTTCGAGCCGCGATCGTCGCTTCGACTCCCACGAAGCCGAGCCGGAACGAGCGGCGCGCCGAGCGCGTCTCGCCGCCCTCGTCCGTGACGTCGACGGAGAGGGTGTAGCGGAACGAGACCCCCGCCGCCGCCTTCCGCTCGTCCGCGGCCGGCGTGAAGGAGACGGCGACCGTGCCGTCCTCCTTGACCCGGGCCCGGCCGCCGGCGATGACCTGGCTCCGGGCGTCGCCGGACTCCTCCGACCACCACCAGCGCGGGTAGACCGGCTCGCGCCGGACCTGCCAGACCGCGTCCCCGGAGGCGACGGGCAGCCCGAAATAGTAGCGGGCCTCGGCCATGAGCGCCGCCGGCCGGTTCAGCCGGAGAGGCTTCTCCGGGTCCCTGACCGTGACCTCGAACGTCGGCCGCTTGTACTCCTCGACGCGGACCTGGGCGTAGCCATCGGGCGTCGACCTGAGCCGCCACGCGCCGAGAGGCCTCCCCGCCGCCGGGATGAGGAACTCGCCGCTCGCCGTGCCGAAGGCGTTCGTCACCGCCGTCGCTTGGACCACGCGCTGGCCGTTCACGTCCTCAAGCCAGACGCTCGCGGCGGCGCCGGCGGCCGGGCCGAGTTTTCCCAGGTCGCGGCGCCCCTTGTAGGCCAGGATTTTCCAGTAGATCTTCTGGCCGGGCCGGTAGATGCTGCGGTCGGTATAGACGAGGGCCTGGGTCGACTCGCGCCCCTCGGCCGCGGCGTTCAGCCGGAGCCAGTCGTTGTCGACGGCGAGGTCGTCGCCCCTGCGGGCGACGAGGAAGTAGGCGCCGGAGCCGGGCCTCGCCGCGAGGCGCGCCCGTCCCTCTTCGTCAGTCTGCTCGGAGAGGACGAGCCGGTGGCCGTTCCGCCAGTCATAGGCGTAAAGGTCGACCGAGGCGCCGGCGCGAGGCCGGCCCGACGCCCCCGAAAGGGTCAGGACTTCGGCGCCTCCCTCGTCCGCGTCGCGGACGAGGAGGACGAGGTCCGAGAGGATGACGTCGACCGCCACGATCCGGTTCCCGGTCCGGGCGAAGTCCTCGCGCGGGGATGCGACGACGATGTAGAAGCCCGGGGCGAGACCTGCGGGCGTCTCGACGTACGTTTGGTGGTCGCGGTAGTCCGGCGTCCTGGGCAGGACGGCCTGCCAGGCCGCGACCGGTTTCCCGTCTCGAATGACCGCCTCGGCCTCCTTCTGCCCGGGGAGGAGGTTGTAGTCCTTGGCGCTCTTGATCGAGCCGAGAAGATCGAACGCGTAGGCCCGGAAAAAGACGCGCTCCAGGTTGCGATGAGTGACGCGGATCGAGCGCCTGCCGGGCGAGTCGTTCTTCATGGCCTCGACGCCGATGTCCGGGGCCTCGATGCGCTTGACGATGGCCTGGCACCGCTTGGCGCCGGGCGACAGGGGATAGGCCTCGGCGGCCTGGAGGGCGGCGGCGCGGGCCCGGATGAGGGAATCGGGAGCGTCCTCCCGGCTGATGAACTCGGCCAGAAGCGCCTGGCCCATTCCCCACCAGGCGTAACGGCGGTATTTCGGCAGGAACTCGGCCAGCCGCTTCTCGAGCAGGGCGCGGTCCTCGTCATCGGAGAAGGCGCCGTGGAGCGTTTCGATGAGCGTCAGCCGGGCCTCGAGCGCGGCCTCAGGGCGGCGGGCGCGGCGCGCCCAGGCCTCGTGCTCGGCGAGGAGCGAGGCGATTCTCTCGAGCGGGTGCGCGGAGGCCGAGTCGAGGACGGCCGCGACCGAAGCGGCGTCGGAGGGCGCGGCGAGGAGCCGATCGAGGTCGAGGAGATAGGTCTCGTTCGACTGGCGCGGCGTCCAGAAGCTCGTGTCGGCGAGGAGCCGCGCGAAGAGGTAGACGACCGAGTCGCGGAGCGTGTCGCGGACGCCGGCGGGGTAGTCGCCGGGCTCCCAGACGTCCGGAAATTCTCCGGCTCTCCGGTCGGCCAGGCGGCCGCGGTCCTTCCAGACGCGGGCGAGAGCGCCCCACGCCTCGGCGAAGAGCCGGTCGCGCGTCCAGGACTTAAGGTCGACGGGGCCGGCGGCCTCCACCCGCTCGCGCTGGTTGATGTCCCACGAATAGGAGCGGTAGTAGGTGACGAGCGAGCGCGCGTAGAAAAGCTCCAGCATGTCGCGGTCGACCGGGGAGGCCGGCCACGCCTCATCCTTGAGGAAGCGGACCGCGGTCTCGTAGCCGTGGAGGGCGGTCCGGAGCTGGGCTTCCTTGATCAGGGCCCAGGCCCAGGCGTCGTCGTCGCCCCGGCGCTTGGCGGCTTCGCGGAGGCGGGCCGCCTCGGACGCGGCCTCCTCGAACTTCTGCTCGCCGATCAGCTGGTCGAGGCGCTTGCGGCTGGGCGCCGCCTGGCCGCCGGACGGCTCGGATGGCTCGGACTGCCCGGAGCCTGGTGTCGTGGGGTCGACGCCGCTCCCCGTCCAGGACGCTCCGGGCCGCAGAAGCGGCGCCGGCGAGAGCAGCCTGGGCTCGTCCGCCGGCCGCGGGCCCGCCGAACGAAGGACTTGGCGTCCGGCGAGGAGCAGGGCCGCGCCGGCGGCCAACATGACGATTAGGACGGTTAGGATAGGCAAGAAGGTTGTCACCGGAGTCGGTGCGGGCTTTCGCTGGTTCATCCCGTCCTCCCGGCGGCCGGCGCCGCCCTCGGCTCATGATCCGATATCTCTATCTATACAGCGTGCGGAGCGAAATAGTCCATCGGTCCGGCCGGTCGGCGCTTCCCCCTCGACGGGATCAGAGCGGCAGCTTTCGCTTGAGGTCCGCCGGAATCATGGCCGCCAGGCTCTTCTTGGCTTCCAACAGCCGCAGGATATCGGCCATGTCCTTATGCCGCTTGCTGGGCCGGCGCGCCGCGTCCCCGGCCGCCCATATCTTCCCGAGGAGGACGTCCTCGATGCGGGCCACAGGAAGGCGATAACCCAGGACGTCCTTCACCCTCGCCCGCGGGAGGAAATCCTGGTAACGGAGGTCCCCCTGGATCTGAATTCGGAGATCAGACCCCGGCGCGGAAATGTTGATGCTATTTGGGAACCTCTTGACCCTAAACGTCCTCTTCAGGACTTGAACGGCTTCGTCAAGACGGCTCGCCTCCACGACGATATCCAGGTCCAGGCTGACAACTGGCTCGGCATAGGCGTTAACGGCCAGGCCCCCGATCAAGCAAAAGGGAATTTTCCCGTCGTTGAGGACGGAGAGAAACGCCTGGAGAAAATCGCTCTTGTCTTCGGCGACCCGGCGCAAAAAGTCCTTTTTCGTCACGAAAGCCCATCCTTGACCATGAACCCGCTTTCTAAATCATTTATATTCTTCCAGTTCAGCGAAGTCAAGGTTTCCCGGCGCGGCGCAACCTCAGCCGGGGCATCATCGAATGCCGGAAATCCGGAAATGAGTATTGTGTCCCCGAATTGGGATGGATTAAAATGGGGCAACCCGTTCGACAAGGAGAGAGGCATGATGAAATCGCGCCTTTTGAGATCGGCCCTCGGACTTCTGACCCTGGCCTTTTTCGTGACGGCGGCCGCCGCGGTTGCCCCGGGTGGCCAGGACGAGAAGGGCTTCAAAGGCCTGGGCATGAACCTGGGGAACCTGTCGCGGCTGTCCCACGCCAAGACCCGCTCGATCAGCCCGGAGAACTTCACCGGCGAGAAGGGCAAGGCCGGCATGTCCGTGGACGGCGCGGCCAAGAACGCCGCCCGCGACCTCGGCCAGGGGTGGAAGGTCTCGCCGTTCGTTACCATCAAGCCCAAGCAGACGTTCATCATGGCCGACGTCCAGGGCCAGGGCGCCATCCAGCAGATCTGGTGCACGCCGGCCGGCGCCTGGCGCTTCGCCATCATCCGCTTCTACTGGGACGACGAGACGACGCCCTCGGTCGAATGCCCGCTCGGCGACTTCTTCGCCTGCGGCTGGGGCCAATACGCCCAGATCTCCTCGCTCCCGGTCTGCGTCAATCCCGGGAGCGCGCTCAACTGCTACTGGGAGATGCCCTTCCGCAAGGGCTTCCGCATCACCCTCGAGAATATCGCCGATGATAATTTCTCCATCTACTACCAGGTCAACTACACCGAGACCGAGGTCCCGGCCGAGGCCGCCTATTTCCACGCCCAGTTCCGCCGGACGAACCCGCTCCCATACAAGAGCGTTTACACCATCCTCGATGGGGTCAAGGGCTGGGGCCATTACGTCGGGACGTACCTGGCCTGGGGCGTCCACAACAACGGCTGGTGGGGAGAGGGGGAGGTCAAGTTCTACATCGACGGCGACAAGGACTTCCCGACGATCTGCGGCACGGGCACCGAGGACTACTTCTGCGGCTCGTACGACTTCGACGCCAAGGCCCCGGACGGCTCCATCCAGTACCACGAGTTCACGACGCCCTACTCGGGCCTGGCCCAGGTCCTCCGCGGCGACGGCCACTACCAGGTCCAGCAGCGCTTCGGGCTCTACCGCTGGCACATCATGGACCCCGTCCGCTTCGACAAGGACCTGAAGGTCACCATCCAGGCGCTGGGGTGGATGTCGGGCGGGCGGTACCTGCCGCTCCAGGACGATATCGCTTCGGTCGCCTACTGGTACCAGACGGAGCCGCACGCCCCGTTCCCGAAGCTGCCGGAGAAGGACAAGCTCGAGGTCATCTGACAGGCGCGGCGGCCGGCTCCCGGGGGGGCCGGGAGGCGACGTCAGTTGCGGAAGGAGCCCCCGCCCTCGAGCTGGTCGAGGACGGACCGCAGGTAGTCCCGCGAGGAGCCGACGTCCTTCTTGAGGGCCGCCCTCAGGAAGGCGACGTGGTCCAGGAAGGCGTTGAAGTCAGCCGGGTTGCTCCAGTTGCCGAAGGTCAGCCGCTCCAGGATGTCCTTCATCGTCCGGACCGTCAGGACCTCGGCGACGCCCTTGGGCAGGGTGCCGTCCTCCTTTTCGCAGAAGCGGACGACGCGGAGGAAGGTCTTGCGGAGGACTTCCTGCTGGTTGAGGATCTCCTGCTTGATGAGGAAGAGGTCCTTCGACATCTCCTTCTGGCCGAGGTTGATGTGGAGCCCCCTGGCCACGTCGGAGACCTTGGCCAGGGTGCCGATGAAGCTCTCGCCGTCGAGGACCATCCGCTTGCCCTTCTGGAAGTAGGCGAACTCCGTGCCGTTGAAGACGGGCTCGGACCTCCGGTACTGGGCCAGCCGCTCTGTGAGCATGCGGACCTCTTCCGCCTCGGCGGCCTCGGCGTAGTCGTAGTCGGAGCTCGCGTCGGGCTCCTGGGCCGCGCCCTCGGCGTCCGCGACGTCCGCGGCGGGCTCCAGGGTCTCGATGAGGCTGATCTGGGGGTGGCCCCGCAGCACGGGCCGCTCGGCGGGCGGCTCGGCGGGCCGTTCCGCTTCCCGCTCGGCCGGCGCGGCGAAGGGGGCCTCGGCCGGGGCCTCGGGCGCGGCGGCGTCCGACCCGGTCTCGAGCAGCTCCCGGACCCTCTTCATCTTGAGCATCTGCTGGCGGACCTCGGCCATGGTCTCGGAGGGCTCCAGGACGGCCTGGATGTCGGCCTTGAGGCCGTACTTCTCTTCGAGGTGCTTGCGGAGGAGGGCGGTCTCCCGGTCGGCTCGCTGCCGGACTCCGTCGAGCTCGAGGCCGAGGTGGTTGACCTGCTCGTACTCCTCATAGGCCTGGCCGGACATCTTTTCCATCATCTGCTGGCAGCTCGCGGCCCGCTCCATGTGTCCCTTGATCCTGCCCTGGAGCTGCTCCTTGGCCGACTTGAGCTCGGCCAGGGCGGCCTTGTGGCTCTCGAGGACCCGCCGGCTCTCGGCGATCTCTCGCTCCGCGGCGTCGATCCTCTTCTGGGCCTCCTCCTTCTCCCGGGCGACCCGTTCGACCAGCTCCTTCTCGATCGTGTCGCGCTGGACCGACAGGGACCGGTCCAGCTGGCTTTCGATCCCCTCGAAGACGGTCGTGATCTCTTTCGGGCTCTCAACGTGTTCTAACATGCGTCCCTCCACGCCTCCGGCGCCGGGCGCCGGGTCTCGGTCTCGATCCGCGTTCCTGCGCGCATCTTCGTTCGATCCGGCCTCAGTCTGACAGGGGCCTTCGTCCCCGGCAATCACCCCTCCGGGCGATTGGCCAAAGGATTTTTGCCCGCTCTCCCCTCATCGCGCACGGTGAGGCGGCCTCGTCCCGGGCGCGGAGCGTCCGGGGCTCACTTCCCGGCCTGGATGGATGAGGGGACATTCTGGTCCTTCTTGTAGAGATGGTTGATGAGGGCCATGACGCTGGCCGGGATGCCGTGCTCGAACTCGACGCCCATCTCGTAGAAGCCGTTCTCGATCGTCCGCGCCCAACGGACCCGGGCGTGGACCTTGACGATCTGGCGGGACTTCGAAAGGTAGAGCGTCATCTTTAGGCTGGCGCCGACGGCGAAGAGCTCGTCCATCATCATGATCCGGGCCCCGCCCAGGGAGATGTCCTGGGTCAGGCCGTTGATCTCCGGGCCGCCGTCCGGCCCCCACTTGCCGGGGACCTCGATGAGGACCCGGTTCTCCTCCCGGATCCTGCGTTCCTTGCGCTTTTCGTTAAACACCGGCATGCCTCTGCATAATGGTCCCAGACTCAACTCTCGCGGCCCCATCTTATCTCCCCCTGGACGGGGGCCAATAGCCCGTCCGGGTGAACCGAAGGGTGATTTTGGCTCACCCCTTGTCACCCCGGGAAGGCACGCCCGAGGAGCCGGGGTGAGAGAAGCGCGCGGCGGGCATTGTCAAGAGGCGCCGAAGGCACTAGGATAGGGGAGAAATCAAGGGGAGGGGAGATCCCACCCGTGCGGATGGTCGGCAAGGAGGAGTTCGGGGGCGGTCAGTCGGCCGGAAAGTAGGCCAGAAGCTCGAGGGGGGAGGCGAGCAGGGCGGCCGCTCCGCCCGCCCGCAGTTCCTCGGCCGTCCGGAAGCCCCAGAGCGCCCCGACGGGGAGCATTCCGGCGCCCGTGGCGGTCATCATGTCGATGTTCGTGTCCCCCAGGAAGACGGCCTCGGCGGGCGCGATCTCGAGCCCGCGGGCGATGCCCAGGGCCGCCGCGGGGTCCGGCTTGAGAGGCACGCCGGGCTGGGCGCCGCGGACGATGTCGAACCGGAAAGGGGAGAGGAGCTCGGCCGTCATGGCCTCGGTGAACGGCTGCGACTTGTTCGAGAGGACGGCCGTTCGGACGCCGCGGCGGCCGAGCGCTTCGAGGAGGGCCGGGACCCCGGGATAGGGCCGGCTGTGGAGCCGCCAGCAGGCCTCGTACTCCCTGCGGTAGTCGGCCAGGAGGCCGGCGACTTCGGCGTCGGAGAGGCGGCGCGAGGCCAGCACCCGCCGGACCAGCTCCTCGGCGCCCTCCCCGACGAGCGTCTTGTAGGCCTCGACCGAGTAGGACCCCAAGCCGCGGGCGGCGAGGACGCGGTTCATGGCCAGGGCGATGTCCTCGATGGTATCGAGGAGTGTCCCGTCGAGGTCGAAGAGCGCCGCCCGATGATCCGGATAATTCGGGGACACAATACTCATTTCCGAATTACGCTCCCCTGAAGACGTCCCGGGCGGACGGGCCCGGCCCGGGGACCGTCCGCAAATTGGGAATTGAGTATTGTGTCCCCAATTTGGTCACGCGTTCTTTCGATGGAGCTCGCGGAGCCGGGCGTAGACCCGCCAGGACGCGTCAACGCGGGCCCGGTCGGCCTCGGTCGTCTCGCGCCGGACCTTGGCCGGCACGCCGGCGGCAATGACCCCCGGCGGGATCTCGACGCCTTCGGCCACGACCGCCCCGGCGGCGACGACCGAGCCCGGGCCGACCTTCGAGCCCGAGAGTAGGACCGCGCCCATGCCGATGAGGCAGTCGTCACCGACCGTCGCGCCGTGGAGAACGGCGCCGTGGCCGACCGTCACCCGCGCCCCGACGAGGCACGGGCAGCCCTGGTCGACGTGGAGGATGGCCCCGTCCTGGATGCTCGTGTCCTCGCCGACGACGATCTCCGTCCCGGCGACGTCTGAACGGAGGACGCAATTGTACCAGACGCTCGCCCCGCGCCGGATGGTCATCCGGCCGACGAGGACAGCGGACGGAGCGACCCACGCCCCGGGGTCGACGGTCGGCTTTTCAAGGAACGGAGGGATGGGAATGTCGGGCATCGTTTTTCCTCCTGTCCGCGCTCGGAAGGCTATATTACCATGATAAATGGGGACACAATACTCAATTCCCAATTTCGCGGCCGCCGTCGGACAAAAATCCTCCTCTCCGGGCAGGGAGGGAGCGTCAGGAAATTCGGAAATGAGCATTGTGTCCCCGAATTAGACGCGGAATTAGTTGGGACGGGCGGCGGACAGGCTCTTCGAGGCGGACAGCTTGACGTAGGTCCAGACCTTGAGGCCTTTGAGGGCATCGACGTCGAGGTCATTGCGCCCCATCCCCCTGCCCATGCCGCGGCCCATGCGGCCTCCGCCCCCCCCGCCGAACCCGCCGCGGCCCATGCCCCCGCCGGGCTCGCCTCCCCGCCCGCCCATGCCGCCCGGCGGACGGCCGCCGCCGGTGCTCCGCTCCGATTTCGGCACCTCGACGCCGATGCCGACTTTGGCCCCCGGCGCCGCGGCCAGGGCCAGGGGACGGTCGGGCGAAGACTGAAGGGGGATCTTCAGTTCGTAGACGAAAAGCCCGCCTTCCTCGGAGGCGGCGATCTCGAGGTCCTTGGCATCGGAGATCTTCATCTTCTGCGCGGCGCTGCTGCCGGACCTGAGGATCTCGAGGACGGAGGCCTCACCGCCGGACGATTCTCCGGCGGCCGGCGGCTGGGCCGGCTCGCCCTCCGGCGGCGTTTCCCCCTGCGTCGGGGTCGGGCGCCCGCGGCTCAGTTTGGCCAAGGGATAGCGGATGCCCAGCGTTTTCGCGTCGCCTCCCTTGGGGTCGATCCAGACGGTCAGCCCCCCGTCGGCGATCTGCCGGCGCAGGGACTCGTCCCCGGTCGCGAAGCAGACGTAAAGGACGTCCTGGTCGTTGAGAAAGCCTTCTTCGGCTTTCCCGTCGCTGATGACGCTCAAGGCTCCGACCCAATCGTCCGACCGGCCGTCGACGGTGATTTGACGCGTGGCGGGCGGGCTGTCGGTGATATAGGCGGTCGTGGCGCTGCAGGCCGCGCCCGCCAGGACAAGGAGGACGGAGACGGCGGCACTCGGCGCGGGGATCCTCATGGGCGGCCCTCCTCTCTCTTTATCTCTCTTATCGAACGCCTCCCGGGCGAGGTTCGTTGCGCGGACCCGGCGCCTCTCCCATCGTACCCCGTGCCGGCCGAGAAATTGGGAAATGAGTATTGTGTCCCCGATTTGCGCGCGTGCGAGACGCCCCGGCCCCGCTCCGCGGCTTGAAAAGACGGCCGCGACGGGCTATAATCTTTGGGCAAATCGATGGCCGAACCCGCCGCCTTCTCCGAAAACGCCCTGAAGATCCTCAAGGCGCGCTATTTCCTTAAAGACGACAAGGGGCAACCGGTCGACAAGGGGCCGGCCGACCTCTTCCGCCGCGTCGCCGACCACGTCGCCTCCGCCGAGACGTCCGCGGCCGGACGCAAGCGCTTCGCCGAGGAGTTCTTCCGGGCGATGATGGGCCGCGACTTCCTGCCGAACAGCCCCACCCTGACCGGGGCCGGCCGCGGCATGTGCCTGAGCGCCTGCTTCGTCCTGCCCATCGAGGACTCGCTCGACTCGATCTTCGAGACGGTCAAGGACGCCGCCCTCGTCCACAAGGAGGGCGGCGGGACGGGCTTCGATTTCAGCCGCCTCCGGCCGCGCGGCAGCTTCGTCCGCAAGACCCAGGGCGTGGCCTCCGGGCCGGTCTCCTTCCTCCGCGTCATCGACGCCGCGACCGAGGCCGTCAAGCAGGGCGGGACGCGCCGGGGCGCCAACATGGGCCTCCTCCGCGTCGACCATCCCGACATCGAGGAATTCGTCCAGATGAAGCTCGACGGCACGAGCGTCGCGAACTTCAACATTTCGGCGGCGGCGACGGACGCATTCATGGAGGCGGTCAAGGCAGGCGGGACCTATGACCTTGTCGACCCTCACACGGGCCAGCCGGCGGGGAAGCGGGACGCGCGCAAGGTCTTCCAGCTCATCGTCGAGTCGGCCTGGGCCGTCGGCGACCCCGGCCTGATCTTCATCGACCGGGTCAACCGGGCCAACCCGACGGCCGGGCTGGGACCCATCCGGGCCACCAACCCCTGCGGCGAGCAGCCCCTCCACGATTACGAGTCCTGCAACCTCGGCTCGATCAACCTGGCCAACTTCCGCGAGCCGCGCTGCAGGGACGGCTTCGACTGGAAGCGGTTCGCCCGCGTCGTGCGCCTCGCCGTCCGCTTCCTCGACGACGTCGTCGAGGTCAACCGCTACCCGCTGCCGCAGATCGAGGCGATGAGCCGGGGCAACCGGCGCATCGGCCTGGGCGTCATGGGCTGGGCCGACCTCCTGCTCCTGATGGGCGTCAAGTACGACTCGGCCAAGGCCCTGGCCCTGGCCGAGAAGGTCGCGGCCTTCCTGCGCAAGGAGGCCGTGGCGGCGTCGCGGGAGCTGGCGGCCGAGCGGGGGAGCTTCCCCAACATCGGGAAGTCCGTCTACAAGGGCACGAAGATGCGGAACGCGACGGTCTTCACCATCGCCCCGACCGGCACGATCTCGCGGATCGCCGGTTGCTCCTCCTCGATCGAGCCCGTCTTCGCCTTCGAGGTCGTCTCGAAGATCCTCGACTCCGAGCTCAAGGACGTCCACCCGGTCTACGCCGAATGGAAGGAGAAGAACCCCGGCCGGCCGCTCGCCGACTATTTCGTCTCGGCCCACGAGATCTCGCCGGAGTGGCACGTCCGGACCCAGGCGGCCTTCCAGAAGCACGTCGACAACTCGGTCTCGAAGACCATCAACTTCCCACATGAGGCGACGGTCGAGGACGTCGAGAAAGCCCTCCACCTGGCCTGGGACCTCGGCACCAAGGGCATCACCATCTACCGCGACGGCTGCAGAGAGAGCCAGGTCCTCTACAAGAACGGGACGGAGATCGTCCATCCCCAGGAGAGGCCGAACTCCCTGCCCTCGACCACCGACAAGATCAAGACGGGGTTCGGCAACCTCTATGTGACCATCTCCTACCGGAACCAGAAGCCGTTCGAGGTCTTCGCCTCGATCGGCAAGAGCGGCTACTCGACCATGGCCGACGCCGAGGCCCTCGGCCGGATGATCTCGCTCGCGCTGCGGAGCGGCGTCGAGGCCGAGGAGGTCATCCAGCAGCTCAAGGGGATCGGCGGCTCGGAGCCCATCTTCACCGAGGGCGGGCTCATCCAGTCCATCCCGGACGCCATCGCCAAGGTCTTGGAGAAGCACTTCGGCGAGGTCAAGCACAACGCCAAGGACTTCTACACGATCCGCTGCAAGATCTGCGGCGCGCTGCTTCCCGACGAGAAGTGCCCGGTCTGCCCGAACTGCGGCTGGAGCAAGTGCGCGTAGGGTCAAGTGCCGAGGGGTCGGACCTCAGTAATTTGCTGGCGTTAATATAATTAACGCTTGAAGACAGCCCGTTTTTGACCTTAAGTCCCCATCTTTCAGGCTAAAAGTGAAGACTTAAGGCATGGCGCAATCCAATCACCGTATCCGTCTTAAGTCATCATTTTCGAGCCCCAAAGACGCTACTTAAGGCCGAAAACGGGCCCAAAAATGGGCACAATGTATTTCGTATCTATGAGATGCTGAGGTCCGACCCCAATAAGAAACTCGGGCGGCCGGGATTCGTAGTATAATCCGAGTCTCTTATTCATCTCCGAGGAGGTCCGACCATGCCATCCCGTTCTACAGCATCCCTCGCCCGGCCGTCATGCCGGTGGCCGTCCGGCTTCGCCGTTTTGGTGGCCCTGACCGTCGTGCTTTCGGCCTCGGGAGCGCCCCAAGCCGCGCCCCAAGCCACGTCCGTGACGGCCGCCCCGCAGGCCGTCGACAAGGACTACACGGCCAAGGTTCTCGAATACACGACGGAGAAGTTCTTCCTGACCGAGCTCGTCGACCACCTGCCCGCCTCCGACACCGTGCCGACGCCCCTCAAGGTCCTCGGCCATATTGTCGGCGCTCCCGACATCCTCGACCACTCCGCCGATATCTATAAGTATTTCCGGGCCCTGGCCGCCGCGACCCCGCGCGTCCAGGTCTGGACGCTCGGCCCGACCGACGAGGGCCGCGAGATGATCATCGTGGCCGTGACCTCCGAGGACAACATGGCCCGCCTCGGCCGGCTCAAGGAGATCATGGCCCGGTTGGCCGACCCGCGAAGCCTCAAAGACGAGGACGCCGCGAAGCTCGTCGCCGAGGGGCTGCCCGTCTACTGGATCACGGGCGGC
>DATKJS010000003.1:0-10288 GCA_035543515.1 Terriglobales bacterium | reverse complement strand
GGGAGCTCGTCGAGAGCGGCCCGGCGGCCGAGGTCTTCCGGAACCCGCGCGACCCGCGGACGCGGGCCTACCTCGTCGGCGAGTTCAGCTGAGCCGCCCGGCCGGGAACGGCGGGACGGCCCTCACCCCCGGACCGAGGTCACGCACATCCGCAGGAAGATGGGCCTCCTCTCGCAGAAACCCCAGGTCCTCCCGATGTCGATCTACGACAACGTCGCCTACGGCCCGCGCATCCACGGCCTCCGCTCCCGGCCCGAGCTCGACCGGACCGTCGAGCAGTACCTCAAGGCGGCCGGCCTCTGGGACGAGGTCCGGGACCGCCTCCACCAGCCCGCCTCCGAGCTCTCCGTCGGCCAGCAGCAGCGCCTCTGCCTGGCCCGGGGCCTGGCCGTCGAGCCCGAGATCATCCTCGGCGACGAGCCGACCTCGGCTCTCGACCCGCAATCCAGCCAGAACGTCGAGCGTCGGCTGATGGAGCTCAAGAAGGATTACACGGTCGTGGCCGTGACCCACATCCTCCGCCAGGCCCGCCGCATCGCCGACCACATTGCCTTCCTCTACCTGGGCGAGCTCGTCGAGCACGGCCCGGCGGCCGAGGTCTTCGCCAACCCGCGAGACCCGCGGACGCGGGCCTATCTCACCGGCGAGATCAGCTGAACCCGTCCGGGCGGCCGAGAGGCGAAGCGGCCAGCGGACCTTGACAGGACCGCTCGGCCGTGCCTACCATGGGCGGGCTTCGGGCGATTCCGGAAGCCTTCCGCCCCAAGGAGGTCTTGCATGGAACGATCCGTCCGCATCCCGCTCTGTTGCGTCGTCGCCATCGCGCTCTCCGGCTGTGTCGCCGGGAAGCGTCAGGATGCCGCTTCGGCGGCCGGGAGATTCTACACTCCCCCGGACCCGCCGTCGAGCCGATACGTCATCGACGCCCGCATCGGCGCCGGCGGGAAGGCGGTCGATGGACGGGAGACGGTTTCGCTGAAGAACTCAGGGCGCGCCCCCCTGGGGGTCCTGGCTTTCGACTGGAGCACGGGTCCCCTCTCGTCCCTCGAGGTCGCATCGGGCGGGCGCAGAATCTTCCCGCCGGACGCCCCTTCACCCGCCCCGCAGGCTGGGCCGATATTCGTCCGCCTGCCGAGGCCTCTCGCGCCCGGGGCCGGCCTCGTGCTCGACGCAACATTCAGCATGAAGACGGGCGGCGCGCAGGGTCGGCTGGAATTTTCGAGTAGCGAGTGGTATCCGCGGCTCTGGTGGGACGGACTCCCCAGCCACGACTCCTTCTCGGTCAAGCTCGACGCGCCCGCGGGCGTCACGGTCGCGGCGAGCGGGCGGCTCGACCCGAAGACGGGGCGCTATGAGGCGGCCGCGGCCAGGACCTTCGGTCTCTATGTCGCTTCCGGCCTGAAGGCGGCGAGCCGGGAGGTGGACGGCGTCCTGATCACGTCTTATTTCACCGAAAAAGGCGCCAAGGCCGCCGCCGTCTGCCTGGAGACCGCCGCCGACGCCGTCCGCTTCTACAAGGGTTGGCTGGGCTTCTACCCCTTTCCTTTCCTCAACATCGTCCCGGGCGGCGCCGGGCGCTGGGGCGGCGGACCGGTCGCGACCGGCATCGTCGCCATCCACGGCCTGGAAACCTATGTCGACGGCGAGTCGCCGCGCCACTGGCAATATATCACGTCGCATGAGATCGGTCACGAGTACTGGGGCGAGTGGGTCCTCGACCCCGACGCGCCCGCCTGGCTGTGGATCGCCATGGGCATCTACGCCGACACCGAGTTCATGACCGTCCGCGGCTTTGACCCGGACCGCCGGGCGGAATGGATGGGGAACTACGTCAACGCGATCCCGATGTACTACGATACGACCCTCGACGCGCCGCCTGACCGGGAACGAACGGTCCGTTTCGATTTCAACAACACGGTCATCCACAGTAAAGGGCCCGCAGCGATCTTCGCTCTCGATTCCGTGCTCGGGCGAGACGTTTTCATGAGGATCTACAAGCGCTGCCTGCGCGAATTTGGCGGCCAACGGCTCGGCTGGCGGGACTTCCGGACGGTCGCCGAGAAGGAGAGCGGCCAGAACTTGGCATGGTTCTTCGACGCATGGGTGCGCTCGAATCAGTACCTCTGCTATGGGCTCGATTCGAAAGAGACGCAGGCAGACGGGAATGGAGGATTCAGGACCGAGGTCCGGGTGAAGCGCCTGGGCACGATGGCCATGCCGGTGCCCGTCCGGGCTGTGTTCGAGGACGGCTCGGCCGAAACCCAGCTGACCGACCGGACAAAGGCCGTCACGGCGCTGACCTTCAAGAGCCGGTCGCCGCTCCGCGACGTCATCCTCGACCCTGAGAAGAAGCTGGCGCGGGTCGAGACTCCCGTGCCGAAGATCTCGGCCGCCGCGGCGGCGAAGCTGGCGTTCGGCTGGGACAGGAGCGCTGCGCCGGACGTTTATGCCGCCGTGAAGAACGAGGCGATCATGGCCGCCGAGATCTGGTATCGCCTGGGCGTCGCGCTCTATGGGGCCGGCCGCCTGGGCGAGGCGGCGGACTGCTTTGCCAGGATCGACAGCCTTGAGGGCGACCCGAGCTGGAAATACGGGGCGCGGGCGTGGCTCGGCATCCTGGCCGATCTCGAGGGCCGCCGGGCGGCCGCCGTCGCACACTACAGGTCCGCCTTGACCATCGACCCCGGGCAAACGGTCACGAACGATCAGTTCAAGATCACCATGGACCGGGCCTGGCTCGAAGAGCGGCTGAAGACGCCCTTCACCCGGGAGAGCCGGGTCCGCGTGCCCGAGCATCCGACCGCGGCCCAGCTGACGGAATTCGTCGACGGCCTGAATTGGAGCGGCGAGGGCGAGACCCCCCTCGCCGTCTTTCGGAAAACGGCCGGGCTGACGATCGCGGACCCGGGATTTTGGTTCAAACTGGGATTGCTGTTGTATGACAGCGGCCGTTACCGGGAAGCCTTGGAGTCGTTCACGAAGACGGCGGCGCTCGAGACGGCCGGCGTGACGGCCTTCGCCGCCCGGGTCTGGCAGGGCCACATGAACGACCTTCTCGGCAACCGCGAGGCGGCGCTGGCCCGCTACCGGGAAGCGCTCAAGCTCGACCCCGGCGTCCCTATGCAGCACAGCCAATGGGGGATGACGATCGACCGTGCGTGGGTCGAGGAACGCCTCGGCGTCCCGTTCACAAGGACCACGCGATAGGGCACGGCTGGGAGGTCTTCGCCGACGCGCGCGACAGCGGACCCGGGCCTACCTGACGGGCAGGTCCGGCCGGGCCGTCCCGGAACGGGCTCCCGACGCCGGCCCTCTCATTTCAACGCCGAGCAGGTCATGAACTGCTGCAGGAAGTTGAAGAAGTCGATCTCGTTGGCCTCGAGGCCGTGCTCGTAGACATAGCGGCCGGCCAGCCGTGAAGCGAAGAGGGCCCGGAGGTAGCTCTCGGGCACGCGCTGCAGGATGCGGCCGATGCCGAGGAGCTTGCACAGCACGGGCGGGCAGCCGACCTCGATGACCCTGCGCACGAGCGCCTTGTCCTCGAACAGGCTCGAGGCCCGGATGCTGTCCTTGATGGCGTTGATCTTCTCGCTGACCCGGTCGCTGAGGATGCTCCGGGGGATGCCCGTCCTCGTGTTCTCGCGCCAGATGACCTCGAACTCCCGCCGGGCGTTGTCCGCGACCTCGGCGATGATCTCCTCGATGTAGGCCTTGCGGAAGTCGGAGACCGTGCCGTTCCGCACGACCATCAGCTCCTCGAATTCCTTGTCCGTCATGGCCAGGGCCGAGAGGACCTCGAGCGACGACGAGGTGACGCCGCCCTTGTTGGCCGAGGCGTCCTTGTAGAGGATGACCCCCTTCTCCTCGAGGCGCAGGCGGGCCTGCTGGGTGATGAAGAGGTTGGCCCCCTCGACGATGACCTTGAAGCGCGGCTGGCCCTTCTCGTCGAGCCACGCGGTCCAGTTGTTGATGTTGACCGACGACGGCCGACCGCCGCACGGGACGAAGATATCGGCCTTGAACTTCGGGTGGAGGTGGAAGGTGTTCCGGAACTCGAGGCCGCTTTCGACGCGCTCGCCGTCGGGGAGCCGGACGTCGGCGTCCTTGACATGGACGAAGAAACCCTCCTCCGAGAGGAGCTTGCGGTTGAAATGCTCGACCATCATGCGGGCCTTGGCCAGCCGGGCGAGCTCCCGGCGGTTGAGGACCTGGGGGTCATAGAGGACGCCCGAGCCGTCGACGATGGCCAGGATCCTGTCCTTGGAGAGGAGGATCTCGTTCGAGCCCAGGTCGCCGTCGGGGCCGCCGGTCATGACCTCGGTGATCTTCTCCTCCTTCAGCCCGAGCTTGCGGAGCGAGCCGACGACGTACTCGCGGACGGAGCGCGTCGTCATGCCGTAGAGGTCATGAGGGATGCCGCCCATGCTTTCCGGCTTGCCGGTGGTGAAGGCCTTCCAGAACCTGTAGCCGCGCGTCCGAGCCCGCAGGGCCGCCCACTCCATGAGCTCGGCCGTGCCCTCGTCCGGGCCGAGGAAGAGGATGACGTCCTTGCCGTAGTAGTCGAGGACGGCGGGGTTGGGGAGCATCAGGTCGAGCAGGCCGTCGATGTACTTCTTGAAGGCGGCCACGGGCTGGTCCTGAAAGCCCCAGCGGAGGAGGATCGTGCCCTTCGATCCGCCGTCGGGCAGGTCCTTGTTCTTGCGCTGCTGGGTCGAGGCCAGGCCGTAGTTCTCATCGAAGATGAAGTCGGAGTTGTTGAGGTAGTTTTGGTAGTGCGAGGAGCGGACGATGCGGATGCCGCCCCGGGCGATGTCCCGGAAGCGGATGTGGAAGCCCCGGAACTCGCGGCCGACGATGTGGAAGAGGCCGAACGGCTCGAGCGGGTAGTCGACCCGGTTGAGGAAGTCCGGCTTGTACATGAAGGCGATGGAGGTCTTCTCCCGGATGTAGAAGTTCGTCTTGAGGACCGTCTCGACGAACAGGGCCCCAGCCAGGAAGACGTTGCGGTCGGCCTCGACGACGACCTTGCGGACGACGTCCTTGCGGAATGCGGCCAGGCCGGCGGCGATGTCGTGGACCTTCTCGGCCGGGTTGAACTTCCGGTCGAAGAGCCGGAAGAGCGACTTGATCCCCTCGGGATTGTCGCTGAGGACGTCCCAGACCCGGGGCTCGGTGTAGGTCTCCTTGGCCAGCCGGGTCTTGAGGTCGCGGAGGATGCCCTGGAGCTCGGGGGAATCCTTGAGGGCGTCGGCGAGCTTCAGGTACTCCTCGTTGTAGCCGCTCAGGAACTGGTGGGCGAAGCTCCAGAGGGCCGTGCCGAAGACCATCTCCTGGGCCGAGAGCCTGCCCTCCCGGAAAAGGGACGACAGGGGGCTCGTCGGGATGACATAGATGTTGCTGATGTCCTCGATGAGGTCCTGGAGCTTGGCCCGATCCTCGATGGCGTCGAGGTAGTGGGTGTAGATCGTCTTGCCGTTCCCGAAGTGCTCGATGTATTTCCGGTTGCTGTGGAGGCCGTGGGAGTTGATGACGTCCGAGACGTTGGTGAAGAAGCGGGGGCTGGCGTCGGTGTTGGTCACGACCGAGATGCGGACCTCCTTGTCCGCGGGGACCGGGGTGACGTCGATAAGGGGGCTCTCCCAGCCCCGCGCCTGCTCGAGGAGCTCCTGGGTGCGCTTGAACGTCTCCTTGGAGATCGTGGCCAGGAAAGTCTTGTCGGCGATCTTCCGCAGATCGGTCTCTTCGCGCGAGACTCGACCGGCCGGGAATTCCGGTCGGTCCACGATGTACAGCCGGAGGTACTCCAGGCCCCGGGCCTTGCGCAGGGTCCGGTAGGACTGGAGGCGGTCGTGGGGATACTTGTCTTCGATCCGCTCCTCGATCTCGATGGCCTTGTAGTGCGAATCTTCGACGAGGTAGAGGGCCTCGGCCTCGTGCTCGGTCGTGAATTCGATGCGGAGGACCTTCTCGCCGCGGAGCGCGGCCATGATCTCGGCGGCCCGGAGGGCCTCGATGTGCCGGGCGATCGTCTCGAGCGGCGTCGCCATGAAATAGGACGGGCTGAGGCCGAGCCCGGTCAGGAAGAGGTCGATCTCCTCCCGGACGCAGGATTCGGGATAGAAATTGTCCTCGAGGACGAGGGCCTCGAGCTTCTTCAGCTGGTTCTCCGTGAAGACGGATTCGGCGGCGATCTGGCGGAGGGTTTTCATGGCTGGCGGCTCCTTTTGCCCTCTCATTATAACAGGTTGGAGCGGGGGGGACAAACGCGGCCGGCGCCCCCGCCGGACGGGTCCTGTCCACATGCGTCCCCGTGCCGATGCTGTGGCGTCGAGGCCACCCTTATCCCCCGGCCCCCCGGGAACCTGTCCCGGTTCCCCCGCCGCAAGGCCGGCGGGCCCCCTTCCCAACGGGGGCTTTCGGGCGGCCTCGGCACCACCGCCGACCGGCGTCCTGAGCCGTGCCTCCCGTCCGGCCGGGAGCGGACTCCGGGGGACGGTCAGCGGGCGCCGATCCGGCGGAGGCCGGCGCGGAGCTCCCGGTCCACGGCCCCCCCGCACAACCCCGCCGTCTGGGCCAGCAGGGCCAGGCCGATATCCGGGATGCCGGGGCCCTTGTCGTCGACCGTGATCCGGATCTCGCCCGGCTTCACGGCCAGCTTCATCCGGCCTTCCCAAGCATACATGATGACGTTCATCTCCGCTTCGTAGGAGGCGATGGCGGCGCGCCGGATGGCCTGGGTGTCGAGGCCGAGCTCCTTCAGAAGGTCTTTGATCCGGCAGGCCACGGCGCCAGCCCGGCAAAAATCCCCGCCCTTGACCGGGAATTCCCGGCGAAAAATGACTCTACCGCCCATGGGGCCCACCCGTGGTGAGTGCGGCGAGCCTCGAACAGGCCTCGAACATCGGCAGGCGGGTGGCGATCAGGGGGAGGCCGTTGGCGCGGGCCTGTTCGATGGCGGCCGAGTCCGGACGCTTGCCCTGGACGAAGACGACCGCGGCGATATCGACGAGAGAGCAGGTGCAGATGACGTGCGGATTGGCGAGGCCTGTCAGGAGCAGGGAGCCCGGCTCGGCGGACGTCAGGACGTCGCTCATGAAGTCGGAGGCAAAAACCTTGGAACACGAGACATCCAGCGGGCTCCCCGGCGTCAGCAGTTCCCCCTCAACGCTGGACAGGATATCCTTCAACGCGACCATCGGGGCTCCGCCTCCCGTCGGATCTCTCAGGGCTTCTCTCTCCCGGCCCGGACCGGCCCCACGTTCATTATATGATGACGGCGCGCGGCAGGCAAACCGCCACAGGGATTCATAAAGAACGTCGCCGAGGGCGCGTCGGTCGAATCATGAGCCGCGGGGTCATTCTTGATGATGCCACGACCCCTGTCTCGGGAGGATGCCATTTAGACGGACACGTGAGACAAAGAAAGGGGGGAGGCTGCCCTCCCCCCTTAAGAGACGAAGCTTGACGAAAGAACGTTTAGACGACGCCCTGGTCCAGCATCGAATCGGCCACCTTGAGGAAGCCGCCGATGTTGGCGCCGTTGACGTAGTTGCCGGGCGTGCCGAAATGCTCGGCGTTGTCGACGCAGGTCTTGTGGATGGCCTTCATGATGTCATGCAACTTCCGGTCCACTTCCTCGCGCGTCCACGACAGGCGTTGGCTGTTCTGGGACATCTCGAGCCCCGAGGTCGCGACGCCACCGGCGTTGGCGGCCTTGCCCGGTCCAAAGAGGATCTTCTCCTTGACGAAGACCTCGACGGCCTCCGGTGTCGAAGGCATGTTGGCGCCTTCGGACACGACGTACACGCCGTTCTTGATCAGGTTCTGGGCGTCCTTGCCGTTGATCTCGTTCTGTGTCGCGGAGGGGAAGGCGCAGTGGGCCTTGTGGTTCCACAGCGGATTGTAATCCAGCTTTCCCTCCAGGGAGAAGTACTGCACGCCCTTGTACTTGTCGGCGTATTCCTTGATGCGGCCGCGGCGGTTGTTCTTGAGGTCCATGACGAAGGCCAGCTTCTCGGCGGTGATGCCGGCTTCGTCCAGGATGTAACCGTTGGAATCGGAGAGGGTGACGGCCTTCCCGCCCAGCTGGTTGATCTTCTCGACGGTGTACTGGGCCACGTTGCCGCTGCCGGAGACGAGACAGATCTTCCCCTCCATCGTCTGCTTGCGGGTCCCCAGCATCTCGGCAGCGAAATAGGTGGCGCCGTAGCCGGTCGCCTCGGGGCGAATGAGCGAGCCGCCCCACTTCAGGCCCTTTCCGGTCAGCACGCCGGTGAACTCGTTGCGCAGCTTCTTGTACTGCCCGAACATGTATCCGATCTCGCGGCCGCCCACGCCGATGTCGCCGGCGGGGACGTCAGTGTCCGAACCGATGTGCCGGAAGAGCTCATTCATGAAGCTCTGGCAGAACTTCATCACTTCGTTGTCGCTCTTGCCCTTGGGATCGAAGTCGCTGCCGCCCTTGCCACCACCCATAGGCAGCGTGGTCAGGCTGTTCTTGAAGACCTGCTCGAAGGCAAGGAACTTGAGAATTCCCAGGTTGACGGTCGGGTGAAATCTCAGCCCGCCCTTGTAAGGGCCGATCGCGCTATTCATCTCGATCCTGAAGCCCCGGTTAACCTGAATCTCGCCGCGGTCATCAAGCCACGGAACGCGGAACATGATCACCCGCTCTGGCTCGACTATCCGCTCCAGAATCTTGGCCTTCCGATACTCTGGATGGCGCTCAAGTACGAGAGCCAGCGACCGCACCACTTCCTCCACAGCCTGATGGAATTCTTTCTCAACCGGGTTCTTCGCCTTGACCATCGCCATGACGTCCGAAACGTAGTCGGCCATGTGAACGCTCCTTTCCAAAGGTTCGGCTTGGCCTACGATTGTTGCAGCTACACCCTTCCCCAATCGATGCACTGAGTGCGGGGGTACTGCCAAACGAGATAGTTTACTCTGGCGGCCGTACTAAAGTCAAACGGAATATTACCCTGCGACCTTCCCCACCTGGGCCTCAAGCACCATCTGCCTCCGGACCTTGCGGATCACCACCCGGTAGCCCCCACGCTCCATCACCTCGCCACCCTCGACCCCATGGCCCAGATGCCCCCGGATCCACTCGTTCAGGGTCTTGGCGCCCTGGGCCGGTGGGTCCGCTGCCAGGTCAAAACCGGAAATATCCTTGAGCCGGTCCAGAGTGATGCCGCCGCCGACGACCCAGGCTTGCCCTGACTGGATTGAGTGATGAGGCAGCCGATCATATTCGTCCATGATGTCGCCGACCAGCTCCTCGATAATGTCTTCGATGGTTATCATGCCCACCACTTGGCCGGCAGCGTTCCGGATTAGAGCGATATGGTTGTAATCGCGAATCAGGTTCTCGAGGCAAACCGCGATCGAAGTCTCCTCGGTGTAGCTGGGAATAAGCCGGGTAATCCCAATCAGCGATGGCCCCTTGGGGGCAAGCCGCATCAAAGCGACAATGTCCTTGAAATTGACGTAGCCGATGATCCCCTGGGGATCACTCCTCCGCTCGGTCACAGGAAACCGGGTGTGCATGTCCAGATGCGCCTGCACGAGGCAATCGGCCAGCGAATCCCCAACGTACATCATGCGGATGCCGTCGGCGGCAAGCATGATCTCCTTGACCGGGCGGGCGGACAGCCTGGCCGCCCCCATGATGATCCGCTCCTCCTGATGACCTATCAGCCTAGACATCCGGGCCAGGGCGGTGCAGGCCCTAAGCTCCTGGAGGGCTGCTGCTTCCTGGCGCGGCGATCCCTCCAGCCGGGGTCTCCAGCGGCCTTCCCCCCATTTCATGATCGCCGTGGCCGAGTTCTCGAGCAGCCAGACTGCCGGCCAAACCGAATAAGAGAAATACTGCATCGCCGGCGACAACCGCAGGTAAACCCATTCCTTGTTGCGGAGACTAAAGACCTTGGGGACCAGCTCGCCAAACATGATGGTGACCACGGTCAGCGGCACCACCACGGCTGCGATTGCCAGGAGATGGGCCGCGGGCCCCGCCATTCCCAGGCGCCTCTGAAATGCCGGCGCAAGCTGTTCGCCCGCGCCGGCCCCGCCGGTGGCTGCCGCGATCGCCATCACCAACGTCAAGCCCAACTGCACGGTCGCAAGGCTGGCCTCGACGTTCTGCTTCATATGGAGGGCGGCTTTGGCACCGCGACGGTTCTCGTGGACCAGGAGCTCCAGCCGCCCCAAGGAGACCGAAGCCAAAGCGATCTCGTAGGCCGCGAAGACGGCGTTGACCGCGATCATCGCGACCATCACGACCAGC
>DATKJS010000002.1:0-15198 GCA_035543515.1 Terriglobales bacterium | reverse complement strand
GTCATCAATTTCCTCCGCAAGCTCGCCCTGACGACCGTCCTGTTCCTGGCCCCCCTGCACTTCCTCAAGCTCGGCTTCAGCGGCCTTGAGATCGGGCTCATCGTCGCCGCCTTCTCGCTCGCTCCGATCGTCTTCTCCTTCCCCACGGGCTGGATGAACGACCGGCTGTCGATGAAGAAGGTCATCCTGGGCGCCCTGCTGGCCCAGGGCTTGGTCTTCCTGGCCATCGGCTCTGTCCGCAACGCCGGGCTGATGGCCTTTGCTTTCCTCCTCCTCGGCGTCGCCAACAACGCCCTCGACGTTTCGGCCAACAGCCTCTATTACAAGGACGAGACGGAGCCGAACCCCAACCGCAAGTACGGCGTCTACAACTTCTGGCTGGCCGCGGGGCCGCCGGTCGGCTTCGTCCTCGGCGGGCTGGTGACTCTGCTCTCGGGCTTCCGGACGCTCGCCCTCGCCTTCGCCGTGCTCATGCCGCTGACCGCCCTGGCCCTGCGCGGCTTCGGCGGGGAGAGGTTCTCCGTCGTCTCCATGCGCGAATACGGTTCGAGCTTCTTCCGGAGGCGGACGCTGGCCTTCGCCGCCTTCCTCTTCGTCCTGGCCCTGCACTGGGGGGTCGAGGGCACGGTCTACGGGCCCTTCCTGCGGACGCACTTCGGCCTCAATGACCTCCAGGGCGCGCTCTACATGGCCCTGGCCTACGTGGGGCTGGCGTCGGGCTCGCTCGCCGTCGGCCGCCTGCGGTTCGACGCGGCGCGGAACCGCCGGCTCCTCCTCCTCGGCATGGCGCTTTCGGGCGCGGGGCTCCTCCTCATGGTCCGGAGCGACGTCCGGCTGTCGTTTCTCTTCCGCGTCGTCCACGAGGTCGGCGACGGGCTGATGGGCGCCCTCGTCCTGCTCACGATCTCGCGGCTCTTCGAGAAGCGGACGATCGGCGGCAGCTCCGGACTGCTCATGACCATCCAGACCGGGGGCCAGATCGCCGGCGCCCTGGTCTTCCCGTCCATCGGCTTCCGGTACGGCCTCCAGTTCCCCTTTTACATCGCCGGGGCGCTGCTCGCGGCCAACGCGGCCTTCGGACTCTTCGCGGTGCCGCGCGAGCGCGCGGCGACCGCCGCTGAGTAAAGAAGGGCAGAAAATAATTGTCTTCAGATTTCTCTGTCGCCCGGCTGGGACTCGGGGAGCAATAAGGATTATGTAATGTATTTACTGCTCCCCGTAGTAAATGGCGAGAGTGGAGTCCAGCGCCCCCGCCCATTTCGGCGCGGACGCATGCTACAATACGCGAAATGATCGCAACCGGCGGCTCGGGCTTCGACGTCATCCTCGTCACCGGCGAGCCCTACGCCGACCACCCGCTTTCGCCGGCCGGCGTCATCGCCCGCGTCCTCGACGCGCGCGGCTACAGCGTCGGCGTCATCGGCTCTCCCAATTGGAAAAGGCGCGACGATTTCCTGAAGCTCGGCCGGCCGCGGCTCTTCTTCGGCGTCACTTCGGGTTCGATCGACAGCATGCTCGTCAACTATTCGCCGCTCAAGCGCGAGCGGGAGCGCGACCGGAACGTGCCCTTCGTCCGGCGCATGCCCGACCGGGCCGTCATCGTCTACGCGAACCGGATTCGGGAGCTCCACCGCGGCGTGCCCATCGTCCTCGGCGGCATCGAGGCCTCGCTGCGCCGCTTCGCGCATTACGATTACTGGGACGACGCCGTGCGGCGCTCGATCCTGCTCGACGCGCGGGCCGACATCCTCGTCTACGGGCCGGGAGAGATCCAGGTCCTGAAGATCGCCAAGCGCCTGGACAGGGGCGAGGCCCTGGACGGCATCCCGGGGACGTGCGTCGTGCACGGGGAGGCGCCGGCCGGGGCGGCCGTCCTGCCCTCGGCCGAGGACGTTGGACGCGACCCCGGGCTCTTCTGCGCGGCCCAGAGGCTCTTCTCCAACCGGCGTCTCCTGGCCCAGCCGCACGCCAACCGCTTCGTCGTCCAGTATCCGGCCCCGGAGTACAAGCCGCGCGACCTCGACTGGGTCTACGGCCTGCCGTTCACGCGGACGATCCCCGAGGGCTACCCCGAGCTCGAGATGGGGAAGTTTTCGGTCGTCACCCACCGGGGCTGCTTCGGCGGCTGCTCCTTCTGCGCCCTCTCCCTCCACCAGGGCGACAGGATCGTCTCGCGGAGCGAAGAGTCGATCCTCGAGGAGATCCGGCGGCTGACGAAGCATCCGGACTGGCACGGCTTCATCGATGACCTTGGCGGCCCGACAGCCAATATGTACGGCATGGATTGCGCGTCGCCGTGCCCCGACGGGGCGTGCCTGGCGTGCGGCCGGCTCGACCGGAGCCACAAGCGGCTCATCGGCCTGCTGCGGAAAGCGCGCCGCATCCCGGGCGTCAAGAAGGTTTTCGTCCGGAGCGGCGTCCGCTACGATCTGGCCCTCCAGAGCCGGGAGTACGTCGAGGAACTCGTCAAGCACCACATCTCGGGGCTGCTCAAGATCGCCCCGGAGCATGTCTCGGAGAACGTCCTGCGGCTGATGGGAAAGGGAGGGGGCCGGGCCGCGCTCGAGAAGTTCAGGCGCGTCTTCGAGGAGGCGAACAGGCAGGCGGGCCGGGGCCGGTGGGCGACGCCGCAGCACCTCAAATACTACTTCATGGTCGCCCACCCCGGGGCGGGAGAGAAGGAGGGCAGGGAGCTGGCCGCCTACGTCAAGACGCTCGAGCGGGGCGGGGAGAAGGCGGTCGAGGGGGTCCAGGTCTTCACGCCGACGCCCATGACCCGCTCGACCGGCATGTACTATACGGGGAGCGACCCGATCACCGGCGAGAGCGTTTACGTCCCCCGCTCCTACGCCGAGAAGAAGGCCCAGCGCCGGCTGTTGACCGGAGCGGCGTGAAAGAGGGGGTCAAACCTACAGATTACAGACTTTTTCTGTAATCTGTAGGTTTGACCCCCTCTTATGTGTCGGCGCTGAGGACGACCGTTGCGCCGCGGTCCCGGATGATCCTTTCCGCGGCCCGGAAGCCATCCTCGCTGATGGCCCGCGTCGCGTCCCTGACGAGCACGGCGCCGAAGCCCATGGCCAGGGCGTCCATGATGCTGTAGCTGACGCAGAAGTCCGCTGCCAGCCCGGCCAAGAAGACGCGGTCAACCTGCTTCCACTTGAGGTATCCCTCGAGCCCGGTCGACTTGCGCCGGACGTTATCATAGAACGCGCTGTAGCTGTCGATCCTCGGGTCCGTTCCCTTGCGGAAGACGGCCTCGACCCGGTTCGTGTTGAAGGCCCTGGCCAGCTCGGCGCCCCGGCTTCCCTGGACGCAGTGGTCCGGCCAAAGGATCTGCTCGACCCCGTCGATGGTGACGGCGTCGTAAACTTTCTTCCCCGGATGGCTCGAGGCGAAGCTGGCGTGCCCGGCCGGATGCCAGTCCTGGGTCGCGACGACGAGCCCGAAGCGCTCCTGAAGCCGGTTGACGACGGGGATGACCTCGTCGCCCCGCGGCACGGCCAGCGCGCCCCCGGGCAGGAAGTCGTTCTGGATGTCGACAATGATGAGCGCGTCCATGTCATTCCTCCTCGCGGAAGCGGCGGACGAGCCCGTCCCGCAGCTCTGCCAGCCGGTCGCTCAGCCCGACCTTGTAGACGTGCGGGTTCTCGAACCGCTTGTGCTCCGGGGGCAGGGCGGCGAGCCGGCTCTGGGCGTAGGCCGCGATCCGCGCCACCGGCTCCGGCCCGCCAAGCCGCCGCCCGTCCTCCATGACCTTGACGTGCAGGCGCTCCTTCGCGAAGTCCGCGAGCCGCAGGGATTGCCCCGGCTCGAAGGGGTGGACCATGCGCGCCACGTCCGGCTCGTCCGCGAGCACCACCGCGTCGGCCCCGAATTCGCCGGCCGCGTCCGAGCAGCGGACGACGGCCTTGCGGCCCGGCAGGGTTGTCTTGGCCAGACTCTCGGAGACCTTCAGCCGCGGTTCTCCGCCGGACTCGGCCAGCTTGTAGACGCCGTCCAGGGCGCCGTCCGGCGCGCCCGTGGCCAGGCGCGTCCCGACCCCGAAGAGGTCGATCGGCGCGCCCTGCTCGAGAAGGCTCCGGATGACGTGCTCGTCGAGGAGGTTCGAGGCCATGATCCTGACGTACCCGAGCCCGGATTCGTCGAGCATCCGCCGGGCCTGCTTGGCCAGATAGGCGAGGTCGCCGCTGTCCAGCCGGACGGCGTAGAGCTTGTCGCCGCGCCCCTCCATCTCCTTGGCCGCCCGGATGGCGTTCGGCATTCCGCTCCGCAGGGTGTCGTAGGTGTCCACGAGGAAGATGCAGCCCTCGGGCCGGGCTTCGGCGAAGCGGCGGAAGGCGGTGAGCTCGTCGCCGTGGCTCTCGATGTAAGAATGGGCCATGGTTCCCGTCGGCTTGAGCCCGTATCGGCGGGCGGCGTAGACGTCGGAGGTCGTGTCGCAGCCGCCGATGACCGCGGCGCGGCTGGCCAGCACTCCGCCCGGGCCGTGCGAGCGCCGCAGCCCGAACTCGCTCAAGAGCCGGGGCCCCGCCGCCAGCCGCAGCCGGGCCGCCTTGGTCGCGATGAGGCTCTCGAAATTGAGGATGTTGAGGAGGGCCGTCTCGACGAGCTGGGCCTCGAGGAGAGCGGCCTCGACGCGGAGGACGGGCTCGAGCGGGAAGACGACCTCTCCCTCCCGGATGGAATGCACGGCGCCGCGGAAGCGGAACCGGCCCATGCGCTCGAGAAAATCCGGGGCGAACCCCAGGCCGCGCAGGTAATCCAGGTCCCCGGCGTCAAAGCGGAAGGCTTCGAGGAGGTCGAGGGCGTCGCCGAGGCCGGCGAAGACGACGAACCCGCCGCCGAAGGGGAGGGTGCGGAAGAAGTAATCGAAGACGGCAGGCGTCGCGGCCGTGCCGTCGCGGAAATAGGCCTCGGCCATGGTCAGCTCGTACATGTCGGTGTAGAGGCCCGTGTGTCCTTCGAGCATGTCCGCCCCGGCCGCCATTATACAGCCCCCTCCGGCCTCCGGTCCACCGCGCCCGGGGTCCGGCGGAGCCGCGTCGGGCCGCCGCGCCGGATCCCCGGGGCTTCAAATGACCGGAGCGTCCTGGTAAGATAATTGTCCCATGCGACCGGCCGTGAGAACACGCATCGCCTCCGCCCTCCTTGTGGCAGCCGCGCTCGCGGCCGGCCCGGCCGTCGCTGC
This sequence comes from Terriglobales bacterium, assembly GCA_035543515.1. Taxonomy (GTDB): domain Bacteria; phylum Acidobacteriota; class Aminicenantia; order Aminicenantales; family Saccharicenantaceae; genus DATKJS01. Next base: position 10,007 of record DATKJS010000002.1, on the reverse strand, counting down.
CGCCTTCGGCCAGTACATTGCCCCGCAGGAGCCCGCCGCCGGCCCGCCGCCCCAGAAATGGGCCGAGCTCGAGGCCGGCATCCAGCGCGGCCTCCGGGATTTCCAGGGCGAGATCGGCTTCGTCATCAAGGACCTCGCCTCCGGCCGGACCCTCGTCCACGACCCCGACCGCCGCTTCGCCTCGGCGAGCATGGTCAAGATCCCGATCATGGCCGCCTGCTACAAGGCCATCGAGGAGGGGCGGGTCTCGCTCGACGACGTCCTCAGACTCGGGCGCAAGGACAAGGTCCGCGGCTCGGGCGTCCTCCGCGCGGCGCCGTCCGGGACGCCGGTCACGGTCGGCAAGCTCCTCGAGCTCATGATCACGGACAGCGACAACACCGCCGCCAACATGCTCATCGACCTCCTCGGGTTCGAATACCTGGAGAGCTCTTTCCGGGACTTCGGACTCGAGGCGACGAACCTGTCGCGCAAGATGATGGACTTCCAGGCCCGCGCCCGGGGGGTCGAGAACTACACGACGCCGCGGGAGATGGCCGACATCCTGGAGCGGATCTACCGCCGGACCTGCGTCAGCCCGCGGGCCTCGGAGGACTGCCTGGAGCTCCTCAAGAGGCAGAAGGTCAACAACCGCATCCCCCGCTACCTGCCGCGCAGGGTCGTTGTGGCCCATAAGACCGGCCTGGAGAACAAGGTCTGCCACGACGCCGGCATCGTCTTCACCGGGAAAGGCGACGTTCTCATCTCCGCCTTCACCGAGGGCGATACGGGAGCCATCATCGCCGAGCGGATGATCGCCCGCGTCGCGTCCTTCGTTTACCGCGCATACAAGTAAGCGCTTTTTCCGCCGGAACATCCCGCCGCTTGAACCTTGGTTATCTCTGGCAGCTGGGCTATAATCTTCGTTTCACGGCCTGGAGAATGGGCGCATGGGCGAGCGAAGTGTGAGCGGCAGGTCTCCGGCGGAGGGGCCGGCCGTTCTCATCACAGGGTGCTCCTCGGGCATCGGACGGGCCGCCGCCCTGGCCCTGGCCGAGGCTGGCTTCACGGTCTTCGCGACGGTCCGCAAAGAGTCCGACGCCGCAGCCCTGCGGGGCCTGGGTCTCCCCGACCTCGTCCCTGTCTGCCCAGTGGACCTCGTTGACCAACACCAGGTTGCCCGCGCGGTTACGGTCGTTGCCGGAGAGTTGGAGCGGAGGGGGAAGAACGGCCTTTATGGCCTTGTCAATAACGCCGGGGGAAGCGCACCCGCCCCCGTGGAGCTCCTGGACCCGGACATCTTCCACAAGGAGCTTCAGACGCGCGTGTTGGGTTCGGTCGGGCTCGTCCGGGCCGTCCTGCCGCTCCTGCGCAGGGCAGAAGGGCGCATCGTATGGATCATGACCCCGGCCCTGATCCCGACGCCCTATGTCGCGAGCATCCACGCCTGCGATTTTGCCGTCAACTGCCTGGCCCGGACGCTCGATATCGAACTCGGGCGCTGGGGGATCCCGAACATCATGATCCGCTGCGGGGGGATCCGAACGCCGGCCGGCTCGAGAACGGCGGCGGATGTCGAAGCCCTGCTCCGGTCCCGCCCTGCGGACCGTGTTCCACTTTACGAAGAGGCCCTCCGAAAATGGGCCAAGGACATGGAAGCGTTCGACAGGAAACGAACGGAGCCGGAGAGGGTCGCGGAGGTCGTCGTGAGGGCCCTCAAGGCGAACAGGCCAAAACGGCGGTATTCGGTCGGCCACATGGCCAGGGCCGCGGCCTTCCTGGAGTTCCTGCCGCAATCCGTCGCCGACCGCATCCTGAAAAAACGGTTTTGAGCCCGGCCCGCCCCCCGGCGGTCCGCGAGCCGCGGGGCGATTCTCTACGGCCGGCCCACGTGTCTGGGGCTACGCCGATTATCCTGCCGCGATCACGGACAAAGTGCCTCCTCAAACCCGCAAAGAGAAACGGACGGCCATGCTCATTGGGCTGCCCTGGTTCGCCTTCGTCCTCGGATTCCCCTTGTTCTCGGCGTATTCGCTCAAGTCCAAGCTGGCCCATGGGATCGCCTTGGTCACGGCCTTCCTCAACGTGTTCCTCATGGTCCAATTGGCCATGCTGGTCGACCTCGTCCTCCCGGGCTGGCTCGTCGTCAGCAGGATTACGCCGCGGTTCATCATCATCCCCGGCTCCGAGAAGGCGGATTATAAGGACTTCACCGCCCACTACAGGGCCCACGCGAAGGCGGCGGTCGCCCTCATGCTCGTCGCGCTCGCTATAGCCGCCGTCGTGTCCTTCTTCTAGCCTCCGTCGCGGAACGCAGCGGGTCAGGGGGCCTCGATGATTTCTAACGTTCAGGTTGTGGCAGGATCCCTTTCCCTCCGACAAAGAGGAATTGGTAGGGCAATGTTCGTCTCTGATCCGTTTCGGGGAAGTGCGTCGCGCCGCCTGGCTCGTCGATTGACAAAATTCGAAAATGGATATTGCGGGCCCATTTATCTATAATTTAGGACCATGGAAGACATCTCCCGAGGCGTGCGGTCGTTTACCGTCGGCACGGCCATCAGCCGAGTCATGGGCCTCGTCCGGGAGATGGTCTTTGCCCATCTCTTCGGCGCCAGCCAGGGCCCGGCCGCGGACGCCTTCAACGTCGCCTTCCGCATCCCGAACATGCTCCGCGACCTGTTCGCCGAGACGTCCCTTTCGGCGGCCTTTATCCCGGTCCTGACGGCCGAACGGGCCAAAAGCAAGGAGGCCCAGAACCGGCTGGCCTCGAACATCTTCAACGTCTTGTTCCTCGTCACGGGCGCGATCTCGCTGGCCGGCTTCTTCGCCTCGCCGCACCTCGCGAAGTGGATCGCCTTCGGCTTCGAGAAGGTGCCGGGGAAGATCGACCTCACGGCCCAGCTGACAGCCATCCTCTTCCCCTTCCTGCTGTTCATCAGCCTCGCCGCCTGGGCCATGAGCTACCTTAACACCGAGAAATCGTTTTTCCTGCCATCTGTCGCCCCAGCCCTTTTTAACCTGTTTTTCTTCCTGATTCCTGTACTGACGTACGGCTGGTATGTCGCCCGCGGCAAAAACCCCATTTTCGGCATGGCCGTCGGCGCATTAGTCGGCGGGCTCATGCAGTTCCTCGTCCAGATCCCTCTTGTCTTCCGCAAGGGCTTCCGTTATCGGTTCTTCGTCAGCTTCCGCGACCCCGAGTTCCGCCGGGTCATGGCCCTGTTCATCCCGGTCGCCATCGGGCTAGCCGGGCCGCGCATCAACGTCCTCGTCAACACGATCCTCATCACGCCCCTCAAGCAGGGGAGCGTCAGCTGGCTGAACTACGCCTACCGCCTCATGCAGCTCCCCCTCGGCCTCTTCGGCGTCGCCGTGGGCACGGTGACCCTCCAGGCGCTCTCCCGGCATGTCGTGGAGAACGACACCGCGGCCGTCCGCTCGCGGCTCATGGACTCCATGAAGATGGCCCTGTTCCTGACGGTCCCGACTTCGATCATGATCGCCTTCCTTTCCACTCCCCTCACGCGGGTCATCTACCAGCACGGAAAGTTCGGGCCCGAAGATACGCCCCGCACGGCCCTGGCCGTCGTCCTGTTCACGCTCGGCATCCCGTTCATCGCCTGCATCCGGAACGTGGCCGCGGTCTTTTACGCCTACAAGGACGCCCGCTGGCCCATGTTCTCGAGCCTGGCCTCGGTCTGCCTGACCATCACCCTCAACGTCTCGCTCGTCCACGTCCTGGGCTTCTTTATCTTCCCCCTCTCGACCAGCATTGCCGAGGGCCTCAACCTCACGCTCCTCGTGCGGGCCCTGCCGAAGAAGGTCGGCCGGGTCGACATGAAGCCGATCATCAAGTACGCCCTCACGTTGATCCTCGCCGCGATCTGCGGCGGCGCGGCCGCCTGGGCCGGCAACGCGGCCCTGGTCCACGCGTTGGGGACGCGTTTCTGGCCCACGCTGGCGAGCGTCGTCGTCAACGGTAGCCTCGGCCTTCTCGTCTTCTACGGCGCCTCGCGGCTTCTCGGCATCGCCGAGACGCGCGACTTCGTCCGCCGCTTCCTGCGCCGCTGACCTTAAATCGGGGACTCGATGCTCATGTCGTTTGCAGGACGCTATCCCGGGGACAATTCGAAAATGAGTATTGTGTCCCCAAAATCAACGCCGGCCTTGGCCGCCGCACGAAACTGAGAAATCGCCGGCGGGCCCGAGTCCGTCCCCGGCTTTGATTTGATATAATGGACATCCGTTCGAGGTCATCGAGAGGAGGCCGGACATGGTCAAGAGACTCAGCGACGAGGCCAACGCCGTCCTGGACGAGATCATCGCCGCCCGGCGGACGAATCGGGCGTTCGCCGAGGAGGCGCCGCCGCGCGAGGCCATCGAAGAGCTCATCAAGGCCGGGCTCGAGGCGCCCTACGCCGCCCTGGCCGTGGCGGGTCGGAACGACTTCCGCCGGTTCTTTGTCTTCACGCGGGGAACGCCGGCCATGGTCGAGGCCGGCCGCCTCATCCAACAGGCCGCGGGCAGGCGGCTCGAAGAAGTCCGGCGGGTCCGCGGCCGGGAGGCGGTCGAGGGAGACCGGGACTTTCTCTACATGGACCGGCTCAAGGCCCTGGCCGAAAGCGGCCTTCCTTCGCTCCGGACCGCCCCCTATTTCATCGTCGTCGCCGAATACCAGGGGGTGCCTGCGGCCGGGCTCCAATCCCTCGCTCACGCGCTCGAGAACATGTGGCTGAAGGCGACGGCCTTGGGCCTTGCCTTCCAGCTCATCAGCGCCACGGAGACCATGGCCGAGGACGAGGCGTTCGTCCGGCTCCTGGGGCTTCCCATCGGGGACTTCGTCCTCGACGGCTGCGCCGTCGGCTGGCCGGCGGCCGACCCGCCCCCCGCCCGGCGCCCGGAGATGAGCGCCGTCACCAGATGGTTATGAAATTCGAACGCACGTCCGCTATAATGGTCGGATTACCCGGCCATGAACAATTCCGCCGCGCCTGACCGCCGCGCCGTATCGCTCCGCCGGACGGCCCTTACCGTTTCGATGTTCTCGGCCTTCCTCACCCCGTTCATGGCCTCGAGCATGAACGTGGCCATGCCCTTCATCGGCAAAGAGTTCGGGTTGGGCGCCGTGACCCTCGGCTGGGTCCTCACGGCCTACACGCTGGCCGCGGCCATGCTTCTCGTACCTTTCGGCCGCCTGGCCGACCTCATCGGCCGGAAGCGGATCTTCGCCCTCGGCCTCGGCTTGGACATCGCGGGAGCGACGATCGGCGCCCTCGCCCCGTCCGCCTCGCTTCTCCTCCTGGCCCGCGCCGTCCAGGGCGTCGGCGGGGCCATGATCTTCGGCACGGGGGTCGCCATCCTGACCTCGGTCTATCCGCCGGAGGCCCGCGGCCGCGCCCTCGGGCTGAACACGGCCGCGACCTACGCGGGCCTCTCCCTCGGGCCCGTCCTGGGCGGCTTCATCGTCCAGGCCTGGGGCTGGCGGAGCATCTTCCTGGCGACCGTGCCCATTGCGGCCGCGGCCCTCGTCATCACCCTCGTCCGGCTCGACGGCGAGTGGGCCGACGCCCGCGGCGAGCGGTTCGACGTCGCCGGGGCGGCGATCTTCGGGGCCGGCCTCGTCTCGCTCATGTACGGCTTCTCCCGCCTGCCTTCCCCCCTCGGCCTCGTTCTCACCGCCGCCGGCGTCCTGGCCCTGACGGGTTTCATCGCGGTCGAGCTCCGCACGCCGGCGCCCCTGCTCGACCTCCGCCTCTTCCGCGACAACCGCATCTTCGCCTTCTCCAACCTGGCCGCCCTCGTCAACTACAGCTCGACGTGGGCCGTCGGGTTCCTCCTCAGCCTCTACCTCCAGTACATCAAGGGCCTGCCGCCGCACCGGGCCGGGCTCGTTCTCGTCGCCCAACCCGTGGTCATGGCCCTCACCTCGCCCGCCGCCGGCAGGCTCTCCGACCGGACCGAGCCGCGCCTCATCGCCTCGCTCGGCATGGCCCTGACCGCGGCGGCGCTCCTCCTCTTCGGCTTCCTCCGCCCCTCGACGTCCATCGGGCTCCTGGTCGGCGGGCTGGCCGTGCTCGGCCTCGGGTTCGGGCTCTTTTCGTCGCCCAACACGAACGCGGTCATGGGCTCGGTCGACCGCCGTTCCTACGGTGTCGCGTCGGCGACGCTCGGCACGATGCGCCTCTCCGGCCAGATGCTGAGCGCGGGCGTCACGATGATCGTCTTCTCCCTCTTCCTCGGCCGGAGCCCCCTCGTCCCGGACCTCCATCCGGTCTTCTTGCTCGCGGTCCGGTCCGCCTTCGTCCTCTACGCCATGCTCTGCTCGCTCGGCGTTTTCGCGTCCCTGGCCCGGGGCCGGCGGGCTTGAAAACGCCCGGCCGGCGCGTGTAGAATAAGCCTCCGGCAACCATCGGACGAGGAGAGGCCATGATCGTTTCACGCAAGAACTTCCTGAAGATGATCGGCTTCGGCACGCTGGCCGCGGGGGCCGGGGCCTACGCGCCGGCGGCCCGGGCGCTCGACCAGGCCCGCGACGCGGCGCGCAAGCTCAAGATCAAGGACGTCGAGATCTATCTCTTCGACCTGCCCCTGGCCGCGCCCTTCCGCATCGCCATCGGCGAGATGAAGGCCGCCAACGACCTCCTCGTCCGCGTCGTCACCGACCAGGGCGTCGTCGGCATCGGGGAGGCCTGCCCGTTCCCGCCCATCACCGGCGAGACGCAGGCCACCAACGCCGCCGCGGCCAAGGCCATCCGCGACATGGTCCTCGGCCGGGACCCGCTGGCCATCGACGCCGTCCTCCGCGAGATCGGGGCCATCGTCCACGCCGACCCGAGCGCCGTAGCCGCCTTCGACATGGCCCTCTACGACATCCTGGGCCAGGTCGCCGGGCTGCCCCTCTTCCGGCTCTTCGGCAGCGCCCGGACCCAGTTCGAGACGGACATCACCACGGGCATCGACACGCCGGCGGCCATGGCCGCGGAGACGAAGGGGTACGCCGGCCGCGGCTACAAGACGCTCAAGGTCAAGGTCGGGCTCGACCCCGACGACGATGTCGCCCGCATCCAGGCGGTCCGCGACGCCATCGGCTATGACGTCAAGCTCCGCATCGACGCCAACCAGGGCTGGTCCGTCCCCCAGGCGATCTACGCCCTCCGCAAGCTCGAGAAGTTCCGCATCCAGCTCATCGAGCAGCCGGTCGTGGCCTCGGACGTGGCCGGGCTCAAGCAGGTCCGGGAGGCCAGCCCCATCCCGGTCATGGCCGACGAGGCCTGCTTTCTGCCGGCCGACGCCGTCAAGCTCATCCGGGCCGAGGCCTGCGACTACTTTAACATCAAGATCATGAAGGCCGGCGGGATCATGAACGCCGTCCGCATCGCCCACATTGCCGACGCGGCCGACATCCGCTGCATGGTCGGCTGCATGCTCGAGTCGAACGTGGCCCTGACCGCGGCCGCGCACGTCGTCGCCTCCCAGGCCAACATCATCTACGCCGACCTCGACGGGAACGCCGAGCACACGGTCGACCCGGTCATCGGCGGGATGACGGTCAAGGCGGGCATCGTGACCATGCCCGAGAAGCCCGGCCTGGGATGCGACGTCGACCCGGCCTTCCTGAAGAAGCTCCGCCGCGTCTGAGGCCGCTCTCCTGCGCGGGATCGGCCGTGATGAGGGGCGCCGGCGGGTTCGGCGCCCGAGAGGGGGATTCGAGCCGCCGCTCGCGGGTGACCTCGGAGCCCGAGGAGGAAAAGCGATGTCCCGACGTCTTCCCATGACTCTCCTGGCCCTGGCCCTTACGGCCTCCGTCGCCCTGGCCCAGACGGCGGGCCAGGAGAAGGCCGAGCAGAAGAAGGAAAAGCCCAAGGAGAAACCGAAGACGGAGGAGAAGGCCGGGGCCAAGGAAGAGACGAAATTCTTCCAGCTCGACATGATCACCATCGACGTCGTCGAGAAGGCCCGCGACGCCGAGGTCCCCAACATGACCGTCGTCAAGACCGAGCTTTTCCCGCTGACGATCGGAACGTCGCTCGACACGGCCCTCGAGCGGCTGCCCGGTGTCGACGTCCAGCGCGTCCAGGAGATCGGCACGGCCATCGACGACGACTCGATCAAGATCCGGGGCATGAGCTCGCGGCGGATCAAGGTCCTGAAGAACGGCCGCCTCCTCAACGCCCCGGGCGCGGCCGGCGGCTATTTCATCGACTGGACCATGATCCCGCTCTCGAACGTCGACCGGGTCGAGGTCATCAAGGGCGTCGGCGACGCGCGCTACGGGAATGTCCTGGGCGGGGTCATCAACCTCGTGCCGAAGCGGCTGCCCTCGGAACGGCCCCTGACCGAGCTCCAGCTCTCGGGCGGGAGCTACGACACGGGCACCGTCAACGTCTACCACGCGTACAAGCCCGGCGCCTTCGAGTACTCCCTGGCCCTGGGCGGCGACGTCAGCCACGGCTACCTCGAGAACGGCAGGTCGAGGTTCGGCAGCGGCGAGCTCCATCTCGGCTACGACTTCTCCTTCAAGGGGCGGCTGACGGCCGACCTCACTTATGCCGCTATCCGCAAGGGCTTCATCGTCCCCAACCGCCTCTCCAAGGACCCCGACAGCCCCGACTACGCGGTCCCCTCCGACCCGGCTTTCCCGGCCTCCGACGGGGAGTACATGTACGGCGGGATGGGGGCCACTCCCGAGCCCGGCAGCTGGTGGAAGAAGCACAAGCTGATGGTCGAGACGGGCTACGAGCAGGCCGTGGGCCGGACAGGCGTCCTCGACGCCTGGTTCTGGAAGAACATCGGCAACCGCGAGTCCTACAACACGCGGGCCGCGCTCGACCGCGTCTTCCACAAGCTTTTCTACGAGGACCGCTCGTACGGCTTCGGCGGGAGCTACCGGCAGAAACTCGGCCCGAACGTCCTTGAGGCGGGCGTCGACTACGGGTTCCTCCACGACGCCGGCGAGCGCGTCGAGGCGGACGATTTCCGCGGCCCCTCGTCTCGCGGCTATTATACGGGCGTCCGGAACCTCGAGGGTTACGTTCAGGCCGACCTGGCCCTCGGCGGCGAACGCTGGGTCCTCTCGCCGGGCGCGCGCTACATGTCGTGGCAGGGCGTCGCCGGGCCGTCGGGCGTCGAAGAGGGCATCCCGAACGTCCGGATGAACGGCCTGGCCCCCTCGGTCAAGCTGACCTTCGCCTATGCCGCCGACAGCGCCGCTTATCTGAGCTTAGCGCGGGCCGTCCGGATGCCGGCCGTGCCCGAGTACTTCTGGCATTACGATGTCGACGCGGGCGTGGATACTCGGGCCATCCCCTTCCGGCCCGAGGACGGGGTCATGGTCCAGGCGGGCTGGCGGACGGTCCTGCCGAGCCGGACCCGGGTCGAGGTCGCTCCCTACTATTACCGCATCCTCCACTACATCCAGTTCGACCTGATCAATTTCATCTCCTACAACATCGGCCGGGGCACGATCGCCGGCCTCGAGCTCGAGGCGGCCCAGCAGCTCGGCCGGGGCTGGTCTGCCTTCGCCAACTACACCTTCGAGAAGAGCCGGACGGCGGGCGACCAGTTCAAGGCCCTGTTCATCGACCCCGTCGACCAGGGCTTCGACGAGATCCCGGGCCTGCCGCGCTCCAAGGCCAACGTCGGGCTGCGGTACCGGACGCGGTCGGACCTGTCTGTGGCGGCCTTTGTCCAGTACGTCTCGAGCCAAAAGGTCATTTACAACGACAACCAGCTCTATAACACCGACCTCCGCGTCCGGACCCAGGGTTCCTATGTCCGGCTGGACGTCGAGGCCCGCTGGCCGGTCGCCCGGGGGTTCGAGGTCGACGTCTTCGGCCGGAACCTGACGAACGTCCATTATCAGGAACGCTACGGCTTCCCCGCGGCGGGGCGGACGGCTGGGATCTCGGTCAAGACGCAGTTCTAGACTCCCTTGATCCCCACGGACGTCGCCGTGATATGATGTGAAGGGAATTCCATCGGGGAGGTCGGTGATGAAGGCCATGGGACTGGCGGTTCTCATCGTCCTG
>DATKJS010000001.1:0-9408 GCA_035543515.1 Terriglobales bacterium | reverse complement strand
CATCGTCGCCGTTCCCGACGTCGCCCATGGGCGCCTGCGGCGAGACGGCCTTGAGGGCGGGGTGCGCGCCGATCAGGGCGAAAGCGGCATAGAAGCCGGGGTAGGAGATGCCCCAGATGCCGACCCGGCCGTTGTTATTCGGGACGTGTTTCACGAGCCAGTCGACGGTGTCGTAGGTGTCCGTGCTCTCGTCGGTGTCCTTGGGGCCGGAGAAGCGCGTCTTGTGGAACGGGACGTCGACGAACTCGCCTTCGGACAGGCAGCGGCCGCGGACGTCCTGGTACACGAAGATGAAGCCCTCCTTCTCCGCGGCCTCGGAGGGGCCGATGACGGAACGATAGTTGTCGATGCCGTAGGGCGCGACGGAATAGGGTGTCCGCTCCATCAGGATGGGATAGGCCTGGCTCGCGTCCTTCGGCACGTAGACCGTGGTGAAGAGCTTGGCTCCGTCGCGCATGGGGATGCGGTAGTCGTGCTTGGTGTAGTGCGAGCGGGTGTACTCGAGCTGCTTTCGGGCGAGGTCGCCGTCGCCGCGGTTCTGGGCGAGGGCGAGCGCGCCGAGGGCGAGGCCTAGGACAAGCCCCAGAGCCGGCGCGCCGGCCCACCCGCCGGACGAGCGGCGCCGGGAATTCTCAGCGCGGCTCGAATGGGCGTTAAGAGAACCGTTCATCGGGTGCCTCCTTCATAAAACCGGGCACGGAAGTCGGGGATAAATACCTATGTGTCCCAGGGACACTTGGGGACATGCCCCCGTCGCGGCGACCGTCACTTCGCGTCGACGATGCCCTTGAGGGCGTCCTTGTGGACCATGAAGTCCATCATCTTGAGCTTGACGTAGTCTTCCGTCAGGAAGTAGTAGCCCTTCGGCTCGGCGTTGAACGAGCTCGACCCGGAGTCCTTGATGAGGAACCAGTTGCCGCTCTTCGTCTCCTTGTACCCGATGAGATGGACGCCGTGGTCGTCGGTCGTCGAGCCGTCGCTGAAGCGGAACTGCCTGGCGGAGTCGTCGATGTACTCCGGCGGGACGTCGAAGGTCGGGACCATGAAGACCTTCTTCTCGGCGTTCTTGCCCGGCTCGGAGACGTCCCCGCCGAGGCTCGCGGAATAGCCGTGGGCCAGGGCGTTCTTGAGGACCTTCATGAAGGTCGCGAGCGGAACGTTGAGGTAGTCCCTGCTGTGCCACCAGTTGTCCGGAACCTCGTATTCGACGCCTGGGCCGAACGGCTGCTGCAGGTAGGAGACGACGTCCACGTAATCCTCGGGGTTGATCCCGAGGTAATCCTTGAGGTAGCTCTGGGGAACGTACTCCGTCCCCTCGACGGTGAAGCGGGCCGGGGGCTCGCCCAGGTAATGGTTCAGGATTGCCCGCACTGTCCCCACAGCCTCCTCCTCGTTCCAGGCGTTCGCCGCCTTGAGGCTGCCGAGGTAGGCCTGGACCTCGGCGATGAGCTTCGAGTGGTCGTGGAACTTCTGGCCGGGCTGGAGGCCGGAGTAGGCGTTCCAGGGGACACACCCGTAGATCTTCCAGTCCCGCGTCACGGCGTTGGCCTCGGAGCCCTCGGCCACGGCCGAGTCGCCCCGCTCGCGGACGAACCTCTTGGCGCGCTCGAGGTACTCGCCGTAGACGGTGTACATCTCGGAGAGCCGGACCTTCTTCCCGTGCAGCCGGTAGACCTCGGACTCGAGGAAGGAGATGGTCGAGAAGCACCAGCAGGTGTTGGTCGCGCCCTGTGAGGTCGGAGGATTGTGCCAGACGGGGTTGAAGCCCTCGAGGGTCTTGGGCGCTTCGAACGCGTCGAGGTCCACGACGAAGGCCTTGGCCGGCGCCGGCTTCTTCTTTCCGAACTCTGCGGTCGATTTCTGGATCTCGTTCCAAAAGGCGTTCTTGGGCTCGACGAACGTGCCCTTGTCCCTCCTCTTTTCCGCCTTTTCCTGGGCCAGGATAAAGGCCGGGGCGAGGAGGGCGGCGAGCAGAACGGAGCAAATGCTTTTCAGGGGCTTATTCATGGGTCTCTCCTTGGCCGGCAATATAGACCCCGCCGCGCGGCGCTGTCAAATGGAGCAGGCACCGACGGGAACGCCGCTACTTTTTCAGCAGCTCCTTGACCGCGGCCTCGATCTGCTGGTCGCGGCCGGCGCTCATGGCGTCGGGGTCGTTTTTGACTCGGATGTCGGGCTCGAGCTGGTTGTTTTCGCACAGCTTGCCGTCCGGCGTGCGCCAGCCGCCCTGGGGGATGCCGAAAACGAGCGTCGGGTCGATCTGCTCCTCCCACCAGACGAAAGTCCCCGTGCCCGGCACGGGCATGCCCAGCGTCTTGCCGAGGCCCCGGATCTTGTATTCCACCGGGAAGAGATGGGCGTCGGAATAGTTGCACTCGCCCATGAGGACGATCGACGGCTTGATCCACTTGTCGCCGGGCTCGTAGCCGACGAGTTGCCCGCGGGGCACGATATCGAAGACCTTTTTCCCAGCCAGGAAGTCCGAGAGCTGGTCGTGGAGGTTGCCGCCGCCGTTGAAGCGCGTGTCGGCGATGAGGGCCTCCTTGTCGACGCCGAGGCCCAGGGCCTCCTCGATGACCGTTCGCATGCTCGGGTCGCTCATGCTCCGGACGTGCACGTAGGCGATGCGGCCGCCGGAGAGACGGTCGACCTCGGCGCGCCGGGCCTTGACCCAGCGCTGGTAAAGAAGCGCGCCCTCCTGGCCCAGGCTGATCGGCTTGACGGCCTCCTCCCAGCGCGCCTGTGTCGCCGGGTCGTAGACGGAGAGCAGCGTGAGCTGCCCGGCCTTGCGGTTGAGGAGCTTGTAATGGTCGACCGTGCCGTCGACCGCCTGGCCGTCGATCTTGTCGATGACGTGCCCCGCCCGGACCTTGAGGGCCGCCTTGTCGAGCGGCCCGCCGCTGATGATCTCCGCGACTTTCAGGCCGGGGCCGGCGTAATCGTAATCCAGGAAGATCCCGAGCGAGGCCGTGGCGTCGCCGGAGGGGCCGCCCCCGCGGTAAAAGCGGCAGCCGGTGTGGGAACCGTTGAGCTCGCCCAGCATCTCGCTCATCATCTCGGAATAGTCGTAGTTGTTGCCGATGTAGGGCAGGAACTTGCGATAGACGCCGTAATAATAGTCCCAGTCGGCGCCGTAGAGGTCGGCGACGAGGAACTTCTGCTTGATCTGGCGCCACATGTGGTCGAACATGTAGGCCCTCTCGGCCGCGCCGTCGAGGGCCATCTCGCCGCCGATGGCCACCGGCTCCGTCTTGCCGCTCTCGGGGTCGACCTTCGTCACCTTGCCTTCGGCCGCGACGAAAAGGGCCTTGCCGTCGGCCGAGAGCTCCATGCCCGCGTACGAAGCGCCGAGCTTGAGGAGGAGTTTCGTCTCCTTCGTCCGGAGCTCGCTGACCCACAGGTCGTAGCCCTTCTCGAATCGGGCCAGGTAGAAGAGCTTGTCGCCGGCCTTGGTCAGGGCCATGTCGGCGATGTCGGCCGAGGCGATGGTCAGCCGGGCCTTGCGGTCCTGGAGGCCCTCGAACTCGATCGTGATGTCCTTCTTCGGCTCCTCCTTCTTCACCGCCGGCTTGCCCTTGGCGTCCTTGGCCGCGGCCTGGTCCGCCTTGTCCTTCTCCTCCTTGGCCTTGTCCTCCTGCTCCTTGACGAGGTCGAAGTCGACCTTGGAAAGCCGGAAGCGGTCAAGGGCCTCGCGGGTGAAGAAGAGGCCGTAGACGTCCATGGTCACGGCGCCGCCGGACAGGTTGGCCGCGCCCTCGCGGGTGCAGCCGAAATAGGTCATCGTCCCGTCCATCCCCCAGTGCGGGTCCATATTGGCAAAGCCGCTCCGGGTCAGGTTGACGACCTTGCCCTTGCCGTCGCTCGAAACGAGCCCGACCTGCGGCGTGAACAGCCGCACGTAGCCGAACTGGACAAGGAACCACTTGCCGTCCGGGCTCCAGCGGTAGCTCTGGTCGCCGTCGGAATAGGAATAGTTGCATTCGGCCGGCAGGATCGTCCGCGTCTGCTTGGTGGCCAGGTTGATGACCTTGAGCACGACCCGGTTCTCGAGGTAGGCGACCTCCTTCCCGTCGGGCGAGAAGGCCGGCTGGAACTCCTCGGCCGGGGTGGCCACGACGGGCTCTTCCTTGAGGACCGTCGAGGCGTAGAAGTAGGGCTCCTCCTTGCGCACGATGGAGGTCATGTACACGTTCCAGTTGTTGTCGCACTCGGCGGCGTAGACGAGGCTGCGGCCGTCGGGGCTGAAGCTCACGCTGCGCTCCTGCCAGGGGGTGTTGGTGATGCGCTTGGCGACGCCGCCGGCGACGCTGCCGACGAAGACCTCGCCGCGGAAGACGTAGGCGATCTCCTTGCCGTTCGGCGAGAGCCGCATCTCGGTGATGCCGCCCTGGACGGGCACGGTCCGCTGGAGGACCTGGCCTAGGTCCTCGGCGACCCGCACCTCGACCCGGCGCGGGCCGGCGGCGCCGGAGGCCAGGGTGTAGATCTCGCCGTCGTAGCCGAAACACAGGACGCCCGCGGAGGAGCGCGTCAGGAAGCGGACGGGATTCTTGGTGAAGGAGGTCACGGCCGTGGACTGCGCCGGCCGGCTCAAGGAGCTGCGGTAGACGTTGAACGAGCCGCTCTGCTCGCTCAGGTAGTAGTAATCGTCGCCGTTCGCGTCGAAGACGGGGTTGCGGTCTTCCCCGGCGAAGGTCGTGAGCTGGGTGTTCTTTTTTGTCTTCAGGTCATAGACCCAGATGTCCCGGGTCACGGAGGAGGTGTGGTGTTTCCGCCAGTTGTCCTCGAAGCCTTTCTGGTCGTGATAGATGATCTTGTCCCCGGCCGGGTTGACCGTGGCCGCGATGGCCGGCTGGGTCAGGACGAGCGCGGCCTCGCCGCCCTTGACCGGGACGCTGTAGAGCTCTGGGAAGACGCCCATCGGGAACTGGACGTTCGTCACCAGGTCCTGGTGGGTCGAGCTGAAGAGGACGCGCGTGTCGTCGGCGGTGAAGCTCGAGGGGATGTCGTCGGCCGAATGGCAGGTCAGGCGGGCGGCCTCGCCTCCCGCGGCAGGCATGACGAAGACGTCGAAGTTGCCGTAGCGGTCCGAGGCGAAGGCGATGAGCTTGCCGTCGTGGCTCCAGACGGGGCTGTAGTCGTAGGACTCGCCGATGGTCAGCGGGACGGCCCGGCCGCCCGAGGCTGGGACGCGGTAGATGTGGCCCTTGTAGCAGAAGAGGATGGTCTGCCCGTCGGGCGAGATGGCCGGATAGCGGAGCCAGAGCGGCCGGTCCTGGGCCAGGAGCGGGACGACGCTCCCCAGGCAGGCGGCGACAAGGAGAAGGCCGAAGAGAGGCCTCGAGAAGCGGGCGGCGAAAGGCGTCATGAATTCCTCCGAAAAGACCGGGTGGGATGATGCGCAGGCATGCTGTTAGTATATACGTAATGAGGGGGCTTTTCGTTGACAGGCGGGTTCGCCGGTTCCGGTTCGCCTTGCCCCGGCGGGCCTCGAGCCCGCGACCGCGGCGCGAGAGGCCCGTGTGCCTGCCGCTCTTCGGCTGGCCCAGCCGCGTCCGGGAATGTCGGCTTGTTCGGCTCCCTTCACCGCGGTCGAAAAAAAGGGCTTGACAGAAGATAGTCAGAATAATATGATAATTCTGAATATTATGATAAAGTGGCTTTCTCAGGAGGTGGGTTAATGGCCGTCCATGCGAAGAGTGAAGACAAAGAGTGTTGCCGGGTGGAGGCCCTTATCGGCGTGGATGACAGGGGCCAGATGGTGCTCCCCAAGGAGGTGCGTGAGGCTGCGGGAATCAGACCCGGGGACAAGCTCGCCCTCATCCTGTGGAGGAAGGAAGAGAAGGTCTGCTGCATGACGCTCATCAAGGCCGACGACCTCACGGGCATGGTCCGGGGGAGGCTCGGTCCCCTGATGAAGGACATCATTGACTGAAGGAGACCGGAGATGGGCTCAAAAGACGACGCAATCAAGAAACACGTCCGGGACCGGTATGCCACGGCGGCCAAAACGAAGGGGCCCTGCTGCGCCCCGGCTTCTCCTCGCTGTGGATGCGGACAGCCCGGTCTGAGCCAGGAAGGGACCAGCCGCCTGGTCGGTTATTCGCCCGAAGAGCTCGCGGCCATCCCCGAGGACGCCGACCTCGGCCTGGGTTGCGGAAATCCGGCGGCGCTGGCCGGCCTGAAGACAGGCGAAACCGTCCTCGACCTGGGGTCGGGGGCCGGCATCGATTGCTTCCTTGCGGCCCGAAAGGTCGGCCCGTCCGGCCGCGTCATCGGCGTGGACATGACACCCGAAATGCTCGACCGGGCCCGGGAGAACGCCCGGAAGAGCGGGGCAACGGGCGTCGAGTTCCGGCTGGGGGAGATCGAAAACCTTCCCGTGGCTGACAATTCCGTTGACGTCATCATCTCCAACTGCGTCATCAATCTGTCGACGGACAAGCCCCGGGTCTTTCGCGAGGCGTTCCGGGTTCTCCGGCCCGGCGGCCGAATGATGGTCTCCGACTTGGCATTGAAGAAGCCGCTGCCGCAGGCCGTCCGGGAATCCGTCGAGGCATACGTGGCCTGCATCGCCGGCGCTCTCCTCAAGAGCGATTACTTGAGCGCGATCCGGAAGGCCGGGTTCAAGGACGTCGCCGTCGTGAGCGAGAAGGTCTTCCCCGCCGAGCTCGTGCTCGAGGATTCGCTGGTTCCCGAGGTCGTGAAGAAGCTGAATCTCCCGCAGGAAGAGCTGATGGGACATGTCTCGTCGGTTCTCAGCCTCAGCGTCAAGGCCGTCAAGCCCAAGGATTGGCGGTTGGCGGCCGCTGAGGGGCGGAAGCGAAGATGCGGATGACGATCACGAAAGGGATTTCCGGATGCCGCAGATAGAAACGAAGCGGCTGTCGTTCCTCGACCGCTACCTGACCCTGTGGATCTTCCTGGCCATGGCCGGCGGCGTCGGGCTAGGCTACCTCGTCCCGGCCGTGGTGGGATTCATCAACAAGTTCCAATCGGGGACGACGAACATTCCCATCGCCATCGGCCTCATCCTGATGATGTACCCGCCCCTGGCCAAGGTGAAATACGAGGAGCTCGGGGACGTCTTCAAGAACGTCAAGGTCCTTGTCCTGTCCCTCGTCCAGAACTGGATCATCGGCCCTCTCCTCATGTTCGCTCTCGCCGTCATCTTCCTTCGAGGCTATCCGCACTACATGTACGGCTTGATCCTGATCGGCCTGGCCCGCTGCATCGCCATGGTCATCGTGTGGAACGCGTTGGCCAAGGGGGACACGGAATACGCTGCGGGCCTCGTCGCCTTCAACTCGATCTTCCAGGTCCTGTTCTTTTCGGTTTACGCCTATGCGTTCATCACGGTCTTTCCGACCTGGCTGGGGCTCAAGGGGACCGCAGTCCACGTCACGATCGGACAGATCGCGAAGAGCGTTTTCATCTACCTGGGCATCCCCTTCCTCGCCGGCCTGACCACCCGTTTCACCATGCTGAAGATCAAGGGGAAGACCTGGTATGAGCAGAAGTTCATCCCGAAGGTCAGCCCCCTCACCCTGATCGCCCTGCTCTTCACGATCGTCGTCATGTTCTCGCTCAAGGGCGAATTCATGGTCAAGATCCCGCTCGACGTCCTGCGCATCGCCGTGCCGCTGTTCATCTATTTCCTGATCATGTTCCTCGTTTCCTTCTTCATCAGCCGGAAGGCGGGCGCGGACTATGCCAAGGGGGCGACCCTGTCGTTCACGGCTGCCAGCAACAACTTCGAGCTGGCGATCGCCGTGGCCGTGGCCGTTTTCGGGATCAACTCCGGCGAAGCCTTCGCGGCCGTTATCGGCCCGCTCATCGAGGTCCCGGTCATGATCGGCCTGGTCAACGTTGCCCTGTATTTCAAGCGCAGGTACTATCCCGCCGAAGTCCGGATGGAGGCGAGCAACTGATGGGCGAAGGCAGCCGGGTCGGCCGGCGCCCGAGAGCGGCAATACGTTGAACAGGAGGGGTGTCATGGAGAAAAAGAGAGTCTTGTTCATTTGCGTCCACAACTCGGCCCGGTCCCAGATGGCCGAGGGCCTGGTCAACGCCCTGTATGGAGATCGGCTCCAAGCTGTCAGTGGGGGGACGGAGGCGACAAGGGTGCATCCCGGGGCCATTAAGGCCATGGCCGAGATCGGGATCGACATCAGCGGGCATCGCTCGAAGAGCATCGACGTGTTCGAGGGCCAGCGGTTCGACTACGTCGTCATGGTCTGCGACGACAAGCAGACGGATTGTCCCTTCTTTTTGGGCGGCAAAGAGTACATCCATCATGCCTTCGACGATCCAGCGGCGTGTACCGGAACGGACGAGGAGATCCTGGCCTGCTTCCGCCGTTCCCGGGATGAGATCAGGGACTGGATTCAGAACGATTTAATGAAATAAATGTCAATTGTCTTCTTTAAAGGAATTGGCTTCACAGATGAAAAACCCTAGAAGAGTTTTGATCGTTGTCGGCGGGTTGATGTGCTTGACATGGGGAGTCATGCATGTGTCGCCTACCATGGCAGTCGTTAAGGGCTTTATGAACATCTCTGAAGACAACAGGAACATCATCCTCATGGAGTGGGTCAACGAAGGACTGACCCTGGCGTTCATCGGGATCCTTGTCATTTCCGTCGCCCTGGCCGAAAGGGCGCCGGGCAGAATCGCACGAATCGTACTGGGATCCGCCGCCGTCATGCTTTTTTGCCTGGCCGGGGTATCCCTGTTCACGGGCTTCAAAATCAGCTTGTTGCCGTTCAAGCTTTGCCCGCTTATTTTTGCCCTGTCAGGACTACTGATCCTGCAGGGGATTTTCACTAAGAGCGTTGATGCCAGAACGCTCCCCAGGAATCACTGAATCTTAATCTCCCAAACCCCTCTTAGGCAGCCAACAGGGGTCCCGGATGAGGTTGGCATTTCGGGGATAGAGGTTGGCGGGGCCGACGAGACTCGAACTCGCGACCTCCGGCGTGACAGCTGCCGCCGGAGGTTGCGAACATTGGATTTGAAGGACTTGCGGCCGCAGTACGGGACGCTATCGGAGCATTTCAAGCCGGAAAGCCGCAACATATCCGCAACACAACTCCCGAGTACGATAGACTTAATGTGTAGTTCGCCCGGCGTAGGCTGATCACCGAACACCGGCTGTTCCCGAGCCGGCCCGCCGGGCGCTTTCCATTCGGGATCCACGCGGGAAGTGGAAGTCATGAATGACATCGATCGCCTCGTCCATCGGATCGAAGACATCGGGAAGTCCCTGCCGGATCCGGACGTCACGACCACGGCGTGCCGAGTCATGCGGGAGCGCGCGACCGCCTTCGTCCTGCTGCTGACGAGGCTTCGCGACGAGCGACGCGACGGCATCCGCCGAGGCTCGGTTGGGAGCGGCGGTATCAGTTC